>CAIOTJ010000331.1 GCA_903861195.1 uncultured Planctomycetaceae bacterium | reverse complement strand
GCATTGACCGCCGGCAGCAGCAACGCCACGAGAATCCCAATGATCGCGATCACCACCAGCAGCTCGATCAGGGTGAAGCCACCCCGCGAACCACCTCGAACCTCGCCGCTCCGTTTCAGACTCTTCATTCCGCACTCCTTGAAAGGTTCAGAACACAGGCAACGACACGTCGCCAAAAATCCACACCAAACGCCTCCCAGACGTTTCCCCCCCTGCATGGTGGCGGACACGTTGAATGATTCCCTGGCCAAGATGGCTGGGGGGGCCGGTTGGAAGTTCCTCTCAGATCGTTGCCGTAATGCAACACATCATGGAGATTCACTTGCCAGGCACACCTCACGTGATGCCGAGCCAACGACTTGATCCGCATTCAACCCCACCAGACACACCCGAAGTTTACTCTGGTCCAGGGAAACGCCAATCAGCAGACAGTGAATACCACATGAAGATTGGTGTAGGCCGCAGGGTCCGGGGTCAGGGCTGGAATCCAGCACGCCTGCTGTTGAACCCAGACAAATCATTGCGCCGGCACGGAGCGGCACCGACTTGTACTCTGCGCTGGTGACTGTCAGTGAGAGACTGCGAAATCACCCGGGACCAGAGGTTGTCAGAGAACTCGCGACGTCACACCGGGTTGCTGGGGGGGCGCTCAGTTCCGCAGGGAGTGTCCGCTGGCGCGAAAAAATCGAATCGATGCCACTGACCGACCAGGAGATATGGCAGGCGAAGGCGGCGAGCAGAGTCAAACCGGCGGGCGACGGGCTATTCTGGTTCAGCACAAACAGTTCCACGGCCATCACCGTGCAGGCGAGCGGTGTCTTGGCGGCCCCGGCGAAGACCGCGACAAACCCCAGCGCCGCCAGCAATCCCACGGGGGCGTTCAGATATCCGGCGGCGGCATTTCCCAACGCCGTTCCCATGAAGAACAACGGAGTGACCTCTCCCCCGCGAAGCCCGCCACCAACGGTGACAGCCGTGAAGATCAGCTTCCAGAACCAACTCCAGGTGGTTGCCCCCCCTTCATGAAAGCAGGATTGCAGAGTCACCCCTTGAGGATTCACTGGATTCGGACTCACGCCCAGCCCCAGGTAATCTCGCGATCCCACGAGCATGACCAACACCCAGATCGCGACGGCAGCCACCACTGGGCGCATCGTCAGCCGGGAGACCCGGGTTGCCAGCAGATGCTGAATCGTATGCGTCAAACGGACGAACAGCACACTGGTCAGGCCAAACATCACCGATGCCAGGCAGACCTTGGCGAAGATCCAGCCGTCCAGCACCGAGGTGCTGGACCAATCCTCGATCACATAGGGGGTGTGAGAGATGCCGCAAGAATGCACGACGAGGTTGCCGACGCAGGCGGCGATCAGACAGGGAATTGTGGCCGCGTGCCGGATTTGTCCCTGGGTCAACACCTCCATGGCGAAGATCGTTCCCGCCAGGGGGGTTCCGAACACGGCCCCGAATCCGGCGGCCACTCCCGTCATGAGCAGCCGCGAAAGGTCGGGGCCGCGCAAATCCAGCCATCGAGCCAGGCCCCCCGCGATCCCTCCTCCCATCTGCACGGCGGTTCCCTCACGTCCCGCCGATCCTCCTCCCAGGTGCGTCAGAAGGGTTCCCAGAAAAACCAGGGGAGCCATCCGGAGAGGGACTCCACCTCCCGGCTCGTGGATCTGGTCGAGGATCAGGTTGGTTCCGGCCGTCGACTCGCCCCCCAGACGCTCATACAACCGGGCCCCCAGCCAACCCAGCGCGGGCAGCGCCCAAAGCAAGGACGGGTAGGCCCAGAACAGAGTGGTCACCCGGTCGAGCGACCAGTGAAACCCGGCGACCGCCAGGCCGACCAGGACTCCCACCAGCAACCCTCGCCAGCCCCACTGCCCCAGCCACCACAGCCGAGTGCTGAGTGGAGAGAGGATTTCTCGCGGGATCATGCTCGCAATCTCTCTCGACGACGGAATTGGCTGCGTCGGACCGATGACAGCGTCGGACCCGAACAGCGGCGCCATGACGGCAGTCAGAGGCCCGACTTGTTACATCTGGCCGGTTACATCTGGCCGATCTTTTCGGCGATCAGATTGCGTACCGCGGCGGGATCGGCTCCCTTCACCGCCTTCATGACCTGTCCCACCAAGGGGCCAATCGCCCCCTGCTTGCCGCCTTTGAAGTCGGCGACAATCTTGGGATTCTTCGCCAGCACTTCGGCTATCGCCGTATCAATGGCGCCAGTATCGGTCACGAGGGCCAGACCCTTCTCGGCAATGATCTGGTCGATATTCTGTGCCGAGAGCACCTGACCAGCGTGGGTTTCCGAGAGCAGTGTCGCGAACACCTCCCGGGCACTCTTGATGGTGATCTGCTTTTGAGTGATCCGGTTCAGCAGATTGCCCAGCACCGCCCCCCTCAGGGGAAATTCCCGGATCGTCTGTCCGCGTTCATTCATCTCGCGCAGCACGTCCTGCGTCACCCAGTTGCACGCCTGTTTGCCGTCGTGGCCCAGTTGGGCCACTTCCTCGAAAAACTCGGCAAACTCCCTCCCCTGCCCCACGATCACCCCGACGTCATAGCTGGAGAGCTGCCACGCGGCGGCCAGCCGTTTCCGACGATCGGCAGGAAACTCGCACAGCGACTGCCGCACTTCGTCGAGGTAGGTCTCGGAGACGATCACCGGCGTCAGATCGGGATCGGGGAAGTAGCGATAATCCGAGGCTTCCTCTTTTCCGCGCTGTGCAAAGGTCACTCCCCGGGTGGCATCGAATCCGCGGGTTTCCTTCGCCACATCTCCAATTTTTTGGCCGGTTTTCTGCCATTGCTCAAGCTGGCGTTTCTCTTCGTACTCAAGAGCCAGCTCGACGTTCCGGAAGCTGTTCAGATTCTTCACCTCGACAATCGGCGTGGCGATCTTGTGGCCGTCATCGGTGTGAATGTGGAGGTTGACGTTGGCATCGCAGCGCAGGCTCCCTTCCTGCATGTTGCAGTCCGAGACTTCGAGATAGGTCAGCAGCAGACGCAGTTCCTCCAGGTACCGGCGGGCCTCGGAGGGAGAGCGCAGATCGGGCTGCGAGACAATCTCCACCAGAGGCGTTCCGGCCCGGTTGAGGTCGACCTGGCTGTCGAGTCCGCGGCCGGTCTCATCATGCGTATTCTTGCCCGCATCTTCCTCCAGGTGGGCGCGAATGATGCCCACCCGGCGTCCCGGAACCGTCCCTTCGGGCGTCTCCTGCGGCTCGAGTTCGACGAATCCGTCCTCGCTGAAGGGGAGATCGTACTGACTGATCTGATATCCCTTGGGAAGGTCGGGGTAGTAATACTGCTTGCGATCCCACTTGGTGTAGGGGGAGATCGCGCACTTCAAGGCCATCGCGGTCTTGACCGCCAGTCGGAAGGCCTCGCCATTCAACACGGGCAGGGCGCCGGGCAGACCCAGGCAGACCGGACAGGTCTGAACGTTGGGATTCGACGGATTGAAGGCGGTCGAGCAACCGCAAAAGACCTTGGTTTTGGTCTGCAGTTGAACGTGAACTTCCAATCCAATGATCGTCGTGGTGTGCATGCCTGTGGTTCCGGCCGAATTCAGCTTCGAAAAGTGTGGTTTAGCGGGAAATCAGCCAGCCAGCGGGGCCCGGCGACGATGCCATTCGGTCTCGCGCTCCAACATGCGGGCCGCCCGCAGCAGCCGTTCCTCTTCAAATGGCGCCGCCAGCAGTTGCAGCCCCAGGGGGAGGCCCCCGGAACTAAAGCCCGCCTGCACGGAAATGCCCGGAATCCCCGCGAGATTCGCGCTAATGGTGTAGATGTCCGAGAGGTACATCGCAAGCGGATCGTTGACCAGCTCGCCAATCTTGAACGCCGGGGTCGGATTGACGGGAGTTGCGATCAGGTCGACCTGTTGGAAGGCGGCGTCGAAGTCGTTGCGGATCAACCGCCTGACCTTGAGTGCCTTGAGGTAATAGGCGTCGTAGTAGCCCGCCGACAGGGCGTAGGTTCCCAGCATGATCCGGCGCTTGACCTCGGAACCAAACCCCTCCCCCCGACTGGCCGAATACATCTCGACCATGCTGTCAAACTGGGCTGCGCGATGCCCGTAGTGCACCCCGTCGTACCGGGCCAGGTTGCTCGACGCTTCGGAGGGGGCGACGATGTAATACACGGCAACGGCATATTTCTGGTGCGGCAGAGAGATCTCCTGGAGGGTCGCCCCCAGGCTCTCGTAGACCCGCAGGGCCTCCCGCACTGAGCGCTCCACCTCCGGATCGAGTCCCGGGGCGAAGTGCTCGCGAGCCACCCCAATCCGCAACCCCTGCAGGGGCTGCTCGAGGGTCTGGCTGTAGCGCGGTACGTCTTTGGGAACCGAGGTCGAATCCCGGGAATCCGCCCCGGCAATCGCCTCCAGCAACAGGGCCGTCCCCCGCACATCCTGGGCGAACGGGCCGATCTGATCGAGTGAACTCGCATAGGCGATCAGGCCGTAGCGCGAGACCCGGCCGTAGGTCGGCTTCAGCCCGACCACACTGCACAGGCCCGCCGGTTGGCGAATGGAGCCGCCGGTGTCGCTGCCGAGCGACAGCGGCACCATCTGGGCCGCCACGGCTGCCGCCGAACCGCCGCTCGATCCCCCTGGAGTCCGCTCGAGGTCCCAGGGATTGCGGGTCACCTGGTAGGCCGAATTCTCGGTCGAGGACCCCATCGCGAACTCGTCCATGTTGGTTTTTCCCAACAGAACGGCATCCGCCTTCCTCAGTTTCTCGATGACATGTGCGTCATAGGGAGCGACGAATTTCTCCAGCATCCGGCTGGCACAGGTGGTGACAGTCCCTTTCTGGCAAATCACATCCTTGATGGCCACGGGCAAGCCAGCCAGCAGTCCCAGGGTTTCGCCCCGCGCCCGGCGTTTGTCGATCTGCCGGGCCTGCTCCAAAGACGCTGCGGGATCGACCGACAAGAAGGCTCCCACCCGGGCATCCTGCCTGGAAATCTGATCCAGGCAAGCCTGCGTCAAATCCACCGCGGTCAACTTTCCCGAGTTCAGCAGGGAAAGGAGTTCGCTGATGGGCAATCCTGGAGTCGACATTGGTCTTGGTCACGACAAAGGCACACGGACGGCTGGGGAATTCTCGCCCCACCACTCAAGAGAGGCCCCGTATTGTGCCGAAGGGGGCCGCAAAAGCCAACCCGGGGAGGGGCCGGGAAACGAGGCGGGGCCGGGAACTTTTCCCCCTTCCAACCTCGCTGTGTCCGGCAATTCAGCGGGACCTTGTCTTGGGGCGGATGAAGACCAGAGCGAGGGCCACCAACACGCTGGCTGGCAGGATCCACCACGCCGCCCGCCGAACCAGCGCCATCAGCCCGATCGCAACCAGCATGGGGGCCAGTGCCCGGGACCAGACAAAGTTGGTTCCGTCGCGGGGTAGTGCGTACCACAGGGTGGCCAGCACGATTCCCACCCTCGGCAGCGAGGCCAGCACCGGGTTGGCCCGCGGATCTGCCCCCAGCAACCACAGCACGGCCGCGGCCGCAAAACACCCGCTGGCCAGCCAACCCACGAGGCGGCGCTTCAGTGCGAAATCGTCAGGAGACTCCATGCCAGTCAGCCCCCAAACGCCGAGTACCGGGCCACACCCCGGGCGAAGGCCAGACGGTTGAGAGCATAGAGTGCCAGGACCCACCCGAGTCCCCCCAGCAGTTGCCAGACCAGATCGGCCCCGGTCACCTTCCCCAACATCACCGACGCGGGAAAGTACGCCATGTACTGGAATGGCAGACAGGCGAGAATTCCGCGGGCCGCAAACCGCCACGCCGAATCTTCGGGCAAGGCGTTGGTCAGCCAATCGAGGGGCAACATGTGTCCCGAGAGGAAGTAGTTCAGCATCATAAAGATGAAGATCAACGAACTGACCTCCAGGAACCAGAATCCGATCAGGCCGATCAGTGACTCCGTGAGAAACCCAATCAGAAAACCGAGGACCAGCGAGGTGCAGAACGCCAGCACCGTGAGGGGGTCGGGTGTATGGGTGAAGTAGTCCCGCAGCAGCCAGAACAGCAGAGCGAAGGGGCCGCAGGCGACGGCGTAATAGACCAGCTTGTGGGCCACCCGCGACCAAAACAAGAAGCCCAGCATGTCGACCGGCTGCGTGAGATACTTTTTGATCGATCCCTCGCGGATTTCACGGGCAATTCCCCCCGCGAGGCCGGGCATGCTGGAAAACGCCCGGGCCAGCATGACCAACAGCGAATAGGCCACCATGTCGCGATAGCCATACCCCTGGATCGACTGCTGGTCGCTGGCTCCGTAGACCGCCGTCCACAGGAAAACCTGGGTGACGATGGGCAGGAACCGCACCAGGGTCCCCAGCACGAAATCGCCCCGATAGGTGAGACGTTCGCTGATGGCGGTCCGCAGCACGCACCACCGGACGCTCCAGGCACTGGTCATCGGGGGGTCTCCGAAGCGGTGGCCGCCGATGCCGCCCCCCGAGTCGACGTGAACAATTCGGCAATCACCTCTTCGAGAGGCCGCTCGTGAACGCCCACATCCTCCAGCGGATATTTCGCCAGCAGGCCCGCCAGGGTTTCCGGGACCTGCTGCCGCGGCACCTTGAGTTTCGCCCGGGGAAACTGCATCTCAAACACCTCCCCAAACGCCTCCAGCCCCTGGGGGGGAGTGTCGCCCGAAAAGAGCAGTTCAATGACTTTAAACGACCCAAACCGATCGATCACCTCTTCAAGCGAACCGTCGTGTTTGATTTCCCCTTCGTTGATCACGATGGCCCGTCGGCAGAGAGCCTGCACATCCTTCATGTAGTGGCTGGTCAATAGCACGGTCAGTTGCCGTTGCGCCTGGTAGTGCTTGAGGAATTCCTGGACTCGACGTTGCGAGACCACGTCGAGACCAATCGTCGGTTCGTCCAGCAGCAGCACATCCGGATCGTGCAGCAGCGCGGCGATCAGCTCCATCCGCATCCGCTCTCCCAGCGACAATTCGCGGACTGGTTGGTTGACCAGTCGGGAGACCTCCAAAAGATCCACCAACTCGGCCAGTCGCCGTTCGAAGACCTGCGGATCCAGCCGGTAGATCTCGCGATGGAGACGGAACGATTCCTGGGCGGGCAGATCCCACCACAACTGGTTCTTCTGACCCATCACGAGGGCGAATCGCCGACGATAGGCGATTTCCCGCCGCCACGGAACATGCCCCAGCACGGTGGCTGTTCCGGAGGTGGGGTGAATCAGCCCGGCCAACAGTTTGAGAGTCGTGGTCTTTCCCGCGCCATTGGGCCCCAGGAACGCCACCATCTCCCCCCGGGCAATCTGGAAGCTGATGCCCCGCACCGCCTGGACCTCAGTGTATTCCCGACTCCAGAGAGAGCGCACAGAGGCCAGCAGTCCCGATTGTTTCCGGAACACCTGGTAGCTCTTGCGCAAATCACAGACCTCGATCCCATCCATGGCGCGAGTGTAGAAGGCCCGGCCCAAGGTGACCAGCCTTTCCGTCCCCCAAATCCCCGGCCAACCCCGCCACCGTGGGCCAGTCCTTGGCAGAACCACCTTGATTGAATCGGTGGGCAGGCTTAAATTAACTTTCAGATTGTTCTTCATTTCCCCGAGCAGGTCATGGATGTTGCCACCCGATCCCGGATTCGCGGAGCCCCCCCCCACCGCGCGGGTTCGCAAGCTCCCCAGTTGGGTGCTGTCCCTGGTCGTCCACGGACTGCTGTATCTGTTGTTGATCGTGTTCATTCGACCGGTGGCCCCGCGGGGAGTGGGCGACGGCGAGTTTCGGACCATTGGCATCACGACCCGGGCGGCGGCGACCTCATCTGAGGCATCGCCTGGAGGGGATGAACAGCCGAACGCCTCCCGCTCCCAGGCCGCTGAGGAATCGAATGCGGCTCCCCGGGCCGACTCTCCCCGGGCCGACTCTCCCCAGGCGGTTGCCGAGCCGCCGGTTGAAGATCGGCCCCCCGTTCCATTGGATCTTCCCCGCCGTCCGACCACCCCCGGCGGAACGGTCCCCCGCGAGCCGACGGCGGCTCTCCCCTTGGAAGGTCTGGGAGCCCGCGAGCTCGTCCGACCCACCGGTTCGGCAGGTTCCCGGAAAGGAGCGGGGGCGAATTCGGGCGGACCCGGCGCGGCGGCACCGGCCACAGTCTCGTTCTTTGGAGGGGGCGGGCAAACTGGCTCGCGGTTCGCCTTCGTTCTTGATGCCTCGGCCAGCATGTACGAGAACAACGCCATTCAGGTGGCCAAGACCGAGTTGCAGGCCAGTCTGCTGCAGGTCGAGGAACAGCAGGAATTCCAGATTATCTTTTACAACGAAGACTTGCAGCCCATGCCCACGACGGGGCAACGGACCACCATGTTTCGGGGGACCGAGGCCAATCGCAACCGGGCAGCCCAGCACATTCGCTCGGTCCAACCTTCGGGAGGGACCCGTCACAAGGAGGCGCTGCTGGAGGCTCTGCGGCTCAAGCCCGATGTGATTTTCTTCCTCACAGATGCCGGAGAGCCCTGGATGACCGCCGCCGACCTGGGCGATATCCGCAAACGCAACAGCGGCCGCTGCCGAATCTGCGTCGTCGAATTTGGCAAAGGAAGCCCCCTGACCAACACCGATTCCTACTGGACGAAGCGGCTGGCCCGCGAAAACGACGGCACGTACTCTTATCGCGATGTCAACGAGTTCCGTCGCCGTTGAAATGGGGGCTCATCTGGTGATCAACGTTTCCCTCCCCCGACGATCCGCAGCCCGCTGTGAAGGCCCTGTCCGAATTCGTATGGCCCTGGGTTGGTTGCTCCCAACCATCGGGCTGATCCTTTCGCTGGGAGGGGGGCTGCTGGAAGCGGCTGACCGCCTCGTGGTGCGCCGGCCAGGTTCGCAGGGAAAGATCGAACTGCAGGGGGAGATCCGCGAGTACCGGGGGGAGGAAGTCAGTTTTCAGCCCTCGGACGACGGCCCGGTCCAGACCTGGCGGGGACTGGAAATCGTGCACGTCGAGCCCGACCGACGGGAGCCGCACCAGCGGGGCAGGCAGATCATCGCCCAAGACCCCGTGCAGGCCACGGCCGACCTCGAACGGGCACTCGCGGAAGAATCCCGTTCCTGGGTCCGCCGGGAAATTCTGGCCGATCTCGTCCGCTGCGCCGTGTTTCAGCGGCAATTTGCCGTGGCGGGTTCGCGATACCTGGCGGTCGAGACCAGTGACCCCGAGACCCGTCACCTCGAAGTCGTACCGCTGCGGTGGAACCGCGACCCGGCCTCACGAGATGATCGGGCGGCGGCGGTCAAGTGGCTGCGGTCCAAGTCGGCCACGGCGAATCTGCTGGGGGCCAGCCAACTGTTGTTGGATCAGGAATTCACCTCCGAGTGCGAGGCCACCCTGCGGCGGATCGGGCGTGGTGATTCGTTGCGTTTGCAGCCGTTGGCCCAGTGGCAATCCAGACGGATCGAGGCGTTCTCGGGCAGGCCACGGCTTTCCGATCTGCGATACTGGCAAAAGTCGTTCGACCAGTTGCCCGCCAATCTGCAGCCGGGACCGGCTTACCTGTTGGCCGAAGCCCTCGATCGTCGGGCTGAGTCGGCTTTGGCGGCCAGTTATTGGCTGCGTCTGTTGACGCACGAGGCGGCTGATCTGCGGCTGATGGTCGAGTCTGTGCAGCGGGCGGCCGACGCACTTCAGACGGCGGGGCAGACCTCCGAGGCAGCCGCACTGCGGGATGAGTTGGACCGTCGTTTTCCAGAGTTGGCCCGAGAGGCGGTTCACCCGGAGTCTCAACCCACCCGCAAACAATCTCCCAATCGCTGACCCCCCCCTCCCCTGCGGCAATTCGCCCCCCCTGGAAGCATCCGGATGTTTGAACGAGTCTTTGCCGCCTGTCTTGGGCACTCCCGGAACAGTCCTGTTTCCGCCAGCGCTCTCTGGGCGAAATGGTTTGTGTTTGGCTTTGCGGCGACTCTGCTGCCGGCACCATCGGCACTGGGACAGGAATCTGGGGCGCCGTCCCGGGGACTCGATGCCTGGGGTCTGTTGGAGGCGGGTGGGACGATCGGCTGGATCATCATGGCGATCAGTGTCTGGATGGTGGCTCTGCTGATCCAGCACCTGTTGTCCCTACGGGCCTCCGCCCTGATGCCCGCGGGGCTCGCCGAGCAGGTTCACAACTTCATTGCCGAGGGACGCTTTCCCGAGGCCCAGCAGGCCTGTCGCGCCCGGCCGAGTTTCCTCTCCGCCGTGGTGGAGGCCGGTCTCGTGGAAACTCCCCTCGGCTACTCGGCTGTCGAAAAGGCCCTCGAAGATGCCAGCCAGCAGCAGGCGGCGCGGCTCTTTCGGGGACTGGAGTACTACACCGTCATTGGCACCATCGCACCGATGCTGGGGCTGTTGGGAACCGTCTGGGGCATGATTCTGGCCTTCATGGAATTCGAGCTGAAGACCAATCCGCAGGTCTCGGAACTGGCTCCCGGAATTTACAAGGCCCTGGTCACCACTCTGCAGGGCTTGTGTGTCGCCATCCCAGCCCTGGCCATTTACGCCCTGCTGCGCAACCGCGTGGACGAACTGGTCGCCCAGACGTCCCTGATGGCCGAGCATGTGTTCTCGGGATTCAAACGCGCCCGCGCTGGATCGCGGCGTGCGTCGGCCCCGGCGGTGCAGCCTCGTCCCCAGCCCGGTCCGGCGGACCCGAGGGTCGAGGCTCCCGGAGGTGACCCGGAATGAAGTTTCCCAGCCGGTCCCGCGGGGGAGGTCTGAAATTCAACATCACGCCGATGATCGACGTGGTGTTCAACCTGATTATTTTCTTTCTGGTGGCCAGCCATTACGCCCGGAGTGAGGCGGTGGTCGAACTCGAGCTCCCTGAGGCCGCCGGGGGGGAGTCGGATCCCGAGTCTTCGGGCCGTCGGCTGACCATTACCCTGCCCCGCGACGGATCACTCTACCTCGGCGCGGAACTGGCGACCTACGAAGAGATCTCGGGGCGCCTGGCCGCTGGTGCGGCCACGCATGGGGCGGGCGAGGTCGAAGTACGCATCCGCGCCGATCGCCAGGTTCCCTTCTCGCGCATTGCTCCGCTGCTGCGCGAATGTTCGCAGGCGGGAATCCAGCGGCTGCGATTCGCTGTTCAGGGAGAAAACTGACATGCGGATTCCTTCCCACACCGGGCGGACCGACATCAGTGAAAACATGATGACGCCGATGATCGACGTCGTGTTCAACCTGTTGATCTTCTTCGTCTGTGCTTCCGCCCTGAACATCCAGGAATTGGTCCTCAAGGCCCAGATGGGCAGTGCGCAAGCCGAGCCGTTCACCGCAGCCGCCGCGGCGGAAGCCTCTCAGGCTCTGCCGGTGGACGAAATCCGGGTGGGTTTATCGCGAGGACAGCGCGGGCAGTTGGTGATGCGGCTGAACGGCACCGACTACGAATCGTTCCCCGCGCTCCGCGAAGTGTTGCTGGAACTCGCCGAACTCGCTCCGGAAAGCCCGGTGGTGCTCGACGTGGAGGGCGATGTTGAGGCGGGTGACGTTTTGCGGGTGTACGACACCTGCCGCAGTGCCCGCTTTCAGTCGATTCAATTCGCACTCGATCCGGCAGAGGCACCATGAAAGTCCTGCCGCCCAATCCGCAGCGCACCCCCTTCGGGAGGACTCTCGCCCCGCGTCGGAAGGGTTGCTGGTCCGCCGCGCTCGTCGTGCTGATTGTCTGCGGTCTGCCCAGGCCGGCCTTGTCCGACGACGAGTTGTCGGCGGCCAACCGGGAACACTTTTCGGGCCTGCGGGCCCGGGGGCTTCACCGATTGGCGGAAGCCGAGCTCGAGCACCGCCTCAGCTGGCCCCGCCTCCCTCCCGCGATCCAGACCGAATTGGTTCTCGAATTGGCCGAAACCCTGCTGGGGCACGCGCGGCGGCTGAGTGACTCGCAGCAGGTACCTTTGTGGGAGCGAACCCGCGAGGTTCTCCGAAGTCAGCTCGTATCGGAGCAGACGGGAAGCCGCCAGGCGTTGCTGGAACTGCAACTCGTCCTGGTCGATCGCGAAGTGGCCGAAGCGAGTCGTCGACGGGTTCCGATCTCCCCCTGGAATCTCGAGTCCCGGCAGCGGGGGTTCCAGGCGGCAACCGACGGGCTGAATCGTCTCCGCCGTGTTCAATCCCTGCTGGAGCAGTCTGTCAGTCGTGCCTCCAGAAACAAGCCGGGCGCGATCCCGGTCGCGCAGCGGGTTCGTCTGCAGGTTCTGCAGGGAGAGCTGGAGAGCTGCGCCGCCGAATGCCTCCCCGAAGACTCGGCAGACCGGGCTGCGCGGTCCCTGGCCGCACGCCAGGTTCTGCAGCCGCTGGTTGAACATCGCACGGAACTTGCACAGGCGGAGCGGGCTCGCGTATTGCTGGCCCGGGTGCTGCGGGCGGGAGGAGAGCCACGGGAGGCGCGCCGCGTGATCGACGCCGCCCGTTCGCAATCGCGCGACCCGTCCGTGCGCGAGGCGCTCAGTCGGGAAGAAGTCGAATGCCATCTGGTCGAAGGAGACCTTGCCGAGGCCCGGCGGTTGATTGGAGAACTGGCGGTTGGTCAGTCGGCCAGCCCGGGCGACCCCGGCGAACCCTGGGAGACCCGGCTGCTGCAGGCCCGTGTCTTGCTGGCGAGTTGGCGCTCGGGGGTCAAATCGGGGTCTCACCTCGCCACGCGAGATTTCCAGGCCGCGAGGGAGTTGCTCTCTCAGGGAGCCGAATCTGCCCCCGAGGAATGGCGGGAATTGTTTGCCCTGTTGAGCGAGACCCAGCAGGAAGAGCAGACTCTCGGGCCGGAACTCTCGGGGCTCTCTCTGCAGATTCGGAAGGCCCTGGCTGCGAACGAGGACCGCGAGGTTGACCGTCTGTTGGCCCGTGGTGCCGAGTTGGCCCGTCGCCGGGGATTGATTGACCGGGCCGCGGAGTGGGGATTGCAGCGAGGCTCTCTGGCTCTCGAACGCGAAGACTGGGAGGCCGCCGCCCAGGACCTGTTGTCCGTCTCCCGTGAATTCCCGGAGAGTCCCCGGGCTGCCGAAGCCCAGTTGCTGTGTTCGTACGCCCTGGGCCGAATCTGGCGGACCGAAAAGAGTGACGAAAGTCGCGGAAACTACCGTGACGCGCTGGAGCAATTCTGCCAGCGGTTTCCGGACGACTCGCGTCGCCCCGAAGCGGAATGGATGCTGGGTGAGCTGTGTCGGTGGGAGGGACGGTTGGTTGAGGCCGCCGATCATTTCGATCGTGTCCCCCGCGGTCATCCCCGGACCGCTGCTGCCACCAAGGCACTGGTGGAGCTGGCCCGGCAGATGGTCCGGGCGGGTCATCACGATCGGGAGGATGTGCTGCGGGAACGCCTGTGGGGACGACTTCCGCCGGACGATGAGCCACTGCGGTCCGCCGATCTGCCAGTTGCCATGACAACGCTGGAATTGGAACTGGTAGCGCGCAGTCCGGCGTGGCCGCAGGTGAACGCCCTGCTCGAGCGACTGGAAAACGCCCCCTCTGAGTTGGTTGCCCCGTCTTCCGGCGAACCTCTCGAATCTACGCCGAATTCTCCGGGAAGCCTGCCGACATCGGCGGACCTCTGGGGGCTGCGGTTGCTGGCAGGTGCCGCCCAAGGGCGGTGGGCAGATGTTGACCGGCTGTGGAAGTCGCCGCCGCCCCGTTCGGCCCGCAAGTTGTTAGCGCTGTGTGAGTTGCGCGATTGGACTGACCCGGGCGATCATACGACGGCCGAGGAGGCCCGGCTGAACCAGGAATTCCGGCAGCGCATGGCTCGATTTATCGAAGCGTGCCGGGACGAGTTGTCTCCTGAGGAATGGTCCAGGTTCGCCCGGGGGCAGGCCCGGCTCTGTGCCTCCGCCAAGCAATTGGCCGAAGCCCGCGAATGGTATCAACAGGCGATCGAGGGAGCTCCCTTGAATTCTGCCGAGCGGCGCGAGTTCGCTCTGTTTCTCTTGGAACTTCCCGATGCTCCGTCACGGCAGGCTGGGGTGGACCTCTTGACCCGTCGAGAGAAAGGATTGAAGCCGGGAACTGAGGAATGGTTGGATGCAAGGCTCGAATTGGCTCGGGGCTTGACCCGGGTGGATCGTACCGAGGAGGCGAGTCGGTTGTTGAGAAAGACTCAGCTTTTGTTCCCCGGTGCAGGAACTCCAGTTCAGAAGAGGCGGCTTCAGGAGCTTCTGACTCTCTGTGCGGATTCCGGTTCTCTCGAACCCTGATTGCACTCCCCAGGCGTTCAGCGGGTGGTTTTTTGTGTCGTAAGTTGTTTCTTGCCAATCGTTTATGTGACTTTCAAAAAAAGGCTGTAATTTCCGTGTTATCCTTGGCGGACCAGTAGGCCTGACTGGACTTCCAGAAGAAAAGGCGGACAATTTCAGCAGCCTCAACACTGAAAAGGTGTTCTTTTTGGGCGAGTGTGCTTGTGGTGGCTGAAGTGAGTGTGCCCTATAAGATAAGGGGAGTCGACGTGCTGAACAAGAAGCAAGTTTGGACTGATGCCTGCCGTTTGTTTTCGCGACTGCAGCAAGGTGCGCGTCGTGGCCGGGCGGGTCGTCGGACTGCCCCCG
Source organism: uncultured Planctomycetaceae bacterium (assembly GCA_903861195.1). Classification (GTDB taxonomy): domain Bacteria; phylum Planctomycetota; class Planctomycetia; order Planctomycetales; family Planctomycetaceae; genus UBA10511. The sequence continues at coordinate 12,910 of CAIOTJ010000331.1, read as the reverse complement.
CGACGGTCGAGGCCCTCGAGAGTCGGCAGTTGCTTACGGCATCGGCTCCTGGTTGGGAAGACGTGGGGCGTCTCACCCTCAGTTTTGCTCCCGACGGTACATCCGTGGGGGGGCAGTCAAGCAGCACGTTCAGCAAGCTGAATGCGCTGGGTTCGACATCAGTGTGGCAGCATACCATTCAGGACGCTTTCCAGACTTGGGCTGCGCAAACGCGAATCAACGTCGGCCTGGTTTCCGACTCGGGCGTCGCGGCCGGGATTGCGGGCGATTTGCAGCACGATTCCCGGTTCGGTGACATCCGCGTGGTCGGGGTGCCTCTGTCGAGCGACACTGCCGCCTTGTCGGTCATGCAGAATGAGACTGTTGCAGGCACCTGGTTCGGTGATTTGGTCATCAACACCAATCACGATCTGCCGAGTCTCGAAGAACTGTACAATCTGGCACTCCACGAGGCCGGGCACATCTTCGGTCTGGCCACCAGCACCGACCCGGCTTCCCCGATGCACTCGGTGTTGCAAACCACAACGCGGAAAACACTTACCTCCGACGATGTGGCGGACTTGGTGCAGGTGAATGGCCAGCGGGTGGCCGATCGGTTTGATGCGATTGCTTCCAATGAGACTCTCGCCACCGCTTCCGTCCTCACCACGTCGGGAGATGCCGGCTGGAATGGTGGTGAAGCACCCGTCATTGCCTGGGGAGAATTGCAGTCTTCTTCCGACATCGATGTCTATCGGGTGAACGCGACCCCCGACTATTCGGGGACCGTGAGCTTCCGCCTGCAGACAACGGGCCTGAGCCAGCTTCGAGGAAAGGTGCAGGTTTACAACGGGGCCGGGCAACTGCTGGGAAGCGCCGTGGCCAGTTCCTCCAACACTGACCTGCAGGTCGCGGTATCGGGAACGACCGGTTCCGAAACCTTCTACGTCCGCGTCAGTGCGGTCAACAACTCGGCGACCAGTGAAGGTTCCTACGCGATCGTCGCGACTTGCGACTCCAAAGTGAAGGCTGCGACCTCCTTCATTCGTCAGGTCGTGGCGACCTATGGACAGGATCTGGCCCCGGTTGGGCTTTCCAAGGTGATGCGGGATGGCGTCAACTACAATGAGGCGAAAGAGTGGGACGCGGAGACTGGCAAGAACGTTGTGCAGACCCGCTTCCTGCAGGACACCTCCAAGTTCTGGAATCTCGGGACGATTTCCACTGCTTCCGACATGGATCTTTACAAGTTCCGTGTGTTGGCCGATGGTCAGCGTCTGACGGCGACCGTGCGGGCGCTGGATGCGAATGGACTGCTGCCCGCTCTGGCGTTGGTCGACAAGCATGGGAATGAGTCGCCGGTCACGGTTCTGGCCAATGGTCTGGGGCAGTACACCATTCAGACAGAAGGCCTGCAGTCGATCAAAAGCTATTACCTGAGGGTCGATGGCTTGACCGACAGTGGTCCTTACGCGACTGGGCGTTACAAGGTGACGATGCGTCTGGGAACCGAGGTGGTCAATCACAAGGACTACGCCTCGGGTACCCTGACCTCGTCCGCCTCGTCGCAGTTCTTCAAGTTCGAAATCGCATCGGCTCAGATGTTCCAGTGGGCGGTGCAGGTTGATCCCGGCTCCGCAGCGGGACTGGCGACGGTGGAAGTCGCCTTGTTCGATGCGGCTGGCAACCTGAAGTACCGTTTGATTGGGCTGCCTGGTCAGATCCGAACTGCGGACGCCCTGATGCTTGGCAAGGGGACCTACTATGTTCGCGTCGCCCTGACCCCGATTGGCAATGCCAACCTGGTCCCCATCACCTACAAGCTGAAGGGGAGTCTCATCTCCGATCCCATCAGCGTCGTGGGGAGTGATCCTTCGGGAACCGCCGGAGGCACGACACTCACCAATGGCCAGACCGACCCAACCTACAACTCGGTCCTCTGGTACTCGACCCCGATTTATTCCACCAATTCGTCAACTTCTGTCGACATCAATACGATTTTCGACACCACCTGGGACAGTGGCTATCTGGTCTGAGAATCGACTGCGGACCATCAGCCTGGGCTGGAAGTGACTGAAGTAACCCTCCCCCGACAGGGGGAGGGTTACTTCGTTTCATCGAATCCCCCGTGGAGCATTGTGGCTCACTGCTGAGCGGGGTTTCTCCTGGTTCCATCATCCCAAGCGACACCCGGCGACGGTTTGTGAGTCCCGGCATCTCCTGCGGGGCACGCGGCCCGCGATGCCTCGCGATGTCTCCTCACTCCCGGGGACTGACGAATCTCATCAGGGAAATGAGATCTTTGAACAGTCGCTTGTTTTGGATATAGCGCAGATCACCATCTTCCACGGCCATTGAGATGAGCGCGGGATCACCACGAAACGCTTCGGTCAGCAGCTCGATGGTCCTTCTGAGGGTCTCCATCGACGGACTGGGGTCCAGGGCTTCAATGCACGCCGCCTGGTAGACGGCGATCGGCTGCCGATTGAGCGCGAGACCGCGCCGCGCATCCTTCCGTGCCTCGGCCAGCTCTCCTTTGCGGGCCAGCAAGACGCCGCGTCCCAGCCAGATCAGGCCATCCACAACCTGATGGGACTTGCAGAACTCATCGAGGACCTCCAGCCCCTCCGGCTCCCGTCCCAGGTGCTCCACAAGCACCAGCGCCAGGTTGCGATGTGCCGAACTATTGCCAGGTTCCCGCCGGATCGCTTCACGAAAGTCCTGCTCGGCTCCCGAGGGATCCGCCGACATTCGAGCCACTCCCCGCGCAATCCAGCTGTCAACATCGGTTGGCGTGCGGGTCAAGCCCTCCCGACGGTCGGCCTCCGCCTCGGCTGTCCGCCCCAGGCTGTCGAACAATTTCGCACGCAGGAAATAGATTCGTGTCTCGGGAAAACCTTGTACGATGGCGTCAGTACAATCGCGGAGAGCTTCCTCATACCGCTGCAATGCCTGGAGGCAGAGAGCCCGGTTTCGCAAGGCACCGAGATCTTTGGGACTGAGTTCGTAGGCCCTGGTGAAGTCGTCAGCCGCCTTTCCAAACTGCTTTCCCATCATTCGAATCGTACCACGCTGAAACCAGGCGAGGGACCAACCGGGGCTGAGTGCGATGCAGGCGGTGTAGCTGGCTTCCGCCTCATCCAACTGATGGCTGGAAAACTGATTGTTCCCCGAGAAGAACCACAGGCTCATGTCCTGCGGAGACTCCTTGGTCAGTCTGTCGAGCGCCAACCTCGCCGCCTGGTGATCCTGTTGAACCAGGTAAGACAGTGCCTGGAAACGCTCATCAACCGTCGTGGACGCCGCTCTGCTCTGCAGTTGCAAACGAGCCTGCTGCGCCTGGTCATGCTCTCCTTGACGGTCATGGAACCGCGCCCGCTGCATCCAGATGGCCTCGGGGACTTCGCTCGACTCGAAGCAGCGGATGGCGAGCAGGTTGATGGCCAGAGCCTTCGCGGCCGCCTGCCGATCTTGCGGACCATTACTCAAGTCGCACTCGACTTCGGCCAGAAGGAACAGCATCTCTGCGGCAGTCTGGTCCAATCTCTTTCGCTGGAGGGGGGTCAACAATCGATAAAAGGGGGTGGATTTCCAGCTTGGTCCCGCCGGCAGGTCCTCCTCCTCCACGGTCTCCGCGTCCCGGATTTGACGGACAGGAAAACCCAGACGATCGAGCCTTTCGAATGCCGTCTCGACTTCCCGGGTGGCCTCGGAGTAGTTGCTTTTGACCAGGGACAAACCGGCAAACGTTCGGGGGGCGGTCGACACGAAGTCAACGAATTGTCGTTCCGCGGCATTTTCGGCCAACTGCCGCCCCCGGAAGACAGCCGTCGTCCCCACGAGCCCCAATCCCAGCACCGAGAGACCGGCAATGCCTCCCGCGGACATCAACCGCGGGTGACGCTGAATCCATTTCGAAGCCAGTTCCCGCCACGAAAGATTCGGCGCGTGACGCAGCGGAAGGTGCTCCAGGTGAGAGTCAAGATCGTGCACCAGTTCATGTGCCGACTGATAGCGGTCCTCGGGGCGATAGGCGAGGCAGTGCCGTACGATCGATTCGGCAGCCGGGCTGATCAAGCGGTTGTGCTCGACCGGCGACGGGACTCTGGTGCGGACTTCGAGCATCCGCTGGAGGTCTTCGCGCGAGGCTCCCGTCCGTCCGGACAAAAATGGCAGGCGCCCCGTCAGCAGCTCGTACAGCACGACACCCAGGGAGTAGATGTCGCTCCGTTCATCGACCCTGGCCTGACCCTGGAATGCCAGGATCTGTTCGGGGCTCATGTAAGGAAGCGTTCCACCCACAACGGGATTGCCCGGTCCGAGATGACTCCTCAGGGTCGACAGGTGGAAGTCCAGCAGCATGGGCTGGCCTTCGTCGGTGATCAGAATGTTGCCGGGCTTGATGTCGAGGTGTAGGATCCCATGATCATGTGCGTGCGCCATTCCCGACGCCAATCGACCGGCGATCCACAACACCGTCTCACAGTAATTCTCGCCCCGGAGCTTCAACAGACCGGCTTCGCGTGAGGGATTCCGAACCAGACGTGAGGTTGACTCGAGAAACCCCCGTTCCGAACTGTCCAGCGATTCCCGGGAATCATGCAGGCCGGACTGGGTCTGATACAGCCCACTTCCAACCGAATCCGGCGCAACCGAAGCCTGGTCGCGGAGGGTCGTCACCAGGTTGGCGTTGTTCTCGGGCGCCATCCCCAGCACATGCAGTTGATCCACCCACTCCTTCAGGACATAGCGGCCCACAAATGGCATGCAGAGCACATGCATCTCGCCCAGATGGTGGTAGGAGTAGATTGGGACGACGTTGGTATGTTGCAGTCGTGCCAATCGGTCCGCTTCAACCGTGATCTCAGTCGTGAATTTCAACACGACCAACCGGTTGGCGAGGGACGGCTGCCGCGCCAGATAAACCCGCGCCGAGGCCCCCCGCCCCAATTGCTCAACAATCTCAAAACCGAGCTCGCGCTGCGCCGCATAGATGGCCTGCGCTACCGGATCACGACGCCCACCAGCCCGGCGACCCGAATCTGTCCTTCCCAGAGAAACACCACTGTCGGAAATCGGGGCGATGGCGCTCCGGCTGCCACCATCCACCCCCTCCCACTCGCGCGGAACAGCCAGGGATGATCCGGTTGCCGATCGTTTCCATTCCGACTCAGCAGCCGCTTGCCTTTGCCCAGACTGTCTCAGCTTCGACCCAACGGACTCATCGGGCCATTCGGAAACATCACATCCCCAGTGCTCCGAATACTCCGACCGCTTTACGGAATCCCCCAGCAACAGCCGCACCCGATACTCCTCGAATGCCAGCGGCGTGACAAAACCCTCCACCTGGAATTCACGCGGAAACCGCCGCCGATAGTCGTCAAGCCGCTGGGGAGTTCCCTTTTTCCACCGCAGCTCCAAATCCACCCGAATCAGTTCAGCCAAGACCCGGTCGCGATTGGCATCCCCTTCCGCGGGAACAAAATCCTCCAACCGTACCGTGCTGTCTTGGGCGAACGACCGCTCGTATTCATCAACGATCTCGTCGAGGCCCATCAATCAATCCTCACTCGAACTGCCCGGCGAGGCTTCACTCGGATTGTCCGCCTCCTGCAGCTTGGAAGACAGGGCGTGACGAAATTCCTGGAGTGTCCGCTCCACGCTCCTCGACGATCGTCCCGTCTGTTGGGCGATCTCGTCAATCTCGTGTCCCTCGATCCTCAGACGGATCATCTCCTGTTTGACCTCGGGCAACTTCTTGGTGATCTCCTCGATCACGAGTTTCAGCACAGTCAACGCCGTAGAATCCGCGACCTGATCCTGCAAGACGTAGGCCGAGGCCGCCAATTCATCCGCGGAAGTGGTCTTGCGAATATCCCGTCGCGCCGCACGATGATAGACGGCGGCATGGCGGATCTTGTTCAGAGCGATCACCAGGAAGAGCCCCCACAACTCTTTCCCTTCGGGGACACTGTACACCCCGACATTGACCCTTCGGAAAAACGTGCGAAACACCGATTGCACGATTTCCTCCGGTTCGACTCGGCGGGCCAGTTCGGCCGAAGTCTGTTTGCGGGCCAGCCGGTGCAGACGATCCGCGTACCGCAGGTACAGATCCGAGGCGGCGTCACCCTCTCCGTCCCGCAATCGACGTACCAGCGTCAGATCCGAGACGATCGACGAACCCGAAGTGTCGTTCTGATCGTTCATGGCATCCACAGCATGTGAGACGCGTTCCTTGGCGGCGAAGCAGGAGAGGACAGTGAACGCTTGACAGCCACCTGGCCCGCCCCATTTCCTACACCTTCAGCCCGGATTCTACCACATCCCTCTGGCGAAAGTCAGCAACTGGCCAACGGGTGTTGGCGAGGGGTGGTCCGACTTCGTCGCTTTGACGGCCGTCATTCAGCCCAGCCTCAAGCGATCCGGCGTTTGTGCCAGCGAGCGCAGACGGTTTCCAGCGGCTCGGTCGGCGGTCAGATGCGAAGCCTGACGGCAGTCTTCCCAAGGCACCAGCCGCGGCTTTCCAGGGTGGCTGGTCGAGGGCCGTGGTCGGAACGAACTGAAAAGCTCAGGGGAGCCGCGCGGATTGCAATTTGAAAGCAAGTGGGCCTCATATCCGTCTTTTGACGAAATCAACATCCAGGTTCCCCGGTGGGGCCCAAGGATAGGCTGGGGAGCCTGCGATCAATCACTGGCCTAATCCGCTTGGCCGGGGTGGACTGTCTTGTGCCGGCCATTCAACCTGCGACCGGGCCAGACAGCGTGCGAGAAGGTGTCCTTGTGGTCGGCCCGGGAAGAGGTGTGGCCACCAGTCTTGCCAACCCGGTGGCCAGTCGAAGGACCTGAGGTCTGGCTGCTCTCCGACCTGCCCAGACGAGAGGGAATGGGGGCTCCCGCATCGCCCAAGTCTTGGGGAACCTCATCGGCTCCCGATTTACTGCGGCGCGTTTGAACAGCCTTGGTCTGGGATCCGCCGGGGATTGCCATCGACTGTGCTTCGGCTGACCGGGATTCGAGTTCCCCGGGCTGCTCGTGGCTCACGGGAATGACGCCGGAGTGCTCCGTGTCCTGGAACGATCCAGGCGGGATGGTTGGTTCGCGCTGGGCCTTCGCCTGAAGTGCGGTCAGACCCTGCTTGGCCGTCTTGCCATCACCCCGAATGGCCAACGACTTTTCGAACGCCTTGCGGGCCGATTCGTCACGGCCATTGATCGCCAGGACCAGCCCCAGATTCGATTGGGCTTCCGCCTCCCGGCAACCGGCCCGGCGGAATGCCGCCAGAGCATCTTCGGAACGATCGGTCTGGGCGAGCAACAGCCCCAGGTTGTTTTGCACCCGGGCATTCTTGGGCTCGAGTCTCCGCGCCTCGCTGAGAATCTTTTCCGACTCGGCCCAACGCCGTTTCAGGTACAGCGAGTACCCATAGTCGGCCAGTAGTTCGACATTCTTTGCGTCCGCCTCCACGGCCTGACGGTAGAACGGCTCCGACTTGTCAATTTCACCCAGGCGATCGTGGATGACGGCCAGCCTCCAGGCGGCAACCGAGCTTTTGGGGTCGGATTGCAGAAGCTTCCGATAGCCGTCCCGGGCCCGCTCCAGGTTCCCCTGTTGCTCCAGGGTTCGGCACAGCGAGATCTGAATGTCGGACACCTGGGAGCCAGTCAGCCGGCTGGCGGTGTGAACCGGGTCCTTGGTGGCGGCCTTTGGGCCTTGAAACACCCCCGACAAACGGCAACCCGTGGCCATTCCAAGCACGACGACACAGCAGACGCACGCGATCCATTTGCGGTCAGTTCGCATGATTCAGTTCCCTTGCGAGCTTGGGTCGAGAAGAACTCCACTGGTATTCATATCCGTTCCGAGAGACGCTCCGCCTCCGATTCCGGACACACCGCGTGACTTGGTCTGCTGCAGGCGGTTCTGAAACATCAATTGGCTACTGTCTGGATCAAGACCGGGGTGCCTGCGCCGCGCCGTCCGGATATTGACCAGCGCGACGCCACAGGGAAGTGTTGCCAATTCCTGATAGACGGCCTGACGGCGGGCCTCGTCGAGTTCGACTCCTTCACGGGTCGGTTCGATCGCGATCTCACCCGGAGTTTGTGGAAGCCAATCCGAGATCCGGGCCAGATGTTCGCGACCGCGTGGCTTGAGTTCGGCGGTTCCTGGAATGAAGTCGTATTCGTAAAGCGCCATCCGGGCGAGGCGACCGTTCAATTTCTGCTGTTCGCGGTAGTACTGGACCGAAGCTCCAAGGGGGGGCCGCTGGAACTCACCGGGGTAGCCCCACATCTTGTCGCGCCACTTGGCCCGATGCTGCTCGCGCCACTGCTGAAACCGGGTTGGCCGCGGCTCGCACTCCGCGTCCTCCTGATACACGGGCACCAGCGGTGCGCTGGTGGCTCCAATCACTGCCCGCGCTGGTTCAGCGTCCGGGACAGGTTCGTTGAGAGTCATCGGGGCGTCGGCGATCGGAGCGGGAGGAAGCATGTCCTGGGCCCCCACCGGCAGCACCGGCGCCCCCAGGCTTGCGAGAAGTACGCTTCCCGTCCACAGCATCGGCTTTGTTCGCAACATGGCTTTGTTCCGGGAGGGTGGTTGGCTACTCAGAGAATCCATGGGGTCCATGCACATATTCGCACTCGATGAGCAGGCGCCGCTGACATCCCCACGGATCGTCTGCCTGCAGAGTGGAACGGTATTCTGCATGACCCGTGTGTCCTTCGATCCGGTTCAGCAGGTAAAACTCGAGATCATTTGGTTCGTAGACTTCTGTTCCCGGGAGAGGACCGACCTGGTCCGCGGAGATCGACTGCACCAGGTGGGGCGTCACCAGCACGATCAATTCCTTCTCCACCCGTTGTCCGGTGGTGTTGCTGAAAAATGGACCGATGTAGGGCAGATCTCCCAACCCGGGGAGGCGGTCTGTCGCCCCCTCGAGCGAGACCAACATCAATCCAGCGATTGCCAGTGTTTGGCCTTCACGCATCTCCACTGTCGTATGCGATTGGCGGGTATTCAAACCCGGAACTTTGACTCCAGAAACCTCGGTTCCCAGCGAGTAGTCAATCGAGCTGACGCCTGGATCCACCTCCATGCGAATGATCTCGCCATCGATCACATAGGGAATGAAGGACAGCGAAACACCGTAGGGCTTGTACTCGATCGTGACTGTCGCCGGGCCTCCTCCCGCTCCCGATTGGGGAACAGGGACAGGAAACTGTCCTCCTGCCAGAAAGTCCGCCCGATGACCATGCATGGCGACGAGGTTGGGTTCCGCCAGAACCGTGAACACCTTGTTTCGACGCAACGCTGTGATGAACGCGTGAAACCCCGCTCCCTCGAAGATCCCAAAGGCCGTGGTGGTGTCGGTCGACTTGGCGGCGATGTTTCCCAGCAGTCCCGCCACGGACGCCGTGCTGGTGGCATTCGTCACGTTGGTGAGATTCGTTCCCACGTAATTGCCAGAGCCTTCAAACAACAGGTCGGCCCCAATCTGTCGATACGCGGTTCGGTCTAACTCGGCGATTTGGACATGCAGCATCACCTGCTGCGGACCGGGAATCCTCATCAGGTTGATGATTTCGATCTCGACGGGACCGGCCGTATAGGGTCTGCCGGACGGCGGAAGGGCCACAGGTTCGGCAGGTTGTTCCTGGTCCGGCCCCGCTCCGTTGGCGCCCCCATCGGCGTACCCCACGGAATCCTGCGGAGCCATCTGGTCCTGGGGTGCGCCATTGGAGCCGGCCCGGGGTTGAGAGGCTCCCGCTCCCGGCGGAGTTCGCTGCAAGGCACGGGGGTCGACCGTGATGGTCGCTGAAATGGCCTTGTTGAGGACCCTGGAAATCTGGTCCAACTGTTGGGTGTCGCGTGCCTCGCCTTCCACAAGCAGATTGGGACCCAGGTGTGCCAGGCGGATGTGCGCGTCCGGAAACAGCTGTGTCAGCTTCGCCTCCAGCAGTCGCAGATCCATTTCCACATGGATCTCATAACTGTATTCCTCCCCCGTCCCGGAACTGACGGTCAGGTCAGTGGTCCCGATTCGTCGCCCCAGTACCCGTATCTGACGGGACCCAATGACCACGACATCGGCGATCAAGGGGTCCGTTACTGCGACCGAGGGAGGTGCGGCATCTCCGGTCGGCCACTGGAGATCTTTGCCCAGCGTCAGGGTACGTCCCTGTCCCACAACAATTTGGATCGAGGCGTCGTTCTTGGAAATGCGATCGATGAATGACGAGGCCTTTTGATGCCTGAGCGACGTACTCTCCAGTCGCGCGGGAACTTGCGGAGTGAGTGGCGTCAGTCCTGACGGAGTGGGTTCGGCGGCCGATGAGATCGACGCCGCCAAAGCCAGACATCCTGCCAGACAGCGCAGGTTCCGACGACTTCTCTGGAAACTCGACCTCTGGGGACCGGGAGTTGTCATGGGGATCGGGCTGGGCAATCGGAAGAAACAGGACCTGGGTGGGGGAGCCACGGTACGAGGAGGAAAATCCACCCACCACAACTGTTTTCCATCGGCACAACCGGATCCGCCGCTACTCCCGGAGCAACCGTTCTTTGCGGAATTATTGGATTCTAAGGGGCTGGAGGACCGCCAGCGTAGCTTGAAGCAAGGGGGGCGACTTGAAGCGAAGGGGAGGTTCGGGTGATTGACGGGGAAGGCATGTTAAACCGGGCGATCTGCGACCCTCTTCATGACATTAATGTGCTCTTTTATACACTTTTGATTCGGATCAGTTTGCACCGGGACGAGCCCCATTTCGTCTCGAAGTTGGATCGAGCGGTCCCGAGAAGAAGCCGCGTGGACGAACAGACCGTGGTTCCCACCCACCGCGTCTCAGCGATCGGGTTGCGCTTGATTGGCCGTCGTTTGAATCTCGGCAGCCAGTTCCTGGATTCGGCGGCTGAATTTGCTCGAGGGAGCCGTCAGAATTGCAGGTTCTCCGTTGTTGATCGACCGCAGGATCAATTTGTTGTCGTCGGGAATTTGCGTGTGCACTTTCATTCGCAGGGTTTCCTCAACCTGAGCGATGGAGATTTCCCCCGACAATCCCTGGCGATTGGCCACAATACGAATCTTGGATTGGGCGACGTTCCCACTCAGGAAAAAGTCCAGCAGCAATTTGGTTCTTCGCAACGAAACGAAATCGAGCCGCATCACACACAGCACCAAGTCGGCCGCCTGGGCCGTGGCGAAGGTGGCCTGTCCCAGGCACCGATCAAGGTCAGCCACGATGAAGTCCACCTGCCGTCCGAGCATCGAGAACGCACGCCCCACACCACGCACGTCGATCGGTGTGAAGCTGGGAAACTGCGTGGACGCGGCCAGCAATTGAACCCCACTGGAGTGGGTGGTGAGACAGCTCTTCAATACCGTGGAATCGAAGGCGTCGACATTCTGATTGAGGTCGGCCAGGGTGTACTGAGGCTTGAGATCGAGCAGGCTGGCCAGATCTCCCCCTTCAAGTTTCAGGTCGACGAGTCCGCACCGCTTGCGGCAACGAGCCAGTTCGCAGGCCAGGTTGGAGGCCAGCAAGCTGCAGCCCGCCCCACCGACCGCCGAACAGATGCCCACGCTAAAGGCTCGCTGCAGGCGTTGGTCAAGGCGATCGAGGGCGCTCGCCAATTCGTTGCCCAGATCCATCCGATCCAGATACTCGGTCGCTCCTTCTCGGAGGGCACGTAGCAAAGACCGTCCCCCGTGAACCTCCCCCACCACCAGCAGTCGGTGGGAACTCGCCGCGCGGATCTGACGAATGATCTGCAGCCCCTGCTCCAGATCCTGGGGCATCACCAGAAGGATGGTCACCTCGTTGCCACCGGGGAGATCACGCGCACCCCAGCCAGGCAAGGAACTGATCACGGGAGGAGCCAATTGGCTCAAGAGAGATGGAACTCCCGCGATGCGGCACTGGTTCGCGACGGGAAATTCCAAACCACGATCAAGAATCGCCGAACGGATCTCCGTCGCGACCTGGTCGTCGTCACTCACGAGGTAAAAACGCATTCCCGTGCTGCCTCGATGCGGATCAGGATGAGAAGCCAAGACCTAAGAAACGCCGCGTCGAACCAACTCGGAGGGACTCCAGGCCGGTCGACTGAATCATCAATCACCAATTAGACCAGAAAATCGGCATTGCTGTCCCTTCCACACTGCCACTTCCCCCGACAACACAACCCCCGGCGGACGCCCCGGAGCGAGTGTCGGTTCCACCAAGGCCCACCGCGGGTTGACAGCTCCCAACATCGTCTCCGATTCCCAGTCCAGCCAAGGGATGCACAAAGGTTTCCCTCCAGCCGGATGTTCGCGGCAACAAAGGATGCACCATCGGCCCCGGAGGCTCGAGCCAACATCTCCAGGAGTCTCCATGACGGAACCCCCACTCCTTCCTCGAAAGCCCGATCCCGGTCTCTGAGACGACTTTCCAGCCTGATTGAAACAGAGCGATTTGGAAATGACAATGGCCGTTCGGGAGGCTCTGGGGGGGATGTTCCAGAGCATTGATGGCTCTCACGCAACAGATCATCACCATCGCACTTCAAAACCCTGAAGTCAGGCGACCACGCCACGCCGACCACGTTCACAACTCTCCATCTAAGCCTGGGGCCCCTCGATCGACCAGGCCCCACGAAAATCACCCACCAGTTGAAAATCCCGATCGACGCGGGGGGATTGCCTACCGCCTGGGAATGTCGCATGCGACTAAGGCCGCAGCAACTGCTCCGCACGTCGACGCAGAGCGGGGTCGGTCTGTCCCAGCAGCTTCTTGCGTTGCGACTCACTCAACCACTCGGTCTGCACCCGCTCCGCGGCGAGCTCGTCCAACAACGCCGTGACCCGGGCGGGACCGCGGAACAGTCCCTCCAGAGCCAGGGTCCGGTTCGCGGGTGTCAATCCGGGCAGGCCAGTCAACAGCGCCTG
>CAIOTJ010000330.1 GCA_903861195.1 uncultured Planctomycetaceae bacterium | reverse complement strand
TTGGCGGGTGAGCAAGATGATTTCCGCTTGCCCTCGATCGATGGCTAGAAACGAAAAAAGCTCGCTGTCTTTTCGACAGCGAGCTTTTTTGGAACTGAGTCGGGACGGCGGGATTTGAACCCACGACCTCTTGCACCCCAAGCAAGCGCGCTAGCCAGGCTGCGCCACGTCCCGTGCAACATTGTCCGACCGATTCGGGAGGACCCGAATCGGCGAGTTGGTGGGGAAATACCCAGCCCGCTCTGACAACGCCAACGAACCAATCTGCCGTCCGCAACTGGAAATGGGGACTTCCAGTCGCAGCAACCGTTCGGTCTAACACTGAGCCCTAATGATCGGCAAGACACAGGCCGGTCCATCAAGGTTCTCACGCCACTTAGGTCAGTCAACGAATGTCGACCGGACCGTCTCTGTCGTCGTGGAGACCGAAGTTATGACAAGATCGATCTAAGTTTGCAAGCCAAGTTGAAGCAAAAGCGATTGCAGCGATTGTGAGGGGAAGATTGGGTCACTTGGATGGCTTACCCGGTTATTGAACAGTGGGCAAATCTTGTTCTTGCGGCCAGCAGAATGGAGCGCCAGGGATCTGGCGGGGGTTCCCAGGCTGGGGAGTCCCTCGGAGATTCCTGGCCGAAGCGGCGGGGCAGACGAAATCGGACCGAGTGGCCACAGGCGTTCACCGGTGTTCGCCTTGCAGGACTGGAAACGACGGTTATCATTGGCCAATTCGGGATTTCAGAGGAGAAATCCCCCGGAAGAGCATCGTGCGGCGCGGGGCGGCGGGCGATGCCGAGTGAGTTGTGCCTTCCCATCCCGCGAAGGCCATTCGTTTTTTTGAGGAGACCTCTGTGATTGCCACCCTGAAAGAGCCTGTGGATGTCCGTTCGTTGATGCAGGGAACTGCCCCCCTGACAATGGATGACGTTCGGCAACTGGAAGGGGCGGTGGCCAATGGGCAGAGCACCGAAATCCGCCAGGAAGCCTATACCCTTGCCAATGACGTCGAGCAGGGGGACAAGTCGCCCGTCAAGGCGGTGCGGGTCGGAATCGCGTTTTATCTGCTGGGGCAGGGGAAGGTGGCCGAGCAGGTCCTGGAGCGGGTCAGTAACAACGGCCTGGCCGACTTCTACCGCGGGCAGGCTCTGGTGGGGATGGGCCGCAATGAAGAGGCCATCCACGCCTTCGAATCGGCTGGCAAGCATGGCTTCGAAAAAGTGCTGGCGCTGCTGCATCAGGCGGGGGCCGTCCGGGCGGGAGGCAATCTCGCCAAGGCGGAAGAACTCTTGAAAAGCGCGGCTTCGCAGGGGGGCGCGACCAAGGCCGAGTACTGCTATCAGATGGGCTGCGTGCTGGCCGACAAGGGAGACACCTATGGTGCCTGGGAGTATTTCTCCCGGGCGGTGGACATGGATGCGGGACACCAGCGGTCGTTGTTCTGGTTGGGTCAGCTGAATGCCCAGCGGGGGAACGACGAAGACGCGATCCGCTTCTATGAACGGTCGTTGGCCAAGCCCCCGCTGCACATGTCGGCCCTGTTGAATCTCGGATTGCTGTATGAGGATGCCGAGAATTATCACGCGGCGGCCTACTGCTTCCGCCGCGCGATGGAAATCGATCCGACCCACGAGCGAGCCCGGCTCTATCTGAAAGACATCGAGTCGACCAGCAACCTCCCCTTCGACGAAGACCAGTTGCGGGCCCAGCAGCGGCAGAAGCAACTTCTGGCGACCGCCGTGAGCGATTTCGAGATGTCGGTCCGGGCGCGAAACTGCCTGCAGAAGATGGGGGTACGAACCCTCGAGGATCTGATTCGGCTGACGGAGCAGGATCTGCTTGCGGGCAAGAACTTCGGCGAGACCTCGCTGCGGGAAATCAAGGAGATGCTCGAGTCGAAGGGACTCAAGCTGGGCATGATGGCCGCCGTCAAAGAGAAGGCCCGCGACCTTGGCATCCAGGAGTCGCTGTCTCCGCAGCAACAGGCACTGATCAACCGCCCCGTGGCGGAACTGAATCTGTCGGTACGGGCCCGCAAGTGCATGACCCGGCTGGGAATTGCCTCGCTGGGCGAACTGATTTCTCGGACCCCCGATGAATTGCTCGAAAGCAAGAACTTCGGCGTGACTTCGCTAAACGAGGTTCGTAGCAAGCTCAACGATCTGGGGCTGCGGCTGCGGAACGACTGAGGCGTGCGTCTCCGATCGCCGGCCCGGTTCGTTGTTCCGACATGCCCTCTGAATGGCTGTCGTATCTGACCGGGCTGTCGTGGGGGACGACTGACCGTCGAACTTGCCGCGTGCGATTGGCAGATTGCCAGGGTGTCGTTGTGGCTTTGTCGCGTGGTGACAGTCGAGATTGGCCCCGTTTGGTTGAATGAAGACTCGCGAGGTCCGGTCCGGTGGTTTGGCCGTGGAGTTGATTTCGGACCAGGCGGTTCGAGCGCGCTGAGAGACGGGATGGTCAGCGCGTGTCGTTCGACTGCAGTTTAAGTCTGGTTTGCGTGCCGCCCTTCAGGAGGTCGCTGGCGGTGAAGCACTCGGCGTTGATCCCAGTGGTCGCGTTGCTGTGTTCGGTGAGTCTGACTGCGGGTCTGTTCTGGCTGACCCGCGGTGGGCCTCCGGTCGCTCGACCCGAGTTTGACTCGTTTCGCAGCGAAGCGGCTGGCGCGCCTGAGGCCCGGCTGAAGACGCCGGCCTTGCCGGGATTGGCCCGTTATCCCCGCGAGCCGGAGATTCGAGTTGCCCTGCGCGAACAGCCCGTCGATTCGCTGACGCTTGAAATCGATGGCCCCTTTCGGATTCGGGCGATCGGAGGGAAGACCGTTTTGTCGCGGGGGCAGCGTCTGGCGTCTTGCCGGGTGGCGGTCGAGGGACGCGGGCTGCGGGTCGGCAGCACCAAGCTCGAAGCGGACGCGGTTGAGATTGAAGTCGATCAGCCCCCCGGAATCTGGGTGGGCGGGCACGAGTATCGGGGGAACTTGCGGCTGTTTCGTCGGGAGAGCCGCGTCTTGCCGGTCAATGTGCTCCCCCTCGAGCAGTACATCGCGGGAGTGGTGGACAGCGAAATGCCCGCAGCGTTTCCCCGGGAAGCCCGGCGGGCCCAGGCCATCGTGGCCCGCACCTACGCCCTGTACCAGCTCGAACAGGCACCGCGGGGAGCGGTCCATGATCTGTATGCCAGTACGCGCAGCCAAAAGTACCAGGGGTTCCAGTACCGAGGTGAGAAGAACAGACTGTTGGCGGGGGAGAGCCAGTCGAGCCGCGAAATTGCCGAGTCAACCCGCGGCGTGGTGGGGCTCTACGAAGGAGGCTTGTTCTGCACCTATTACTGTGCGGTGTGTGGCGGCCGGACTGTGGAGGGGAGTGACATCTTCAAGGATGCCGCCCCGATTCTGAACGCGGTGACCTGCGACGGCTGTCGCGACGCCCGTCTCTACCGGTGGGAGGCGGAGATCAGCAAACGGGACGCCGAGGCAGCCTTGCGACCGCTGTTGGGACGTGCGGGCAAGAAGCTTGGAACACTCAAGAGCCTCGAACCCGCTCACCGGGAAAAGCGGGGGGCAACCGCGCAGTACGTGGTGCGTGACGAGCGTCAGACCGTGCAGGTAACCGGGGCGGCGCTACGACAGGCGCTGGGATCCAAAGGGCTGTACAGCCCCAGTTTCGATGTGCAGGACCGGGGACAAAAACTGATGTTCTCGGGAAGAGGCCATGGGCATGGCGTTGGACTGTGCCAGTGGGGAGCCCGAGGAATGGCCCAGAAGGGAGCGAGCGCCGAACAAATCTTCCGCCACTATTACGGCGGGGCGGCGCTGGGGCATTTGGCTTATCGGTAGGACAGACTCCAGTCTGTTGGCGGACAACGGGGAGTGTTGATCTTGTCCGTCAGCCGCGGAACCCGGCTGGACTGGTACAAACAGTGCATGGGGAGCAATCCGGCTCGCGCGTTCAGAGAATCAGCATGGCGTCGCCATAACTGAAAAAACGATAGCGTTCGCGGATCGCCACCTCGTAGGCGTGCGACACCAGATCCCGACCGGCGAGGGCCGAGATCATGACCAGCAGCGATGAACGGGGAAGGTGGAAATTGGTAAGCAGCCCGTCGATCGCCCGGAAAGTCCAGGGAGGCCGGATGAACAGATCGGTGGGACCACGGAAGACCAGTTGGGTTCCCCGCAGCGCGGCTGATTCGAGTGTGCGTGTGGTGGTCGTCCCGACCGAGATGATGCGGCCCCCTTGGGCACGTGTCTGAAAACACTCGGTCGCCGTTTCGGGAGGAACCTCGCACCATTCCGAATGCATCTTGTGTTCTTCCAGCCGATGCACAGCGATTGGCCGGAACGTTCCCACCCCCACATGCAGAGTGACAAACGACTGGTCGATCCCCCGGTCACGGCAACGAGACAACAATTCCGGAGTGAAGTGGAGACCGGCGGTGGGGGCGGCAACGGACCCGAAATGACGGGCGTAGACCGTCTGATAGCGCTCCTGGTCGGCGGCCGTGGCCAGGGGGCGTTCGATATAGGGGGGCAACGGTAGGGTCCCGAAATCGAGAAGGCTGACGATCGGGTCGGCCCCCGGAGGGGGTTCGACAAACCAGATTCCTTCCGCATCCCGGGCCACCAACCGCAGCGGCAGTCGCCGGGGGGAGTCTGGCTCTGCGGCCGGATGCACTTCAATGACCTCGCCTGGCCGGACCCGCCCCCGAGTGGTGGCGAGCAATCGCCAGGTTCCCAGTTCGTCAGCCTGCAGGTAGAGTCCCTCCCAGCGCCCCCCCGTGGCGGCCCGTCGGCCGAACAGGCGGGCGGGAAGAACACGGGAGTTGTTGAAGACGAGCCGGTCTCCGGCGGAGAGCAGGTGAGGCAGATCGCGGATCTGATGGTGGGTCACCTGCCCCGACGTACGGTCAAGCAGCATCAACCGCGCTTCATCCCGCCGTTCCGAGGGTTGGCGGGCGATGAGCTCCTCGGGTAGTGTGTAGTCGTAGTCAGCCAGTTCATCGACCATGGAACTTCCGTGGGTGGCGGTCCGGGGAAAGCAGGGCCGCGCTCTGGGCCCCCCAAAATTCCTGTTTCTGGTTCGAGAGATGCCTGAGGACGCGCGGTTGCGGCTTGCGTTCTGCGTCACCGAACTCGATCCCGGAGGGGCCGAGCGGGCGTTGGTGGAATTGGTCACCCGTCTGGACCGCACCCGATTCGCCCCCCGAGTGTACTGCTTGTCGGGACGGGGGGCTTTGGTTGACCGGTTGGAGGGGGCGGGAATCGAGACCGTCCTGCTGCGGGCCCGTTCGCGATGGGATCTGGGCGTCGTGGGCCGCCTGAAAGACGAGCTGGTGCGTCAGCGTCCGCACGTGCTGCAGAGCTGGCTCTTTCACGCCAATCTGGCGGGGCGTCTGGCCGGTTGGTGGGGGGGCGTGCCGGTGATCATCAGCGGCATTCGAGTTGCGGAACGCCGGTCGAAATGGCCGCTGCGTCTGGATCGCTGGACGCAGCGTCTGGTCGACGCCCATGTCTGTGTGAGTCAATCGGTATGCGAATTCTCGGAGCGGGTCGCGGGGCTCGACCGGCGAAAACTGCGGGTGATTCCCAATGGAGTCGAGGCCTCCCGATTTTCCGAGGCCCCACCCTGGGATGGCGGAACACTGGGTATTCCCCCCGAGAGCCCTGTGATGGTGGCTGCCGGTCGTCTCGATCGACAGAAAGGCTTCGATCTGCTGCTGCGGGCGATTGCCGACGGAGGACGATTTCCGCGTGATCCGCATTGGGTGGTGGTGGGCGAAGGCCCAGAACGCAAGAACCTGGAACGTCAGATCGCCGAACTGGGCCTGCAAGGCTCGGTCCACCTGCCGGGATGGCGGGCGGATCTGCCGGGGATTTTGCGAGCGGCGACCGGGTTTGTGCTCTCTTCGCGTTGGGAGGGAATGCCGAATGTCGTGCTGGAGGCGATGGCCGCCGGGCTCCCCGTAGTGGCCACCGGGGTCGAAGGGGTTCGTGAACTGGTGATTGACCCGGAGACAGGCTGGATCGTCCCTCCTGACGATGTCGTAGCGCTGACCACAGCCCTGCGGGCCTTGCTGACGGATCCCGCCGGGGGTGTGCAACGGGGGGTGGCGGGGGCCCGGAGAGTGAGGGAGACGTTCACCTGGCAACGGGTTTGTGCCGCCTACTCGGACCTCTATTGCGAAATGTGCCGCGAACGGCAGCTTCTGCCACAGGTCGGGTCCACGTAGAATTCCTGCCGAACTGACAAGGAACCAAGTGCCAATATGCGGAAGAAACCCCTGCGTCGTTTTTTTGGAACAGGTGACCGGACCGGTGACCGGCCACGCAGTCTGACGCGCTGGATGGGAGACCGTCTGGCCCAACTCAGTTACGCCGTCCTGATCGAGCCGACCTGGCTCGAGGTGAATCGGCTGCGATTGCCTTATGCGGGAGCGAAAGGACCGAGTCGGCTGCGGGTGGTTCAATTGACCGATATCCACTATCACGGTCGAACACCACGGGCCTACATGCAGCACTGCGTGAACTCGGCGAATGCCGAACAGGCCGATGTGATCGCGTTGACGGGCGACTACATCCATGCGGGAGGACGGCATATCCCGGAGATCGCCGAGATCCTGGGGGGGCTGTCCGCTCGGCTGGGAGTGTTTGCCGTGCTCGGGAATCATGACCATGCGATCCGGGCGTCGTGGGGACCACGGATGCATCGGGGGCTGAATGAACGGGTGGCCCGGGCACTCGAGGGGGTGGGAATTCGGGTGTTGCACAACGAGTTGGTGGTGCTGGAATCGGGGGGCGACCGATTTCAGATTTCGGGGGTTGACGACTTGTGGAGCCGACAGTGTCGACCGGAGGAGGCTCTGGCCCATCTCGATCCCGACCGTCCCCACATTATGCTGGCCCATCATCCCCTGACAATTCATCTTGTCGAGGGAAAGCGGTGCGACCTGATGCTGTCGGGTCACACGCATGGGGGACAGATCCATAGTCAGAAATATGGATCCATCACGCTCAGCCGGCGGATGAAGAATTACGCGGCCGGGCTGTATGAATTCGGGCCCCAGCGGTTGTATGTGAACAAAGGGGTCGGCTACGGGTGGAGGATCCGTTACAACCGCCGCCCGGAAATTGCGGTGTTTGACCTGGTGGGGGGAGAGGACCAGCCGGAGGCGGAAAGCCCGGTTAAACCACCTGTGGCGCCGGCCTGAAAAACCGAGAGCCCAGCTCCCGGAACGGGACCTGGGCTCTGGAGAGATCCGTAACCAACCGGTTCAGCCGACTGGGAAACGGCGAGTCTCAGCAACCTACTTGGCAGTGGCCTTCTGATTGGCCAGCTTCGACAGCCGCGATTTCAGGCGGGCCGCCTTGTTGGGATGGATGAACTTCTTCGAGGCCAGTTTGTCGATCTTGCTGGCGGTGGCGTTGAGGGTCGAGGCCACCTGAGGGGCCTCCGCCTTGGCCACATTCGACTTGAGAGTCTTGATGGCAGACCGCAGGGTCGACTTGGCAGCACGGTTCCGCAGCCGGCGCTTGTTGGCCTGCCGCATCGCCTTTTCCGCGTTACGATTGTTGGGCATGAGAACTCTGGGAGAACCGACGAACAGGTTGGGCCACGAGGGCAGATTCGGAAGAGTTTAAACCATGCGGGTCAGAAAGAAAAGGGGGCCAAGTCCGGTTACTGACAAGTGCTCCCCACCCCGTTCGACTCGTGCCGCGGCAGATCGCATTCCCACTGACCTACTCGTGTTCCAGCTCGACGTTCCAGTACGCCTCATCGAGAAACTGCTTCCAAGACTCGTACTTGACAATTGTCAACTGATGGGAGAGCATGGGGCTGCGTTTGGGCTTGACCGGCTTTTTATAGAGTTTCATCCCAGCCTGGTAGGGGGTGCGTCCCCCTTTCCGGACGTTGCACTTGAGGCAGGCACAGACAATGTTTTCCCAATTGGTCTGGCCCCCTTGGCTGCGGGGGATGACATGGTCGAGGCTCAACTGCTGGGTCGAGTATTTGTGACCGCAGTATTGGCAGCGGTTCTCGTCGCGCAGGAAAATGTTGCGGCGGTTGAACTTGACGATGTTGCGGGGGAACAGATCATAGCTGAGCAGCCGGATCACACGGGGGACCTGAATCTCGAAATTGACCGCCCGGATCCAGTCTTCGTGATCGCGTTTTCCTTCGACCTGAGCCTTCCATTCACTCACTTCCCGCCAGCTCTGGAAGTTGTAGGTCGCGTAGCTGCCATTCTCGACGGAAACGACTTCCGCCAAGTCTTTGCAGAGCAGGCAAAACGCGCGGCGAACTGAGATAACCTGGATCGCCACGTACAGTCGGTTGAGCACCAGCACACTCGATTGCATGGCCGCACTGGACTTTTCCACTCCGCGCTGCGTCGACGTCATGTCACCTGGGTCCTGAGTCTTGGGAAAGGAAAAACAGACCTCACACCGGCTCGACAGACTGCTGTCTGGACGACCAGCTCCCCGACCCGAGGGCCAAGGTGCCGCTCGATGGAACAGATCATCCGATTCTAGCGGTCGCCGCTGGGGTGAACAACGCGCCAGAGGCCCGCGGAAGGGGCTTGCAGAAAAATCTCCACGGCAACTGGCGGCCCACCTCCAGCCCGGTTCGTCCCATTTTCCCCGGAGGTGGGCGCTGGCCGGTCCCGCTCGACTCCAGCCGTTCCCTGAGGGTTTTCTCCTTGCCGAGAAAGCCGGGAATTACTGCATATTTCTCGGCTGTACCGAAAGACAGGGGAGCTTTACACTGCGACGCGAGAGAGGTCCGTTCCGGGAACTGGGTTCCCGGAGTTCCCGATCGAATTCCGACTCCTGCCTTGGTCTTGCCCCCCACCATGCCGCTGCGCGTTTACAACACCCTGTCCCGCCAGAAGGAACTGTTCGAGACTGTTGTGCCCGGAAAGGTCGGGATGTACCTCTGCGGTCCGACGGTTTACAAGCCGGCCCATATTGGCCACATGGTGGGACCGGTCATTTTCGACACGATCAAAAAGTACCTTGCGTACAGCGGGTACGAGGTGAAGTTCGTCATCAACATTACCGATGTCGACGACAAGCTGATCGTGCGGGCGGCCGAGCGTAAATTGACGGTCGAACAACTCGCCCGGGAGATGACCCAGGACTATTTCGACAACCTGAAGACCATGGGGGTCGATTCGGTGGATCTGTTTCCGTACGCGACGGAACACATCCTCGAAATGCAGCAGATCATCCAGACGCTGATCGACAAACAGTGCGCCTATCCCCTGCAGGGAGACGTTTACTTTGATGTAACCGCCGATGCCGACTACGGAGCCCTCAGTCACCGCAGTATTGGAGAAGTGCTGGCGGGAACGCGAGTGGAGGCCAACGACCGCAAGCGGCACCCGGCGGACTTCGCCCTCTGGAAGGCCAGCAAGCCCGGGGAGCCCGCCTGGGAGAGTCCCTGGGGACCGGGACGGCCGGGGTGGCACATCGAATGCACGGCCATGGCGATGAAATACCTGGGGGAGACGCTCGACATCCATGGCGGGGGGCTCGACCTGATGTTCCCCCATCATGAGAACGAGCTGGCGCAGTCCGAGTGCTGCACCGGCAAGAAATTCACCCGATACTGGCTGCACAACGGGTTGATGCAGGCGGGCAAACAAGCGGGCAAAGTCGGAGGAGGGCACGACCGGCATGGTGACCAGCTGCCCGACAAGGAGGCCCAGGAAGCGGGCAAGCTGGCTGGTTCCAAAGGGGCGGCTTCCGTGAAACTGCTCTTCGAAAAGCACGCCCCGGAGACGATCCGCTTCTTCCTGCTGTCGACCCACTATCGCAGCCCGATCGATTTCAGCGACGAGAATATCTCCGAAAAGGGGGAGTCTCTGGCGGGATTTTATCGCCTGTTCGAGGCGTTCCAGCGAATCACTGGGCAAAACTTCTACCAGTTGTCAGCCCCCTCTTCGCGGCGTGAAACCACCCCGATCCCCCCAGAGCCCGCGGCATTTCATGCCGATTTGACCGCCTGCCGCGACCGGTTCTTCGAGGCGATGGATGATGATTTCAACACCGGGGGGGCGGTGGCGGCCCTGTTCGACCTCCGCAAGATCCTCAATGCCCTGATTCAGGATCGGAAACTTGACGCCGGCGGGGCCCGGGAACCGGCGATCTTGGCGGCTCTGACCGCGGGGATGACCCTGCTGCGCGAACTGTCGCTGCAGTTGGGTGTTTTTCGGGAACCGCTCCCCACCAAGGGGGGAGCCGACGATGGCTTCGCCGCACAGCTGATGGACCTGGTTCTGGAATTGCGGGCTGAAGCCCGGGCGACCAAGAACTGGCCGATGAGCGACAAGATTCGCGCCCGCCTCAAGGAACTGAAGGTGGTAGTGGAAGACCGGACCGACGGAGTGATCTGGCGCCGTGACACATGACTCCGCTCCGCAGGCGTCCGTTTCGGCCGCCCCCTCCGCCGCGTCGGACCGACGCCCCGAGGTCATCCTGGGGATTGACCCAGGACTGAACCGCACTGGTTATGCGGTGCTGAGTCGGGGGCCCAAGGGGCCTTGCCTGCGTGAGGCGGGAGTGATTCGTTCCACCGCGACAAAGCCTTTGGCGGAGCGCCTCGCCGAGATCGGCCAAGGACTGGCTGAAGTGTGCGAGCAGTATCGTCCCGAGGCTCTGGCGCTGGAGCAGGTCTTTTCGAGCGGTCAATTTCCGCAGAGTGCCCTGCTGATGGCTCACGCCCGGGGAGTCATTCTGTACGTGGTCGCCAGATACACGTCGCAAGTCGTGCATTATGCGCCGCGGCAGATGAAGCGGCTGCTGACGGGGAGCGGCAACGCGGCCAAAGAGCAGGTGCAGCGCGCGGTGCAGTCGGAACTGGGACTCCCGGCGATCCTCGAGCCGAACGACGTGGCCGACGCGGTCGCGATCGCGCTGTGTCACTACCACTCCGTGCGGCTGCCGATGGCCTGTCTGGATCAGTGAATCGCGAACAGTCCGGCCGCGATCCGTTTTGAGGACCTGGGGCGAGCGACCGGAAGATCACCCGCTGGATGCGGCGGGTGTTGTCAGCGGGAATCGTTATTGTGGGATTCGGGCCGTGCGGGACGTTCGAGACGGCGCCGCTCCGTCCGATCGATCTGGACCACCGCGCCATCGTGAACCACGACCAGCAGTTGTCCGAACCGCAGCCCGGAGAGCGCTTCGACGATCGCCGTGAGCGGTTCGCGCAGAGTCGCGGGGCAGGGGACGGCATCGACCTGTGAAAGGGTGTTGTCCATGGCAGGAATCCAGAAGGAAAGGACGGAGCTCAGATGGTGAAATCCGAAGGCAGGAACACGCGCACGTTGCGGGGGGAAACAAACACGGCGTCACCCACTCGCAACTGCAGCTGCGCGGCCTGTTCGCGGACCACATCAACCGTCAGTTCGATCCCCAGATCATCCGAGTGCACCCGGACTTTCAGCACGGAACCGGCCGGATTGAGCTGGATGACCCGGACCGAAAGGGAGCGGGTGGAAACCGGTTCACGGGCCAGTTCGAGTTCATGGGGCCGCACGTAACCCGTGGCCTGGCGGGATTCGGTATGGGTGTATTGGGGATAATCGACGCGGAACGGTCCCAGATGCATCTCGCCGTTCTCCAGCCGCCCCTGGAAGACATTCACGTTCCCCAGGAAATCCATGACGAAGGGGGTGGCGGGATGGTCAAACACTTCGGTGGGGGTCCCGACCTGCTCGATCTGTCCCCCGCGGAGCACCACCACCTGGTCGGCCACCTCGAACGCCTCCTCCTGGTCGTGGGTCACGAAGACGGTGGTGACGTGCATTTCTTCATGCAGACGCCGGAGCCAGGTGCGCAGTTCTTGCCGCACCTTGGCGTCGAGTGCACCAAAAGGCTCATCGAGCAGCAGCATTCTCGGCCGGACGGCGAGCGCCCGGGCCAGGGCCACGCGCTGCCGCTGGCCTCCCGACAATTCGGCCGGGTAGCGCTGTTCCAACCCTTCGAGTCGAACCAGCCGCAGCAGTTCCCGTACCCGCTCGACAACCTGGGCCTGGGGAGTCCGGCGGACCCGCAGCCCAAACGCAACGTTCTCGAAGACGGTCATGTGCCGGAACAGCGCGTAATGCTGGAAGACAAACCCCACTTCGCGGTCCCGGACCGAACGTTCGGTGACATCCTGGTCCTGGAACAAGATGGTTCCCTCGTCCGCGGTCTCCAGGCCGGAGATGATCCGCAGGAGGGTGGTCTTTCCCGATCCGGAAGGGCCGAGCAGGGCCACCAGCTTGCCCGTCGGCACCTCCAGGTTGATATTGTTGAGGGCCTGGAATTGCCCAAATCGTTTGTGGACGCCGCGAATGCTGATGCTCATTGGGAAGACTCCGACTCCGGTTGTTCCGGTGGTTCGAGATGGGTCAGTGCGAGTTTCCCCAGGAGCAGCGTCCCCAGGGCGATCAACGCGAGAACCGAGGCGACGGCGAACGAGCCTGGGTTGTTGTATTCCTGAAACAGCTTCTCCACCCGCAGGGGCATGGTGTCGGTCTCGCCGGCGATGTGTCCCGACACGACATAGACCGCCCCGAATTCGCCCATGGCGCGGGCATGGCACTGGATGATTCCGAACAGCAATCCCCAGCGAATGTTCGGCAGGGTCACCCGCCAGAACATCTGCCAGGGATTGGCTCCCAGGCTGATGGCCGCAAGTTCCTCGTCGGGCCCCTGCGCCTGCATCAGCGGAATGAGTTCCCGCGCCACAAACGGCAGCGTCACAAACATCGTGGCCAGCAGGATGCCGGGCCAGGCGAACACAATCTGGATGCCCCAGGCCCGCAGGGTTGGCCCCCACCAGCCCTGCATGCCGAACAGCAGCATGAAGCAGAGGCCTGCCACCACGGGCGACACCGCGAACGGGAGGTCCAGCAGCGTGACCAGCAGCGGTTTGCCAGGGAATTCAAACCGGGTGATCAACCAGGCCGCGGCCAGCCCAAACAAGGTGTTCAGCACCACCGCGAGAGGGGCAATCGTCAATGTGAGCCAGATGGCGTGTCGCGTGTCGGGATCGTGCCAGATGTTCGTCCAGAACAGTCCCAGACCTCCCACAAACGCCTGCCAGAAGACGTAAACCAGAGGCAGTACAATCAGCCAGCCCACAATGAAAAAGGCGGTGCCGATCAGCAATCGTCTCAGCCATGCGGGCTCATTCGCGACCATGCGGCCCGCCGACCGCCGGACCCGTCGATCAAGATGCATGACGGCGACTCCGGGCTTCCAGCCAATTGATCAACCAGAGCGTCGACAGCGAACTGGCCAACAAGACGACGGCGACCGCGGTGGCCTCGGCGTACTTGAATTCCTCCAGCCGGGCCACCACGAGAACGGCGGCGATTTCCGTCTTGAAGGGCATGTTGCCCGAGACAAATACAACCGAACCGTATTCTCCCAGGCCCCGGGCGAAGGCCAACGCGAATCCCGTCATGATGCCGGGCCACATGGAGGGCAGCAGAATTCTCCAGAAGGTCTGGCCCCGCGAGGCCCCCAGCGATGAGGCCGCCTCTTCAATGTCTCCCTCCAGGCTTTCGAGCACAGGTTGCACGGTGCGGACGACGAAGGGGAGTCCCAGGAACGTGAGGACCAGCACAATGGCTGTGCGGGAATAGGCGCCCTGAAAACCGAGGGGGGTCAGCCAGCGCCCGATCCAGCCGGTCTTCACATACAGGGCCGAGTAGACAAGTCCAGCCACGGCCGTGGGCATGGCGAACGGCAGATCGATGAGGGTGTCGATCCAGCGGCGTCCCGGAAATTCGTAGCGCACCAGAACCCAGGCCAGCAGGGTGCCCAGCAACACATCGGCGACCGCAGCGGCCAACGCGGCCCCAAATGTCAGCAGGTAGGCGGCGCGTGCCCGGGCCGACCAGGCGGCCGCGAGAAATTCGGCCCCCGACAGTGAAGCGGCCTCCACAATGCAGGCCAACAGCGGCACCGCAAGGAGCAGAAACAAGACGGTGGACGTCCAGCCGAGTGCCGGGAGAAACCCGGGAAGTGGAGACGGCCTGATCCAGCGACGAAACATCTGGTGGTTCCAGTCTGTTCGGGGGGGCGGGAAGGGGACGGAGCGAGCCGTCCGCGTCGGAGAAACCTTGTCCCGGCAGGCAGTCCCCGTTTGGGGGTGGCTGCCTGCCGGGGAAGGACCAGAGTGCCTGACTCCAGGAGGGATCAGTACGCTCCGTCAGACACCGCCTCCTTGCCAGCCCGGGTCAACAGGGCGGTGAAGACTCGGATATCGATGCTTTCGTTCAGGAACTTCACCGACCCGTCTCCAAACACGGTGTTCATCCCGCCGGTGTGGAACGAGAACGGCTGCGAGGTTCCCTCGGTCACATACAGGTTGGGGGTGGGGTAACCCACGGCCACAACATCGTCGCCATTGGTGCGGTTCATGGCATAGGTTCCGGGAATGATCGCTCCCGTCGCATCCGAACCGGCGAACAGCAGGTCGGAGGCGGGGCGGCACCACCCGCCGGAGTTGACTCGGGAGACGGTGATTTCGTTATTGACCAGACCCGCACGACGGTGCAGCCGGGGACGACCGGCCGACTCCACCAGAGCGATGGTATTCGAGAGACCATCGAGCACCGAGGCCGGGCTGTTCTTCGAGTTCTTCGCCATGATCCCCTCATAGGCATTCAAGGGAGACGAATAGGTGTAATTCGCCGAGGGGGCGGGGTAACCCAGTTGCGTCGCCAGCCGCACATCGACCCCCAGAACGATCGAATAGTCGGTGACCGCAACAATATTCCCAACCCACGGAGGGCCCGGGTCGCCGTCGAGGCGTTCCGGATTGGGAGACGAGGGGCACTCGTACACGTTGACCCGCTTGTTGGTGACGGGCAGGTTGTTGGAGTGCGACCAGTTGACGTTGAAGTCGTACTGGTCGTAGAGGGTTCCCTTGTCGAGGTGCGGCAACAGGAACAGCAGGGCGGCCGCCCGGACGGTCTGGGTGGCGCCGGGCCGCCGGCTCGACGGGAAATGCTTCTGCACATCGAGGTGATTGTGCAGTGCCAGACCGATCTGCTTCAGATTGTTCTGGCACTGCGACCGGCGGGCTGCCTCCCGCGCCTGCTGCACGGCAGGCAGAATCAACGCGGCCAGAATTCCGATGATGGCAATCACCACCAACAGCTCAATCAGCGTGAAACCACCACGCCCCGAACCGGTCGAAGGCAGGCTTCGTGCCCGTCCTGCCGGCGAACTTGTTCGCACTCGCTCCATGTCAACACTCCTGAAAAAACAACAACAATCCAGCAGAAACCCAGAGGAAAACAATCCTCAGGGCCGGATCTGCAAAGGGGACAACTCATTGGTGCCCGGTTTCACCGACACTCGCAGTTCGGTGGTGCCAGGTTGTGCGTAGGGGGGGGGAAGCAGGTTGGGCCCCGCGGTGGGTTCACCGTCGACTTCCACCAG
>CAIOTJ010000329.1 GCA_903861195.1 uncultured Planctomycetaceae bacterium | reverse complement strand
TCCCACGCTGATCAGCCGGGCCTGCATGCCCAGCTGGTTCTGGAATTTGGAAACCCCCGTTTCCTGCGGTTCGTAGGCGAGGTCGGCGGCCAGGGCGAGAATCCGGGCGTTTTCCTGCGAACCAGGCGAGTCTTCATTCAATGCAGCAGGCATCGGTCACCCAACAGAATGGGAAAGTGCGGGAAAGGCCGGCACAGCCGCCCAGCCAGGGGCGGAGCACAGGATGTTTACTTGAGGTATTTTCTGCGTTCGGAGTCTTGGTTCCTCCACTCCCGCAGCGTTTTGGGCGAGATGGCGGTTTCCCGGGCGTCGAGTTCATGCAGGGTCGACTTGGGGAACAGGTACCGCTGGAAGCCCTCGTCACTCACGCGGGTGGCGCGAATGCGCAGGATCTCGAGAGCCGGGAGGGCGGCGACCTTGGCCAGACCAGCGTCGGTCAGTTGGGAACCATTCAGATCGAGTTCGCGCAGTTTCTTGAACTCCCGCAGCAATTCGACCGTCTCGTCGGTCACGTCGAGGTTGGCCATCTGCACGACCGTGGCGTCTGTCTTCTCGCGGAGCAAAGCGTAGTCTTTGCGGTCCCAACCGGTGAGGGTGACGTGCCGCCCGCCGTCGACCATCTTCTCACGCTCTCCCAACGGCGGGAACCGCCCCACCATTCGTCCGGCCGTCAGGGCTCCACCCGCCAACACCCCCCCCAGCAGCAACAGCCGCAGCGGGACTTTCAGCGCCTGCCGATTCCGGATCGCGAACGGAATGAGAGCTGGTGGAAACAGAATGCTGCCGAGCCCCAACAGCGGCCGTTGACGAAACGTCCGCACGATCAGCCAGACGACTGCGATCGCAATCAGCAGCAGACCGGCGGCAAAGGCCAGGGTGGCGTATTGCTCAAACATTCAGGTGTGGGGCGGAAGTGCTGAGGAGCGGCCGGCGGAGGACAGAACAAGACGCAGAGATTGGTACTCGTTGTCGGGTGGCACCGCAACTCCGAGGGTGAACGGTAGTGAGTCTTCTGGCCGAGGAGCGGTTCCCAGACTGTCCATCCCTCCAATCTTCGGGGCGCGGGAGGAAATGGCAAGCCCCATCGGCAAACTTGACCACGCTCGCCTGGATTCGAACGCCGGCACAGCTTGCCCTGCTTGGCCGGTTGGACCCAGTTGCCGCGAAACTCCCAGAGACTGCGGAATTCGACCGCTGCTTACGCCCCAGCACGATCCGATAGAGTGAGTGATCCTGTTGAGGTCGAACGGGGACGCTACCAAGGCGATCCCGGCGACTGGCGGGAGGAGTCGATTCGAGGAGCAGTTGGCGGTCGTACCGCCCCATTCAGACGGCTGGACCCGGAGGGGCCTGCCGCGGCGCGACTGGAAAGGGATTGTGAAACCATCATGGCCGCCCCAGGATCCAACCAGAAGGGATCTGATGCCGCTTCGCCGCAGCGCAAATCGGGCGCCGAGGATGAGCCCATGACGGTGGAAGAACGCCTCGAACTGCTCGAACGCTCACTGAAGCGTTGGCGCTGGATTTCCTGCGGATTGATCGCGGCGGCGATCGTTCTGGGGAGCGGTCTTGCCTGGTCGATCTGGGGGACGCGCGGCAGTATCAAAACCCGCAGTCTCTACGTGACGAACGATAAAGGCTACGCCATCGAGCTGACCACGTCGGCCGAGGGTGACGGACTGATCAGCGTCAACGACCACTCCAGCTTCCCCCGGGTGATGTTTGGTAACTCCCAGAAGGGATTTGGCAAGCTCGAACTCTACACCGGCCATTCGCAACGCCTGGTGATGATCGGAGGAACAGGTTCCGGCGGTCAGATGGCGGTTTTCAACAATACCGGGCACCGCGTGGTCGATATGCAGGCCAAGAAGACCAACAGTGGGGCCATTATCGTCAGCGACTTCGATGGCAACATTGTGCAGGGAATCGAGGGAGATTCGCGCACCGTCATGCAGCCCAATGGCAACCGGGGCGCCTGGCGGTAACACGTTCGGTCTCCGTCCGCCCGCAGTCGGGCAAAGCGTCGCTGCCGCCGGTGGGGGTGTGAAGTCACCCCCGGTTCCGGCGGTTTGTCTTATATGCTTCTCTCAGTTCCTCAACCCCTGCCGCATGTGATTCCCCGCCCACCGACCCCGACCTGGGCGTTCGCCGTCACCATGGTCCGCCGGGATCACCAGTTTTTGCTGGTGCAGGAAGACAAGCCGGGGCAGCCGTGGTATTTCCCCGCGGGCCTGGTCGAACTGGGAGAAGGGTTTGCCGAGGCAGCCGTGCGTGAGACCCTTGAAGAGGCCGGTGTCGCGGTGCGGCTGACCGGCATCGTCAAGATGGTCCATACCCCCCGGGACGATTCCGCGCGGCTGCGCGTGGTGTTCGTGGCCGAACCGATGGGAGATGACACTCCCAAGTCGATCCCCGATGAACACAGCCTGCAGGCCCGGTGGGTCTCGAGTACCGAGTTGGATGAGTATCTGTTGCGGGGGGACAGTGTGCGGCAATTGATCCGCGATCTCGAACAGGGCTGCCCGGTCTTTCCGTTGTCGGTCCTCGAAACCGAGCGTGTCCGGGAATGACGCTGTGCCGACTCGTGAGATCGTCATGGCGTTGAGCCAGTCGTGACTTGGATCTTTTGGCATTCCTCGATCCTTCACGCCCCGTCCGGTTGGAACCCCTCGTTCAGGTCGTCGGCAGACGCATCGGACGCAGCGGTCCGATCTGTGGGCAAAAGTCCATCTGCGCCAGCACCTGCGATTCGAGATCGATCCCCGGGGCCAGCTCAATCAGTTCAAGCCCGGTTTCGTTCAGGCGGAAGACCGCCCGTTCGGTCACGTAGAGCACTTCCTGGCCGATTTCCCGGCTGCGCCGTGCACTGAACGTCACCAGTTCCACATCCTGCAGGAACTTCCGGACCAAACCCTCCCGCACGATCTCGACCCGCCCCCCCTCGACCCGCACTTCCAGCCCCGAGGCGGTCAGCGTGCCGCAGAACACCAGCCGTTTGGCGGTCTGCGTGATGTTGACGAACCCGCCCACCCCGGCGAAGCGGGTGCCGAACCGGCCGACATTGACGTTGCCCCACTGGTCGATCTGCGCGGCCCCCAACGCGGCGAAGTCGAGCCCCCGACCGTCGTAAAAATCGAACTGGGCCGGTTGGTCGACAATCGCCTGGGGACGGACCGCCGCCCCGAACGACAAGCCCCCCGCCGGCATCCCGCCGATCGGCCCGCTTTCGACCGTGAGGGTCACCTGGTCCAGCAGTCCCCGGGCGGCGGCCACCCGGGCGATTCCCTCGGGCATGCCGATTCCCAGGTTCACAATGGCCCCCGCCTGCAGTTCATCACACGCCCGCTCGGCAATGATCCGCCGCTCGTCCCAGGGAAATGGAGTCGGATCGTCGTGAACCGGAGGCCACCGCGCCGGTTGCGTGTAACTGGCGTTGAAGGCTTCGCCAAAGGTGTGGGGATGCTCATGCTGTTGCGCGACCACAATCTGGTCGACCAGCACCCCGGGCACCCGCACCCGCTGCGGGGGGAGTGGTTCGTCGAGCAGATGCCGCACCTGGGCCAGGACAATCCCGCCGCTGTTCCGCGCCGCCTGGGCGATCGGCAGCACTTCACCAATGATCGCCTCTTCCTCCATCGAGAGATTGCCCCAGGGATCGGCTGCCGAGGCGCGGATCAGCCCGACGTGAATCGGCAGGGCGTGGTACCACAGCCAGGTGCGGCCCCCCAGTTCGACCCGTTCGACCAGTCCCGCGGGGGTACGGTCATTCAACCGCCCCCCGCCATGCAGCGGATCGATGAAGGTTCCCAGCCCCACGTGGGTGATGCAACCGGGCCGGCCGGCGGCAATGTCCCGAAAGAGCTGGCAGATGACCCCCTGCGGAAAGTTGTACGCCTCGATCTCTCCCGCGAGCGCCAGCCGCCCCAGGCCGGGGGCCAGTCCCCAGTGCCCGCCGATGGCGCGGGCCAGCAGACCGGCGTGGGCGAGATGGTTCATGCCGCGCGTTCGGCCATCTCCCTGCCCGGCTCCGTAGATGAGGGTCAGACCGGTGGGGGTGCCGGTCTGCAGGAACCGGCGTTCCAGCGCGGCGGTCAGTGCTTCGGGGTGGGCCGCCCCGACGAATCCCCCCGAGGCGACGGTCGCTCCGGCGGCAATCCGGGCGACGGCTTCGTCCGCCGTACAAAGCTTGCGGTCGCGGGGAGAATTCACAGAGACCCTCGGGCGCTCGGTGGGGAGGCGATCAACGCGGCGACTCTTCCGCCAGCTCTTCGGGAGTTCCCTGCTGCACGTAGGTCTTGGTCTTCAGCAGCGGAGCGATGAATGAGAAGAGCACGGTCGCCGCCAGCATCAGGCCCCCGAAGAACAGGAAGTAGTTCCAGCCCTGCAGTTGCTGCCCGATGGCGGGGTAGGTGATCAACTTGTTGATTCCCGCCGTGAGGAAGTTCCCCACTGAGACCGACAGCAGATACAGCGCCATCACGAACGACTTCACCTCGTGCGGCGCCTGGGTGTAGGCGTGTTCGAGACAGGTGACCGAGACCAGCACCTCCCCGGCGGTGATGATCAGGTAGGCGAGGAATTGCCAGTGGACTGACGGCTGGGCTCCCTGGTCGATACTGCGCTGCAGCCCGGCAATGATCAGGAACGACAGGAATGTCAGAAAGAAACCGGCGGCAATTTTGCGCATCGGCGTGAGCGGTACCACCCATCCCACCAGCGGGTACACCACATAGCTGAAGAACGGCACCAGCACGAGGATGAGGAACGGATTGATCGCCTGCACTGTCTCGACATGCAGCGGCTCTCCCAGCCAACCCATGGTTCCCTCGGTGTTCCAGCCCGGTACCAAACGCCGGTCGAGATCCTTCGCCTGGAGGACCCAGGATGAACCCGACTGGTCGTAGAGCGACCAGAAGATCGCCACGAAGGCGAACAGCGGAATGAGTTTGAGCAGCGCCCCCAATCCCTCACCCGTCAGCGAGGCAAGCACCTTCTGCGGGCCCTGGGCGGGAACATGCACGAACACATGCCGTCCCATCCAGAACACAAACGTCGCCAGCAGCATCAGCACCCCGGGCAGCCCAAACGCCAGGTGAGGTCCCAGCAGCGCCCGCCCCAGTTCATCCTGAGGCACCAGCGCGGGGAAGTTTTTCGCCAACCAAGTGGGAGCTGAGTTCATCAGCCAGGGGGTGATCAGGTTCGACAGAAAAGCCCCCAGGTTGATCGCCAGGTAGAACCAGCCGAAGACCTTTTCGAGCAGGTGCGAGTTGGTCCGCCCGAACTGGTCCCCCACGTGGGCCGAGACGCACGATTTGATCCCCCCGGAACCCATCGCAATCAATCCCAGCCCAATCACCAGCCCAGTCCGCATGTCTCCCAGAAATCCGAGCCGCGGATCATTCAGCGCCAGGGCCAGGTGCCCCAGGCAGTAGACAATCGACAGCCAGAGAATGGTGCGGTACTTGCCCCACCAGACGTCGGCCAGAATCGCCCCCAGGATGGGAAAGAAATAGGCCGAGCCCACAAACACGCTGTAGGCTCCGACCGCCTCCTCCTTCTTCATCGCCTGCAGGGTGCCGTCGGCGGCGAACAGGAACTGGGTCATGAAGGTGACCAGCAGCGCCCGCATGCCATAGAAGCTGAACCGCTCGGCCGCCTCATTGCCGATGATGTAGGGAATACCGGGGGGCATTCCCGTGAGGGCGGGAGGAGTGGTCAGGTACTGTTTGCCCGACATGGCATCGTCCGGAAAGCGGTGGATGGGCCCGGTGAGAGGCCCGATCCCACCCTCCGGGGCGCCGATCGGACTGCCCACGTGACAACCCCGATCGGCCGACCGGCGAGCTTACCGCGCCGCACAGCGGATGGCGATTGCACCGGCGCAAAAATCAGGCACCGGAACAGCGCTCCAAACCAGGCCCAGGGAACCCGACCGGCGGCAAACCGCACCGCTCAGGGATTCACCGCCGCATTGTCTTCAGACTCTGGATCGGACTCTTTCGCCCCCGCTTCGTCTCCGGAGGCTGCCGAATTCCCTTCCGCGGAGATTTCCCCCGGAGAACTCCCCTCAACCGCACCCTTGTTGGCTGGAGCGACGGCGGTCGATGTGTCTTCGTCCGACTTCTTGTAGAAGGCGACGATGGCCCCCATGTCGGGCTTCAGGTGAACCCCCACGAGTTCCCGGGGAATCAGCACCTTCACCCGGACGGGAATCGATCCTTTCGACCGGTTGGCGATCGGCATGAGACGCGAGACGTAACCGTCGTAGGGATGGTCCTGGAACGCCTCGGACCGGATCACGCATTTCTGACCCACGAAGATTCGGGAAATATCTCGTTCCTGGATGTCGAGCTCGATCTCGAGGTCGGCCAGGTCGGCCAGGTCGCAGATGCTGAACGACCCGTTGAACGCCCCCGGGTTGACGATGTTTCCCTCTTCGACGTTTTTCTTGAGCACCGTTCCCGTAACTGGCGAGACGATGATGGTGTTGTTCAATCGCCATTGAGCCTTCGACAGGTCGGCCTTCGCCGCTTCGACTTCCGACTCGGCCACCGCCAGCCGCTGCTCCTGCGGTTCGGTGATCAGGTCGAGGGTCCGTCGCAGCCGCTCGACACGGTGCCCCGCGCTTTCAAAATCGCTCTGGGCCTTCTCCAGATCGGAGGGGCTGACCGTGCTGCTCTTCGACAGCTTGTTCCAGCGGTCGAGCTGCCCCTTGAAGAAATCTCGCTGGGTGATCGCTTCCGACAATTCGGCCTTGGCCCGCTCGATCTCGCGGGGGACGTTCTTACGTTCCATCTCCAGCCGCAGCGTCGAACTCGCCAGACTCGCCTTCGACCTCAGCATGTCGGCCTCGTAGTCGGTGGTTTCGAGCTCGGCCAGGATGTCCCCCTTCTGGACCTGCATCCCCTCGATCAGGGTTTCGCCCACCCCTTCCGGATCGCTGGGACGATGGACCCGCAGGCTCTTCACCATTCCCCCCACCTTGGGGCTGACGAGGATCTGGCGGCGGGCCATGACATACCCCTTCGACTCATGCACCACCCCCCCCGAGCTGGCGGTGTTGGCCGACGAACCACCCCCGACCGACACCGGGTTGCCGGCCGCCGAAGTCGCCGCCGGGGAGGCTGCGGTCACGGTATCGGTCCCCGCCGTCGCGAGTCGCGCGGCCTCAGACTGCTTCAGATTCCGCAATTCATAGCCCAGGTAACCGGCGCCTCCGGCCAGCAGGGCGACCAGCAGCCACGGCAGCTTGCTGCTGGGGGCCGGGGGAGGGGGCGTCTTGATCCGCAGCGAACGAACTTTGTCGGAGAGTTGGCCGGGCGTGCGGCTGGGGGAGACCGCGGCATCGGGACCGCGGGACGATTCGACAGGCAGCGCCATAAGCCAGATCCGGAAGAAGGAGCACGCAAAAACAGAACACTCGCGGGGCGGAAACAGCAACCCGCTGTGCCGTGGGGCAATCCTTTCATTATACGGCCGTACGGGAGGGGGATTCCACGAAATTTCTCCCCGTGCGGAGTTTGCCGGAAGAGGGGGGGGGACGGTTCGGCGAATTTCGGCAGGGACCCGGCTCCAATGCGCCTGGCACCACGGCCCACCGGGAGGTCGGCGCGATCAACGGTCGGTGGCTTTGGTATCGGGATTGACGGTTCTGCCGATTCCAGCGACAGTCCCCCTCCGCGACTCCCCTTGCCCAGTTTCCCGACGGGTCATGACGTCCTCAGTCTCGCCTGCCATTGCGGCCAAACTCCCCGCCACCCCCATGGTGGAAGGTGCCCCTGTGGCTGGCCGTTCGAGTCCCACGGTGGCAGCCGCGGTGGGGGGGCGTCCGGCCGCGACCTGGCGGCACTGGGCAGAGTATCTGGTCTTTCGCAGCCTGGTGGCGGTGGTCGAGGGGGTTCCCTTGCGGGCCCGCGACGCGCTGGCCCGCGGGCTGGCGTGGTTCATTCACCGGGGGCTGCCCCGGAAGTGGACCCGCTACCACGTGGCGGCCGACAATCTGCGGCAGGCGTTCGGCCCCGAGATGACCGAGGGGCGGATCGACCAGACGATCCACCAGATGTGGGTGCACCTGTTCCGGATGGTGGGGGAGATGATTCTCATGCCCCGGAAGCTGCAGAAAACCCGCCTGGCCGAGGCGATCGAGTTCCGCAACAAGGGGCAGGTGCTGAGGGCGATGGCGTCGGGGCGACCCGTGCTGTTGTTGTCGGGACACTATGGGAACTGGGAGATGGCGATTTCGGTGTTTGGTCTGTTTGGGTTCCGCATGGGGCTGGTGGCGCGGGATCTCGACAACCCGCTGTTGCACCGCTGGTTCCAGAATTTCCGCCGCTCGACCGGGCATGTGCAGATTGGCAAGAACGGCGGCAGCGGGCAGATGGTGCGGCAACTGGAACGCCGGGGGAGCCTGGCGCTGCTGGGGGATCAGGATGCCGGCGGTTCGGGACTGTTCGTCGACTTCTTCGGCCGTCCCGCCTCGACCTTCAAGTCGATTGGTCTGCTGGCGCTGGAATATCAGGCGTTGATCTGCGTGGGCTATGCCCGCCGTCTGGACGAGACCACTGCGTTGGGGTGGCCCCGCTTCGAGCTGGGGTGTGAAGAGGTGATCGACCCGCGGGAGTGCGAGACGTCGGACCCTCTGCGGGAGATCACGCAGAAGTACACCGCCGCCCTCGAGCGGGTGATCCGCCGGGCTCCCGAGCAATACTTCTGGGTGCACCGCCGCTGGAAGAGTGTCCCCAAAACCCGCGAAAAACGGCTGCGCGACAAGGCCAAGCGGGCCGCGTGACGTGGGGGCGGCAGGTGGGTGCGCCGGGGGAACGCCCCGGACCTGGATCGGTAATCGCCATCGAAGCCCAACAGCACACACCATTGGCTGGGCCCAGGTAACAGGGTCGCGGGGCGGCGGACCTCTGTGTCCGCTCCGCTGGACGTGGATCGAACAAAAACCCAACGGCATGGGACGCGCGTTGGCGGTTGGCCGTCCAGCGGCGGCTTGGACGGAGCCTCGCCCTCGCGGAACGTGCGGCCAGGGGCCGACAGGAGGGGAGACGGACCCGGCGGGCCGGCGGTTCGCGGGTGTTCCCGTCCCGGGCCCGCCGGCGGCGTGTGCCGCGGGGACCGCTACAGAATGCCCGGCTGCTTCACGTCGATCCCCTTGAGCTGCATCTTGAGCTGTTCGACGTTGGGGCTCACTTCGAAGGCGGTCGCCCGGCTGATGTATTCGTTGGTGACGAAGTAATACAGGCTGTCGTTGAAGAGCTGCATGCCCTCCTCCTTGCCGATGCGGATCGCGTCGAACAGCTTTTCATCGCGCTCTTCGTGGATCAGCTTCTTGATCGTCGGGTTCATGATCATGATCTCGACGATCGGCACCCGCTTGGGAGTTTCGCGGATCGTCGGCAGCAGTTTCTGCGCCACCACCGCCTTCAGGTTGAACCCCATGTTGCTGCGGAGCGCGGGGTGCATGTCGCGGGGGAACAGGTCGAGAATACGGCCAATGGTCGACGGGGCGCTCGAGGCGTGGATGGTTCCGAACACCAGGTGGCCCGTCTCGGCGGCGTGCATGGCCGTTTCGAATGTCTCCATGTCACGCATCTCACCCACCAGCATGATGTCGGGGTCTTGCCGCACCGCGTGCTTCATCGCGATCTTGAAATCCTTCACGTCCACCCCGATCTCGCGCTGGTTGATGAGCGCCTTGTCTTCGGTGTAGACGAACTCGATCGGGTCCTCGATCGTCAGAATGTGCACCCGCTCGTGCTTGTTCACGTAATTCAGCATCGAGGCGATGGTCGTACTTTTGCCCGACCCCGTCACCCCCGCCAGCAACACCATCCCCTGGTCGTAGTGGCACAGCGACTCCATCGTGGGAGGCAGGTACAGCCCCTCGAAGTTGGGAATCGACCGCTCCACCTTTCGCGACACCATCCCCACCTTCCCCATCTGGATGAAGAGGTTCACGCGAAACCGCCAGGGCTCCTTCACCCCCTGCTCGTTCTCCATCAGCACGACGTGGGCGAAGTCGGCTCCCCCTTCATCGTGGAAGATCTGTGTGTTTCGCTCGTCCATCATCGGATAGCAGAGCCGGGTCATGTCGTCGTCGGTCAGCATCGGCATGTCGAACTCGCGGATCGTCCCGCGGACACGCAGGGCCGGGGGCTTGCCCACCTTCAGGTGCAGGTCCGAGCCCCCCATCTTGATCAGCGCCCGGAAGAGCTTGTTCACCTCCAGGTCATCCCGGAATTTCCGGACGCCGCCAATGGAACCCCCGGACGAAGACTTGGCTGGAGCGTGCGACGACATGAATGACCTGGCCTGGCGGAAAGGGAGGACGGGAGCCGTGGTGACGATTGTCACGGTCGAAGGAACCGGAGCGACAAGAGACCGCCCCGGGAAAACCATCATAATCGCCCCCCGACCATTTGGCAGTGAAGTCGGGTGACGGGGGCTGGCACCCCCCGCACGACCCGTCCCACCGGTCTTCCGGTTTGACTCCCGCCGCTCCGCAGACGAAAATCGTCCGCAGGCTGGTCCGCTGCCAATGTTCCGGTCGTCTGCTGCAGCGTTGCGCTCTGCGAACTTCACGCTTCCTGCCGCAGGCAGCACACACTTCTCTCCCCCCCCGAGGCTGCCATGAACCATCACTTCTCCCGCCGGACTTTTTTGCGTGGCTTGGGTGTGACCATGGCTTTGCCGTGGATGGAATCGCTGCGGGTCTGGGGGGATGAAACGACCGGGGTCGCCAGCGAGGCCCCCACCCGGTTGGCGGTCCTTTTCTCGGGGAATGGCTTCCATAGCCGCGAGTGGTGGGCGAAGGGGCAGGGGAAGGATCTGCAGCTTGGCCAGGTGCTGGCCCCCCTGCACGAGCATCGCGAGAAGGTGCTGTTCATTCGCGGGCTGTTCAATTCCGAGGCGCTCAAGGGGAACATCCACAGCTCGCAGACCGGCAACATTCTGTCGGGAGCCCCGCTGGCCGCGGGGGGCGAGATTCGCTCGGGGACCAGCATCGATCAGTTGATGGCCCAGCGGTACGGCGGTTCGACCAAGGTCCCCAGCCTGGTGCTGGGGTGCGAGAAGTCGAACCCGTCGGTTCACAAGAATTACTCGATGATTTACAGCTCGCACATTTCGTGGAGCTCGCCCACCACCCCCACCCCGCTCGAACTGTATCCGTCGCTCGCCTTCGACCGGCTCTTCAAGGATGAGGTGCAGAAGGGGGACAAAAGCGTGCTTGACGCGGTGCTCGAAGACGCCACCGACGTCCGCCGGACCATCAGCGTGGCCGACCAGCGGAAGCTCGACGAATATCTCGAATCGGTCCGGGAGGTCGAACGGCGGATCGAACAGGCGGGGAAACGGGGCGAGCTGCAGGGCTGGAAGCCGACGCTCGACAAGCCGAACATCGCCCGCCCGGCCGACGGCATTCCGCAAGACATCGCCGAGCACATGAAGCTGATGTGCGACATTCTGGTGCTGGGTTTCCAGACCGACACCACCCGGGTCACGACCCTCAAGCTGAACAACGACCACAGCTCGCTGCGGTTCCCCAATCTGGGGGTCGACTACATGATCCACCACCTGCTGTCGCACTCCGACACGGCCGACTGGTTGAAGGTGAATCAGTTCTTCCTGCAGCAACTGGGCTACATCGCCAGCAAGCTCGACGCGATCCAGGAAGGAGAGCGGA
Source organism: uncultured Planctomycetaceae bacterium (assembly GCA_903861195.1). Classification (GTDB taxonomy): domain Bacteria; phylum Planctomycetota; class Planctomycetia; order Planctomycetales; family Planctomycetaceae; genus UBA10511. The sequence continues at coordinate 2,816 of CAIOTJ010000329.1, read as the reverse complement.
CGGCGCTCGACAATTCGATGATCATGTACTGCTCGAGCATGCTCACCGGCGGTCACGACGCCACGAACCTGCCGGTGGTCATTGTCGGCCGGGCGGGGGGCAAGCTCGAAACGGGGCGCGTGCTCGACTATCTCGACAAGCCCAACCGCAAGATGTGCAGCCTGTACCTGTCGATGCTCGACAAGGTGGGCATTCACCTCGACCGGTTCGGCGATTCGACCGAACGCCTGGCCGAGGTCTAACGGCCCTTGCCCGACGCCGCCGTCCCCCAAACCTCAGCCCCGCCAGAGTGGTCGATTTATCGACCACTCTGGCGGGGAATGGCGTTGGCCTACCTCGTCTGGGGGGTGGGTCTGTGGCTGTTTCCCCGTCCGGATCTGTGGAGCTGGCGTTACTCGGGGCCGGGAGTTGAGGCCCAGGGGAGGCTGGAAACGGTGCCGGTGAAGGGCGATGCGTCTGCGCTGCAAATCACGCAGATTTCCGGCAGCCGCAACGGGGTGAATATTGCCGCCCTGCAGCCCGCGGGGACCGCCATTCCGGGGAATGAGCCGTATCACGTCGACAACCGCCTGTCGTGGCGGGACCCGCCTTTGACGGGGGATGGCGTCGGCTATCGCCTGGCCGACGGTTCGTACGCCAATGTCTTCTTCCAGACGCACACCAACCCCCACGATTTCCGCGAGTATGTCTCACAGCCTCCCTTCGTCGACGGAACTCTGGGGCCGGAAGATGCCGAGACCCGGGTGACCTTCGAAGTGAGCCGTCTGGCGGTCACTCCGCTCTGGTGGGGTCTGTGGCCGGCGGTGTTGGCGGGGCTGGGGGTGGTGTTGCGGCGGTGGTGGCTGGGGCGGCGTGGGCGTGAGGGCCGCGCCGTCTGATGGTTGGGCTGGTTATGGTGTTTGGCTGACGATGCCCGTGATCGAGCGACGTGGAACAAGTCCGTTTATACCGGCTGTTCCCGGGGTATTGGACCGGGCAGGGGCGATAGGTCGATAGCAGGCAAGACACGGCGGTCTGCCAGGCTCGCGATGCTGACGCCACGGGGTCGCGCGGCGCGACTGTCGGCGTGTGCCGACCGCTCGGTCGGAAATGGGCAACCCGCTTGGAAACCCAGAATCCTCAGGAACTGGCGAATTCCGTCAGGTCAATCCGTCACTCTCCATCACTTCCTGCTATTTTATGAAATCTTGTGACGTCTTTTGATTGATTTTGGGACCACTGCCGCGCATACTCTCCCTACACACTTCCCAGATTGCCGATTTGGCCCGTCTTGTCCCATGTTGCTCGATCAGAGACGTCAGCAGATTCTGAGTCTGATTGAGCAGTTGGGGTTTGCCTCGCTGACGGAGCTGGTCGAGCGGGCGGGGGTGAGTGAATCGACCGTCCGGCGGGATCTGGAGCAGCTCGAACGGCTGGGCCAGGTGCGGCGGACCCGTGGGGGGGCGGCGTATGTGGGGGAATCGATCTCGAACTTCGACGATCGGTCGACGCAGTCGCGGCCCGAAAAGCTGGCGGTGGCCCAGGCGGCCGCCGATCTGGTGCAACCGGGAGATTCGATTCTGCTGGATGGGGGGACCACCACCCTGGAGGTGGCCCGCCGGCTGATTGGCAAACCGCTGCAGGTGGCGACCAACTCGCTGCCTGTGGTGAATCTGCTGGCGAATCAGCCGCAGATCGAATTGTTGATGATTGGTGGCTACCTCTATCCGAAAACGGGGGTGGCGCTGGGTCCTTTGGCGCAGGCGGCGCTGCAGACCATTCGGGTGCGGCGGTTGATCATGAGCGTGGGCGGCATCACTCCCCGCGGTCTGTTCAACAGCAACACCCTGTTGGTCGACACCGAGCGGGCGATGCTCGATGTGGCCGACGAAGTCATTGTCGTCACCGACAGCAGCAAGCTGGGGCACTCGGCCCTGGCCCACCTGTGCGAACTGTCCCGAGTGCACCGCCTGGTGGTGGATGCCGGGATCACTGCGGAATGGAAACAGATTCTGGCCGAGGCGGGAATCGATGTGCTGATTGCCGAGGGGACGAGGGTTCCCGCGGCGGTTCAGGCTTGATCAACCCCGTGCCGGCCTGCGGCTTGACCACTGCCCTCTCTCGACTGACCGCGTTTCGACCGACGGAAAACACCCATGGCCTCCGCATCTTCTGATCTCACCCGCACCGCAGTGGAACAGGTGGTGCGTGACGTGCTGCTGCGGCATCTCTCGGGGGGGGCGGCGGGAGTTGTGGCGAAGCCGAAGCCGAACCCGCTGCTGGTGAACATCTCGGCCCGCCATGTGCATCTTTCTCCCGAGCACCTCGAGATTCTGTTCGGGAAGGGGGCGCAGCTGGAGATTCAGAAAGACCTCTACCAGACCGGGTACTACGCCGCGAAGCAGACGGTGGCGGTGGTGGGGCCCCGGCGGCGGATGCTGCCCGAGGTGCGGGTGTTGGGGCCGTGCCGGGGGGCGACCCAGGTCGAACTGGCCTTCACCGACGGCATTTCGCTGGGGCTCGACCTGCCAGTGCGGATCAGCGGCGACATCCAGGGGACTCCCGGCTGCGTGCTGGTGGGACCGCAGGGGGTGGTCGAGCTGCAGCAGGGGGTGATCCGGGCGATGCGCCATGTGCACATGGGGCCGGGTGACCTCGAATACTACGGCGTGAAGGATGGCGACTTCATGAACCTGCGGGTCGAGTCGCCCGGCTGCACCACGGTGTTGGAAGACCTGAGGGTGCGGTACGGCAAGGAGATCAAGCTCGAGGTGCATCTCGACACCGATGAAGGGAACGCGGTGAACCTGGAGCAGGCGACCAAGGTGGAGCTGTTG
>CAIOTJ010000328.1 GCA_903861195.1 uncultured Planctomycetaceae bacterium | reverse complement strand
CGGCGTAGATGCCCACCCCCAGCAGCGATCCCCAGGTCCCGGGGGCCCACGGAAGCCTTCCGGTTCCGAGGCCCGTGGCCAACGCCACCGTCAGTCGATCCCAAAGACTGTTGCGAGCAAGGGGAGCCGACATGGTTTTGGGGTTGGTTGCGGTGACGGAGGAACTGAAAGATGCGGGTGGAGTTTGCATGATAGCTTGGCGTTCGGTGAGTGTGCATGAGTGGGGGACCGGGTGAGACAAACACGAACCGTTTCCCCTGAATTGAGAAGCCCTTCATCTCGCCATACTCCGCCAGCAGTCGATATACTCGAAATCATCCGTGAGGGTTTCCCGTTCAGGAAGGTTGAGATGTCGGACGAGGTCAAGCTGCACAAGAACGAGTCGATCAAGGAGCACAGCCGCCAGCTGCGGGGGACCTTGGCCGAGGAGTTGCGTTCAGGATCCGAGGGCTTTTCCGCGGACATGGAACAAATGATCAAGTTCCATGGCTTCTATCAGCAGGAAGACCGCGACGCCCGGCATCAGAAGAACGCCGACGGGACGCCTGTGCAAAGGCAGACGTCGTTCATGGTTCGGTCGCGGGTTCCTGGCGGGAAACTGACCGCCGCCCAGTTTCTTTCGGAACTGGAGCTGTGTGACCGCTATGGCAACGGCACCCTGCGCGTGACCACCCGGCAGGGATTGCAACTGCACGGAATCTTGATGCAGGATCTCAAGTCGACCATCCGGGAGATCAACGAGATCAAGCTGACCACCATCGCGGCGTGCGGCGACGTGAACCGCAATGTGATGTGCTGCCCGGCTCCGTACAAGAACAACCCGGTGTTTGATCAGTTGCAGGCATTCGCTGATTGCCTGGCCGAGCATTTCCGTCCCCGGACCACCGGGTACTGGGAAATCTGGATGACCGACGACAATGGGGAGCAGCAGAAGGTCGACGAATTTCAGCCCGTCGAAGAACCGATTTACGGTGCCACCTATCTGCCCCGCAAATTCAAGATGGCGGTTGCGTTGCCCCACGACAATTGTGTCGACGTCCTCGCGAACGACATGGGGTTTGTTGCCATCGTCGAGCGGGGCCAGATCCAGGGCTACAACATCGTGGTGGGAGGGGGCATGGGACAGACCCCCAGTGCCAAGAAGACCTTTCCCGCCCTCGCCAAACCGCTCGCGTTTGTGACTCCCGACCAGGCCATCCCGGTGGGTGAGGCGGTGGTCAAAGTCCAGCGTGACTATGGCAACCGCAGCGACCGCAAGCTCGCCCGGCTGAAGTACCTGATCGCCAACTGGGGGATGGAGAAGTTCACGGCGGAAGTTGAGAAGTACTGCGGGTTCCGGCTGACGCCTCCCAGGCCGGTCGAGATCACCGATGTCGACGACCACATCGGCTGGCATGAGCAGGGAGACGGCAAGCTCTTTCTCGGGATCAACGTCGAGAATGGCCGGATCAAAGACGAGGGGAAGCTGCGGCTCAAGACCGGCTTCCGGGCGATTCTGGGGAAGTTTCCCGTGCCGGTCCGGCTCACCGCACTGCAGGCGGTGATTCTCTGCGACATTGCTCCGGCCGATCGTCCTGAAATCGACCGTCTGATGCGAGAGCATGGCATGGCGGCAGCCGAAGAGCTGAGCCTGCTGCGCCGGTATTCGGCCGCTTGCCCGGCGTGGCCCACCTGCGGCCTCGCGGTCACGGAGTCCGAACGGGCTCTGCCAGGGGTGATCGATGAGCTGGAAGCCGAGCTGTCCCGCCTGGGGCTGGCCGACGAAAGGATCGCGATTCACATGACCGGCTGCCCCAATGGCTGTGCCCGCCCCTACACTCCCGATATTGGATTTGTCGGTCGGGCCGCCGGCGAAAAGTACACGATCTATCTGGGGGGCAATGTCCAGGGAACCCGGCTGGGTTATGTCTTCAAGGACTACGTCCCCAAGACCGAGATCTTGCAGACGCTCGGTCCGGTCTTCTCACGATTCCGTGCCGAACGCACCCCGGGAGAAACGTTCGGCGATTTCTGTGCCCGGCTGGGCAAAGACGCCCTGTCGGCCGGTTGACCAGAACGGTCCGCGGCGGATCCCTCGGTCGTCTGGGTCGCGGTCGTTCGGACCTGCGTGAACACAGCAGCCCTCGTCACTTCGATGCGACGAGGGCTGTTTTTTTCCCCAAAGGAAAGCGGCCAGGGTCTTCCCGGACCTGGATCGCGGTCACTGCCCGTCAGCCGGGTTTCGGCAGAGTCAGGGTTTCGGCAGGAATTTCACACAGACCGGAGCCCCCACGGCAATGCTGTGGGACGAGAGCTCGGTTCCCGGGCCCGTCCATTTCGCGGAGCGTACGGTATCCCCATCCTGGCTCGCGATCAACACCCATTGTCCGCTGGGATCGACATTGAAATTGCGGGGAGTCTTGATCTCACGTCCGGCAGCACTGGTGATGTGCCCCTGGGCGGTCGTTCCATCGCGATTGATGGCAAACAGGGCCAGGCTGTCGTGGCCACGATTGGAAACCAACACATGCTGGCCCCCAGGATGGACCACAATTTCCGCCGTGGAGTTGCGTTGACGGACCTCCGCCGGAACATCGTTCGGCAAGGTCGACAGGTGATATCCCTCCGGTGTTGGGGCGGGGAACAATTCCAGAACGCCATCTTTCTGCTTGCGGAACTGCAGGGTGATGCAGGTCGAGTCCATCTCGCCGCAGACGTAAGCCCGCCCCAGCGCGGGGTGGAACGCAATGTGCCGGGGACCGCTCGAGGCGGGCAGTTTCACACTTCCGGGGAGTGTGGCCGCGAGGGCACCGGACTTGGGATCGAGGCGATAAGACAGCACCTGATCGAGTCCGAGATCCACCACATAGGCATATTCCACCCCATCGATCGTGAGAAATTGCGAGCAGTGGGCGTGGGGGGTCTCCTGGCGTTCCTTGGTGGGACCGCTTCCCTGGTGCTGCTGAAAATCGGTCCGGGTTCCCAGGCTGCCATCTTCGTTCAGCGCGAAGACCGCCGAGCTGCCTCCCGTGTAATTGGCGACAATCAGGAATTTGCCTGTGCTGTTGACCGACAGATGGCAGGGGTGGGCTCCCCCACTGGGCAGACTGTTGAGCTTCGTGAGATTGCCGGTCGCCTGGTCGATGCGAAACGCATGCACGGTCCCCTCGGTTTTCGACGGGCCGGAATCGGCGGTCTCGCCGACGGCATACAAGAACTTCCCGTTGGGACTCAGGTTCACAAACGAAGGATTCTCCAGTTCTGCGACCAGGGAGGGCGTCGCCAGCTGCCCGGTCTGGAGGTCGAGCTCCGAGCGGTAGATTCCGCGGCTGCCCCCCGGTTTTGTGTAGGTCCCCAGATAAACCCAGTATTTCCCGGAGGGAGGAGCGTTGGCCGGCTTGGCGAGAACCTTCGTTCCTGTCGCCAGAACGGGCAGGGACAGTAGCCATTTGATCATTTTGCGGCGTTGCATGAGCAAACCTTTCGGCTGGGCGGTAGGCAGGGGCAATCGGGAGGGGGAAGTCGGGGGTGAGGGCCGGGGATCATTCCAGGCGGCGCGAGACCGTTTGTGTCGGGACGGATCGGCGATCTCGGGCGGGTGGAACCGACGCAAAGTTGCAACTTGGCAAGCGACCCGGGATGATAGTTGACTCGGCAGGCGTTGTCGCTTTCCGAATCCCTTCTTCCACTTCTCACAGGGCGGCTGAAAGAAATTTCCGCCGCAGGCACCGATGATCTTCGGCAAAATCTGGAGTGCGTTCAAGGCGCAGTTGAACAAGGTCGCGAACTACTTCTGGACCGCCGACCCGATTGCCCAGCTGCAGTACGAATACGATCAGGCGGTCGAGCAGATGAAGTCTGGTCGGCAGGGACTCGAGCAATACCAGGCCCTGGTCCAGCGGGTGACCCGGCAAGTGGCGATCAATGAAACCCATGTCAAAAACCTCGAGGCCAAGGTCAAGAGCTACCTGGCCGTGGGGGACCGCGAGACAGCGGGCAAATTCGTGTTGGAACTGCAGAAGGCCAAGAACGAGCTGGCCGAGAACCAGAACCAGTTGAAGATTCACCAGGAGGCCTACGGGAACCACCTGACCAAGATTCAGCACGCCACGAAGAAGCTGCAGGATGTGAAGGAGAAGATCCAGAAGTACGACGCCGACCTGAAGATGAGCCGGGCCGAGGCCGAGTTGGCCGAGCTCTCCAAGGATTTCAACTTCGATGTGACGACCGACTTTGGCGCGATCGAATCGGTGATTCAGGAAAAGATCGACAAGAATCGGGCGAAGGTGAAGGTGTCGGCCGATTTGTCGAACGAGGGAATTGTCGACATCCAGAAAGAGCAGGCGATGGAGAAGGCGGTTGCCGACCAGGCTCTGCGTGATTTCGAACTGCAGATGGGCATGGTGACCCCCGAGACGGTCAAGGTGCAGGACACCACCAAGGAACTGGGGCCCGCCCGGCAGACCACCACGAACTGAGCAGGTCGGCGGTCAATGTGTTCAAGCCCCACGCCCCGAGAGGGGCCGTGGGGCTTGTCGGCCCTCGTTTCGCGTTTCTCGCTGAAGTCCGATTGCCATGGAACCGAGTGCACCTCTGCCGGCTGGTCCGGCTTCATTTCCTGACTGGTACCCCGCCTGGGCCCGTCAGTTTGCCGAACTGTATCTGGCCGACACCAACTGTGTGTTCGTGTTTCACGGCAACGTTCATGATCTGGTCCGTTGCCCCCGGTCGGATGGCAGTGAAGACTACGGCAATCTCATGCAGTTTCTGTCCGAGCAGGTGTTTGGACAGTGGGACGTGGTGGTGCAATACGACCTCGCCAAAGGTCTGCGTCCGGCGGTGGGGGGAAATCAGAAACGGCTGCTGGAGATGCAGAAGTTTCTGACCGCGAAGTTTGGCGAACCGGTGACCTGGCCGCGCGATCCCGAACCGGTCTTGCTGGCGCTCGACAAGCTGATCGATCGGCTCTTGGTGGAAGAAGAACCGTCGCAGCGGAAGAGTATCGCGGTGTTGTTCGACTACGCCCAGTACCTGGCGCCGGCAGCCGACCTGCCCTCGTTGTCGCGTGGGTCGGGCACGAATCTGGTCCGGTTTCTGAACTGGGCCCAGAACCCATTCGTCAAGCGGGCCAATGTGGCCTTCTGTCTGATCGCCGACAAGATCACCGAGGTGAACGATCGGCTGACCAGCAACGCCCATGTCGCGGCGATCCAGATCCCCATGCCCGATCGGGACGAGCGGCTGCGGTTCTGCCAATGGATGGCGAAATCCCAGAAGCTGTCGGACCTGACTGAATTCACCGCCGAGGAATTGGCCGATATCTCCAACGGTCTGAGTCTGACCAGCCTGCATTCGCTGTTGTCCCAGGGAAAATCGGGGAGCAAGGTCGGGGTCGACCGCTTCAAGCAATTGAAGAAAACGCTCATCGAGCGGCAGTGCGGCGGCCTGATTGAGTTCGTCGAACCCAAGCATACGCTCGAACTGGTGGTGGGCCAGGAGGCGGCCAAAGAACGGCTCAAGCAGGATGCCCTGCTGCTGCAGAAGGGCCGGTTCGACGCCGCCCCGATGGGCTACCTGTTCTGCGGACCCGTGGGGACGGGCAAGACATTCCTGGCGGAATGTTATGCCGGTTCGGTCGGCATTCCCTGCGTGAAGCTGCGCAACTTCCGCTCGAAATACGTCGGCGAGACCGAGTCGAATCTCGAGCAGGTGCTGAATGTGCTGCGGTCGCTGGGGCCGGTGGTGGTGATGATCGACGAGGCGGACGCGGCCCTGGGGGACCGGGAGGCCGGCGGAGACTCCGGAACCTCAAGCCGGGTCTTCGCCATGATCGCCAGCCAGATGGGAGATACCCAATATCGCGGCAAGATCATTTGGATGTTGATGACCGCCCGCCCGGAACTGCTTCCCATTGACCTCAAGCGCCAGGGCCGGGCCGAGGTCCACATTCCCCTGTTTTACCCACAGGATGAAGCCGAGATTGCCCAGATGTTCAAGGTCTTGGCGAAGAAGAACAAGCTCAAGCTCGCCGAGGGGGCCATTCCCCCCATCCAGCCCGATCGCTACCTGAGCGGCTCGGACATCGAGAGCGTGGTGCTGGCGGCGAAGCGGCAGATGCTGGCCGAGGGACGCGAATCTCTGACCCGCGCCGACATCGACCAGGCGTTCCGCGAATTCATTCCCTCGGCCCAGGGGCTGGAAAAGGAATACCAGGAACTGGCGGCCGTGCTCGAATGCACCCAGCTCAGTTTTCTGCCCAAGCATTGGCGCGAGGCGGTTTCGGCCCCTTCGGGACGCTCCCGGCTTCAGGAGCGGATGTCCGAGATACGAGCCTTGCTGAAGTGACTTCTGATTGTTCCTGAAGGACGACCGGGGTGGGGAATTCGCCTCACCGGTTCCTTCAAAACCTTCCTTCAAGACTCTCCTCAGGTGATTCGATGGCCAAGCGCCTCAAGTGGATGGACGACAACTTCGAGACGACCCTGATTGATGATTACGCCCGCAAGTTGACCAGCTTCCTGGATGCGATGGCGGACGGGCATGTCGACAGCCAGGAGCTGACGAGCCAGGAGAGCCGGCTGGTTTCGCTCATGAAGGAAGTCGAACCGCTGCTGAATGATGAACAGCATGCCAAAGTGACCCAGCTGCTGTGCGAATTGAGTGCTTACAATGTCATGGAAACCCTCCATGGCGTGCAGAAGATCCGCGGCAAGCACGTCTGGCGTCCGTAAGACCAGAGCCATGCCCGGGGCCGTCTCCGACCGCGAAGCTGTGCGCTGGCATTGAAGGACGTGGGCTGGCCCCCGCGGATCGGCACCAGGTATTGGGTCGGCACGGTCGGGGGGGGCCGCGGGGTGTCGTCCAGGAGATACTTGGGCTGGGGAAGAAATGAGTTCCCCGGCACCTGCGGTCTGTTGATCCAGATCGATCGATTTTGCGTTGTGCTTACTGAGGTTCCCGCGCAGTCCGCTGGGAACTCTGGCGGTCGCACGTTGTCTGTCCGAAGCGAAATCTCCCCCTTCCCGAAAACTGACGATGAACAATCAGCCCAAACCGTTGTTTTACTTGGCCGTGGGGCTGGTGATTGCCGGCTTGGTGTGGTTCGCCATGTCGCGGGCCAACCGCGGAAACCCGAATGCAGGCGGTCCTCCCGTGACCGGAGTTGGGGTTCCCCAGGGAGCCCCTCCCGGGACCGGGGTGGGAGCCGGGGCTGGATTGGCAGGTGCCGGGGCTGTTGGGGCTGGTCAGGCGGGCGGGGTTCCCACGGGAGGCCCCGGCGAGGCTGAGGTGCACGATGAGGCGGCCAGTCCCACCACCGTGTCGGAGTACAAATTCCGGCCTCGCGAAGAACGACTGCCAGATCCTCCCGGTGCGGCCGCGTATCGGCCGTTGGCGAATACTGGCAACACGGTGCGCTTCGCCATCAATGTCTGGGCGGGCTGGGGGCCGATCATCTTCGCCAACCAGGGGTTTGAGGCGGGGCATGCCTGGAAGACCCCCGACGGGAAGCCCTTCAAGGTCGAACTGGTTCTGATTGACGACCCCGTCAAGATGCGCGACGCCTACGCCACAGGCGAAGTCCACATTGGCTGGGCCACGCTCGACATGCTGCCGTTGTTGATGGGGGGCTTTGTGGATGCCGGCGGCAAACCGAAAGATGCCCGGGTGATGCCCCGCGTCTTCCAGCAGGTTGACTGGTCGAATGGGGGCGATGGCATTGTCGTGCGCGACACGATCAAGACGGTGTCCGACCTGCGTGGCAAGAAGATGGTGCTGGCGCAGAATTCTCCCTCGCATTACTTCGCCCTCAACATGCTGGTCTCGGGTGGCCTGCAGCCCGGTGAGGTCGAAATGATCTTCACCGAAGACGCCTTCCAGGCGGCCGCCGCGTTCAATGCCGACAAGTCGATCGCGGCCTGTGTCTCTTGGGCCCCGGACATTTACAACCTGGCCAAGGTGAAGGGAAACCGCCTGCTGGTCACCACGCAGCAGGCGAACAAGCTGATCGCCGACGTCTGGTTCAGCCGGGCCGACTTCGCCCGGGACCAGCCCGGCATCATCGAAGGTCTGGTCCGCGGGATCTTCGACGCGATGGACGAGCTGAAGCAGGAGGGGAACCGGCAGAAACTGGCCGAACTGATGGCCAAGGGCTACAACATTCCCGCGCCCGACGCCCTCAACATGCAGGGAGATGCCCACAGCACCAATTGGGCCGAGAACTATCAGTTCTTCGTCAACCAAAACAACCCGACGAATTTTGAACGGGTCTGGAATCAGTCGAACCTGCTGTACCGTCGTGATCGCCGGCTGCGGAACCGCGCGGTTCCTTTCGATCAGGTGATGGATCCCAGTGTGATCCAGAAACTCGGGCAGGAATCGAAGTACGCCTCGCAGCGCGACGAATATCAGATCCAGCTGACCCCCAAGACGATTGGAGAGCTGGCCGAGAACGAGATTCTGACCAACACCGTCGTGGTGAAATTCTTCCCCAACAGTTGGGATCTCTACAAGAAGATCAACCGCAAGGTCGATGGCAAGGATGTCGAGGAACTGTACGATCCGACGGTGGATCTCACACTCGAAGAGATCGCCAAGCTGTCGGGGCAGTTCGGGGCGGCCTACATCCTGATCCAGGGGCATACTGATGCTTCCAAGCGGGGCGAAGTTCCCGATTCCCTGGTGCGGGAATTGTCACTGGCGCGGGCGAATGCCATCAAGGAGGCGCTGCTGCGGAAGTACAAAGAGCTCGATCCGAACCGGTTCCAGGTGGAGGGGAAGGGTTGGGATGTCCCCGCCGATCGGGCCGACCCGAATAACCACACCAAGAACCGCCGCGTGGAGATCAAGATCTACTCCGCGGAACAGGAATGAGTGATGGCCGCCCCTCGACCGGAGCAGCCCGCCTCTTCCACTTCGGCCAGCGCCGCCCGCCCCGCGCTGGCTGGTCATCCGGACCGGGAGGGTACCCCGCCCCGGCGAGGGTGGCTGGCGCATTGGTTTACGGTGCGCGACCAGGTCCCCCAGTGGGAAACAATCGTCCTCGGACTGTTGTGCGTGGCGTGTTGTCTGGGAATCTGGTGGTTCGTCACGCTGGGTGCTCCCGAAGAACGCCTGCTGGGTCCTCTGGTGCTGCCCAGTCCGGGGGAGACCTGGCACAGCCTGCCCGAATTGCTGCTGGGCGACAGACCGAACGAAGATGCCGAGGGACAGCCCCTCCCCTCCCGAACGTGGGGAGAATGGTGGCACGACTTCACGTCCGAGTCGGCCTTGGCCCGCAATCTGTATGTCACGCTCCGTCGGTTGCTGCTGGGGTTTGGTCTGGCCACGCTGGTTGGGGTCCCCCTGGGAGTGCTGGCGGGCTGTTTCGCCCGGGTCCATGCCTTTCTGCAGCCAGTCTCGATCTTCGGCCGGAACATTCCCCTGGCGGCCCTGGTGGGGGTGACCTTCTCGCTGTTCGGCATTGGCGAGCTGCAGAAGGTGATGTTCATCTTCCTGGCCTGCGTGGCGTTCATTCTGTCGGATACGGCCGAGGCGATTCGCCGGATTGAGACCAGCTACATCGATACCGCCCTCACGCTTGGTGCCCGTCCCTGGCAGGTGATTCTCAAGGTGCTCTTGCCCCTCGCTCTGCCGTCGATCTGCAATTCGTTGCGGCTCATGTTTGGCCTGGCGTTCGGCTACATCATGCTGGCGGAAACCATCAAGTTCGGCAATGAGGCGGGCGGTCTGGGGCATCTGATCAACACCTCGATCCGCCGCGGACTGCGTGAACATGTCTTCCTGGTGCTGCTGCTGATTCCGCTGGTGGCGCTGGCGATCGACCAGTTGCTGTTCTGGTTGCAACGGCAATTGTTTCCCCATGTCTACGGTGGGCGGGGTTGGCTCCATCGCGGGATGCGGGCCCTGATCCATGGCCTGGAGGATGCGTGGCGGATGTTGATCCCGCGCCGGACCACCGGCTGACGTCATCCGGTGTTTCCTCTTTTGTCGTTTCCCGAAGGTCTCCCCATGCCCGCCGACACCTCTCCTGCGACCACTCCGGATGGGCCCGGCGCGCAGCCCGTTGGTCTCGGAGAGGTCTTGCCGGAAATCCGGGCGGTGAATCCAGTGGAGCGGCCCGCCGTGGTGGAGTTCCGGGGGGTCACCAAGACCTACAACTCCGGACAGCCGAATGAGTACACGGCCATTCGCGACGTCTCCTTCGCCGTCGCCGACCTGCACAGCAAAGGAGAGTTCATCTGCGTGCTGGGGCCCAGCGGGTGCGGCAAGAGCACCATTCTGCGGCTGATCGCCGGATTGGCCCCGCAGTACCCGGCCACGCGTGGGGAGGTGCTGGTGTTTGGGGAAGCGGTGCAGGGGCCGGGACCTGATCGCGGCATGGTCTTCCAGGATTACACCAGCTTCGACAACCGCAGTGTGCTGGACAACGTGACCTTTGGTCTCGAATGCCAGGGGGCACCCCGTCAGCAGCGGGATCGCCTGGGGCGGGACTGGATCGGTCGGGTCGGACTGAATGTCGATCGCGACAGCGGGAAGTATCCGCACGAGCTGTCCGGTGGAATGCGGCAGCGGGTGGCCATTGCGCGGTCGTTGATCCTCAAGCCCCGCATTCTGCTCATGGACGAACCCTTCGGGGCACTCGATCCGATGACACGAATGAACATGCAGGACCTGCTGCTGACACTCTGGCGGGAAGTCGAGGCCACGATCTTCTTTGTAACGCATTCGATCGAAGAGGCCGTCTTCCTGGGGGACCGCATCTATGTGATGGGCAATTCTCCCGGCACCATCTTAAAGGAAATCGAGGTGCGGCCTTCCGACCGCCCCGCCAAGGAAATGCATCGCGATCCCCAATTCCAGGAGACGGTCTACTACATCCGCGATCTCATCGCCCAACTGGAGGCCCAGGCGGGGAAGCGGGTCTGATTTGCAAATCGTGCCGGGGCGGGAGAAGATCGAACCGGCGGAGCCGAGCGGAAGATGGGTGTGTCTCTGTCCGCAGGAGCGAGTGGTCCGCACGCGGGGCTTCAGCCTGTTCTTACGAGGTGGTTGAGGGATGTTGCGATATCTGAAGGCGGCCTTTCTGAACCGCTGGAACCTGTTGTTCTTCTCGGGGGGCCTGGCGGCGGCGGCTATCAGTGGGCGATTCGACATGGTGGCACCCCTCGTGACCGCGGCGGAGTTGGCCTATCTCGGGTTCATCGGCACCCATCCCGCGTTCCGGCGGTATGTCGACCTGGCTTCGGCCCCCCCGCGGGCCGAACAAAACCGGGACCGCGCTGAAGCCCTCAGCCGGCAGGTCTACCAGGAGTTGACACGGGAAGATCGCCTACGGTTTGACGAAGTCCGGGAACGCTGTGAGGCGTTGAGGCAACTGGCCAACCGTATTCAGCGGCCGGGTGGCCGCACTGGCGGCGATACCGAAGGGCTCGATCGACTTCTCTGGATGTTCCTGCGTCTGCTGCATACCCGGCGGGCGGTGAATTCGTTTCTCCGACAGACCGACATCCGGGGGATCGAGCAGGACATTCAACTGGCCGAACACAACCTGCGGGGCCTGCAGGGACTGCCGGAAGAACCTTCCCTCGAACGCAAACGCAAACTGCTGGAAGAGACGCTGCAGACGTCGCGCACCCGGCTTGAGAATTACCGCCGGGCCCAGGCCAATCTGGAGGTGATGGATCTGGAGCTCCATCGGCTCGAAAACACGATTCACTCCCTGGGGGAACTTGCGGTCACGCGGAATGAACCTTCGGCTCTCTCGGACCAGATCGATCTGATGGCCGAGAGCATGCTGCAGACCGAGCAGGCCATGGGCGAACTGCGGATTCCCTCCAGTCTCGATCTCGAGCTGGAAACCGTTCCCCAGCTGCTGCGCAGCCCGGTCATTTTCGAGAAATGAAAGCCGGCTGCCGCCGTTCGCTGGCCACGGACTTCACGAAGGGATGGCTCGGCTGGGGTGTTGTCCCACAGCGGCGGTGCCAGTGCGTCCAGCACGCGGTGATTCAAAGATTGGGTATCGGCAGCAGAGGCGGGGGAGGGGGTGCGTTCGGGGCTGGGGGTGGAGGCGGGGGAACGTAACGTTCGACAAACCGCATGCCATACCCCCGAGACATCTCCCATTGCGCTCGTTGCGCCCAAGGGGTGTTCGGGTGCTCTTTCTGAACCCGCTTGAATTGCTCGAGGGCCGAGTGGCGGGCCCGTTCCAGTTCCTCCAGGGTCACTCCTCCCTGTTTCAGTTGCGTTTCATCGGGACGCAGCATTTCTCCGTCCCCCAGGGTGGCCGCCCATTCGTTGCTCTGGGCGTTCTGAAACCGGGTGGGCAGGGTCTTGGCGAACTGCTCCAGCGCCAGACCGAATTGAAACAGCCGCACGCGATACGCCATCAGTTGGCCGAGGATCAGATCGTGGTTGGCCCGCCACCGGCGAGACGATTCCCGGTCGCGCAGTCCCCGCACCGCCTGCAGGCGGCGTTCGGCTTCGGTCAGTTTGGTGAAGGTCTGACGGCACCGGGCCAACGTCTGCTGGACCGCCGCCGCAGCCTGGCTGGGATCGCGGGAATACCAGGCATCGGTCGGGATCTCCAACTCCCGGTTCTTGTCATCGAAGGGATTCAGCAGGTTGATCACCTCCCAGACCGCCTTGCGGAAGGGAGACTTGTCCCGTTCGGCTCCATAGGTCCGCCGGGACTCGAGATCGGGAAGGTACTCCTTCAGGTCGAGCGCCGCGTATTTTCGAGCCTCGAAATCATTGAGGTTCTGCTCTTCATTGGGCAGCAGGAAGAAAATGCCTCCTGTGTCCCGGGCCAACCGCACCTGCTCGTAGGGACCAAATCCACTCATGGTCCCATCGAGTCGACGCCGCAATCCATCAAACGGGAGTTGTTCGGCATACGGCGTCTCGGGGCCGCGGCGAATCGGCAGGTAATGCGTCTGATTGGTCTGGGGATGCACCCATCGCACATGCCCATACAAGTAACCGAACACGCTCTCCCGTCCGAGGATATAGATGGGGGTCCGACTTCCCACCGCTTTTTTCCGGACCTCTTCCACCCGCTCGCCGTCGTCTCCCGACTCGTCGCTGATCAGCACGATCACCACCCGCCGCCGGCCCGCTCCAGTGAAGCCCCGATACTCGTCGAGAACCGACTCCAGTGCTCCGCAGGTGTTTTCCCGGCCGGTCTTGTCAACCGGAATGGCATCAATCGCCTTGAGGATGGTGGGAATGTCGGCGGTGGGTTTCTTGCGGGGAGTCTGGAAGTGCAGATCCTTGCCAAAACTGACCACGGCCGAGAGCATCACATCTTCGGGCACATCCTCCTTGAACAGCTTCAGCTCTTCATAGACCCGCTGGATTCGTCCCTGCAGATCCTTCTGATCGTCCCGCATGCTCTCGGATTCATCAAACAGCCACACCACCAGGATCTTGTTCTGGCGCATCAGCCGGGCCAATTCCTGCGTCAGGCGGTCCAATGCGGGGCCATACCCCTCCACGAGCGCACCGGCTTCCCCCAGGACCTGCTCGCTCCCCAGGTCATCCCCCAGGCGATCCAGGCCCGGCAGTCCCGAGGCCCCCAGGTTGGGAACCACTGCGACGTCGGTCAGACTCTCCGACCGGTCAATCTTTTGTTCCGAGACCTGCACCCCGCCTCCCGCCGCCCCCCCCGCGGCCGCGCCGGCTGCCGTCGCGCCCCCCGCCACAAAGTTGATGGTCTCGGCCACCTGGGTGTCGGTATTGAGCTGCTGCGTGACTTCCTCGGCCCCCCGATCGGGATCGGCGAAGAGCGATTCAATCGCCAGCGATACGTCCGGCGACTCGGTGGCGAATGTCGCCAGAGCCAACATGGCCAAAGTCACGCAGTGCACCGCCAGGGAAATCAGCACTCCCGACTTCGACGACGATTTCGCGGACCGTCCGTTGGACGGTGCCGCGGGGGTCGTCGACGTGGCGGATTCAGCAACGGGCATGTCGCACGCTCGACGGGATCGGGACCGGAATTCGCAGACGAGAATCTCTGCCCTCATTATCTCTGCAAGAACCCCATGGGGAAAGGCCGACCGCCTGGGGAAAACACGCCACTGGCCCCCTTTCAGCCCCGGTGATTTCCAGACGGGTGTCCCCGGGAGGCCATCATGAACAGCATCGGCAGCGTG
>CAIOTJ010000327.1 GCA_903861195.1 uncultured Planctomycetaceae bacterium | reverse complement strand
TACTGTTACCTGGGAATTGCGCAGGGGGCGACTGGAGGCACCGATAGCCGCGATGGTGGACTCCCCAGCAGTGTGCAGGGCAGGACGCAGTCCCACTTCCTTCGTCGCACAGTGTAGTGCCGGCTGTTGCAATGTTGTGTGACGGTATTCCTTTTGGTCCGACTCCGATGTCATCGACTCAGGAGAGGCAGCTGAGACACAGCAATGGGGAGACGGGCGGGTTCGGGCTGTTTCCCAGTGGGTGACACCGTCGAGGCGATCGCGGTACAACCGGCGACCAACAGGGGGACGTGGATCGTGGCAGCTTGCGGACGTCTCGGAGGATCAGGAAGGAGAATTCGCCCCGGAGGCAACTTCCAACCCGATGGAATCAGCCACCGAATTTCAGGGAGAGTGGGCGGGAAAAAGAACCCGTCGGAGGACTTTTTCAACCGTGATGGGAACATGGCTGTATGCACATTTGGCTGCCCGGTATGTGTTCTTGTGTATGCTTATTGATTTCGAAGGTGCGCAGGTTGATTACGGTGGCGATCCTTGAAAGACCGCTGTTCTTCAGGGATAATTCTGTCCACGATTTGTGTTCCGAGGAAATTCCCCGTGGGCTGAGACGCCATGAAGAAGACGGAGATGGCCGAATTCAAAACGCTGTTGGAAGCGTTGCAGGCCCGCCTGCGTGGCGATGTCCGTCAGCTTACGGATGAGGCGTTGGGGAAAGACCGACAGGATGTGGGGGGAGAGTCGAAGAGCCCCACCCACATGGCCGAGTTGGGCAGCGACGCTTTCGAGCAGGAGTTCGCGCTGTCATTGGTCGCCAACGAGCAGGAAACGCTCGCTGAAATCGCCGTCGCGATCCAAAAAATCAAGGACGGGACCTATGGCGAGTGCGAGGTCTGTCTGAAAGAGGGGAAGACCGCCACCCAGTCGGCCATTCCCAAAGCCCGGTTGAAGGCCATTCCCTACGCCCGGACCTGCGTCAACTGCGCCCGCAAGCGGGAGGACTTCGGTCCATGACCGCGGTTCCCCGCTCCCGAGGAATGTTGTTCGGGGCGGTGGTGGCGAGTTTGCTGTGGGTCGATCTGGCGACCAAGTCCTGGGCGTTCCAATCCCTGGGGTATGAACACAGGGCTAGCGATTGGGCTTGGGAAGCCAACTTCCTGTGGGGTCGGTTTTCGATCACGTTTCAAACCAGTTTCAATCGGGGAGCCCTGTTCGGCCTGGGGCAGGGTTGGACCACCTGGTTTGCCGGGCTGAGTCTGGTGGCGGTGGCCGGCATTCTCTATTGGCTGTTTGTGAGGCAAGAGGCCCGCAGCGCGGCCGTGACGGTCTGCATGGCCCTGATCGCAGCGGGAGCGTTGGGCAATCTTTACGACCGGTTGGGGTGGCACGGCTGCACCGACCTCGCCGGTCGGCGGATCCACGCGGTCCGCGATTTCATCGACTGCACCATTCCGGGGCTGCGGTGGCGGGGTTGGGGCCTTCCCGAACGGGTTGCCGAATACCCTTGGCCGATCTTCAATCTGGCCGATGTGTTTCTGGTGGTGGGGACTGCGGTCCTGGTGCTGTTGGGACTGGGGCGTGACGCAGCCCGGCCCGGAGGCTTCCCCTTTCCGGAGGTTCCCGAAGTTCGTGAGTTGCCGCCTCGCCCAAACTGAGTCGAGTCGCCAGAGACCACAGAGCGCCTTGTGAAAGCGGTTTCCGACCAGGCGAGATCAGTCGAACTGGCGATCTTCCCGTGACTCCAGCTCAACCCGCCTCCGCTCGATCGCCGCGTCGAACCGGCTGAGGACGTCAATCGCCTTGTCTCGCGACGACACCAGACCAATCACCAGGAACTGGATGATGGCCAGGAAATAACAGATCCACCCCGCCTCGACGTACGTTCGGCCTCCGATGATGACCGAGAGAATGGCCAGCACCGAAGAAGACCGGTCGAGATGCCGGCACAGCAGCCCTTTGACCAGGGGCCAGAGCTGTTCGCGGGCGGCGCGAATTCGCCGCCCGGCAGGGAGCAGCAGTTTCCCCGGTCCAGGATGGATGATCGAAAACAGCGCCTGATCGGGCATCGCTTCGATCACTCCCACCGCCAGCAACAGCCGCAGTCCGAGGCTGATCCAGGCCCACCGGCTGCGCCGGGGCGGAGGGATGCCGTCTGGACCGATGAGTGATTGCGGTGTGCTCGTGGCGGGACCGGAAATGGAATTTGCCGAGTGGGCGTCGAGCAGATCGTCGACATTGAACTGCTCCGACGGAGCGGGGGTGGGGATCCAACCCCGGACCGAATCGATCAATGCGGTCTCAACATTGGCGGTCGCCAACAGCAAGAGCAGCGAACCACGCACCCACTGTTCGATATCTTTCGTCAACTCGGCATTGAACTTGTCCCAGCGGATGAACCGCCGCGCGAACAGCCGAAACAGGGGAATGGCGATCAGTCCCACGAGAATCCTTACCAGCGGACGCAGGATCGAAGAGATCAGGGCGTTGATCACGGCGGAAGCAGGACGAACGGGAGACACGGCCTGGAAGCGTTCCCGGAGGGAACGACTCCAGCATTGTGACAAGCTTTTCCTGCCGCGTCACATCGGCGGCTTGGAAAGAGCCGCCCGACCGTCTGGGCGACTTGCCAACCCCCCTGGCCCACCGCGAGAATCCTCTGTCACACGCCTGCCGCCGGTTGGACCCTCTGATGCTGGATCACCTCGAACAACTCATTCGTATCGACCCGGCCGCCCGCGGTCTGATCTCCAGTGAGGCCCAGTGGGGTCCCCTGGCCGAGGGGCACCTGGCGCGCGCCTGTCTCGACCTGGCCCACCGCGCCCAAAGGGTGGTGCTGGTGACGGGGTTTTACATCCCCCTTGGAAATCCCCCGGCGGCCGAGACCGACGGTCCCCTGGGGACGGCGTTGCTGGCCGACGTGTTGCTGCGAGGGGGAGTGGAGGTGGACTTGCTGACCGATCGCTGGTGTGCCCCCGCCTTGCGGGTCTGTGCCGAGGCGACGGGGGTGCCGATCGAGCGGGTGCGGACCTGTCCGTTTCCCGTCCATTCCGATGAGCCAGCGACGGTGTTTGAAGATTGGGAACGTGATTTCAGCCACTGGGCAGAACAGGCGGGGGTGACCCACCTCATCGCGATCGAGCGGGTGGGGCCCTCGCACACCCGCGAGAGTGCGTGGTTGCAGTCGGGAGGCGCAGACGAGGTCGTGCGGGAGTTCGACCGACGGGTTCCGCCAGAGCACGCGGGGCATTGCCACAACATGCGTGGAGTGGCGATTGACGACTTTACGGCTCCGCTGCATCGGTTGTTCGAGCGGTGGCCCGAACGGATCCCCGGACTGCAGACCATGGGGGTGGGGGATGGAGCCAACGAGATTGGCATGGGGAGCCAGCGGTGGGACGACCTCGTGCGACGGTTGCCGGGCGACCACGCGGGGCGGGTTCCCTGCCGGGTGGGCTGCACCTGGACGGTGGTGTGCGGCGTGTCGAACTGGGGGGGATATGCCCTGGCGGCCGGATTCGCCCAGGCCCGGGGCCGAACCGACCTGCTGCAACGTCACACTCCCGAGTCTCAGCAGAGAGTGCTGGCCGAGCTGGTGTGTCGTGGTCCTGCGGTCGACGGAGTGACCCGTCAACCAACCGCCACGGTTGATGGACTCGACTGGGCAACCTACATCGAGCCCTGGCGGAGGATGCGGGAGGCACTGCGGGTCAGTTGATTTGGCCTGCCCGGTTCAATTCCGGACCGCGGGGGAGGGCCGTTGACGGTGCCGGTCAGAGACTACCGGCCCTGGCCAGGCTGCCAGAGGATGTCTCCCGGGCCGCCGTGGTTGGCGCAGCGGGCCAGAACGAACAACAGATCGGAAAGCCGGTTGAGGTACCAGTGGACCAGGGGGTTCACCGTTTCAAACTCGGCCAGGTGCAGCACGCCAATTTCCACCCGCCGACAGATGGTTCGGGCGAGGTGCAGCCGGGCCGCGATGGGGGTTCCGCCGGGCAGCACGAAACTGGTCAGGGGGGCCAACCGGGTATTGGCCTGATCAATCCATTGCTCCAGACGCTCGACCTGGCTGTCGATCACGCGGAGCGGAGCCCGGGCCGGGGAGGGAGCGGACGGTCTGTCGTCATCGGACTCGTCCGGGGCGGGTTCGGGTTCGGCCTCCGGAACACACAGGTCGGCTCCCAGGTCGAACAGATCGTTCTGGATCTGGCGCAGCCAGGCGGCGAATTCGAAGTCGGGTTCATCGCAGAGAATCAGCCCGAGGCTTGAATTGAGTTCGTCCACACCTCCATAAGCGACAATCCGGGGATGGGTCTTGGGAACTCGCGTTCCATCTCCCAAACCTGTAGTGCCGTCGTCGCCTGTTTTGGTGTAGATCCGGTTGAGGTAGACCATCCGAAGTCTGGCTTTCTTGCGTCCTGGAAGCGAAAAGGGTGGGGCTGCGGGCTGGGAAACGGGGTCGGGGGGCCGGTTCAGAGAGAGGACCGGTCAGCCAGGAATGGGGGCCGGGTGACTCACTGCACCTTGACTCCGCCCCGGGGCGGGGGATTCTGCGGCGTCGACTTGAGCAAGTCTTCCCATTCGGGACTGTTCCGCAGGGAGGCCAGGTCGGCGTCCCCCTTCATCAAATCCAAATCACGGAAACCGAGTTCCAGCGACTTCTTAAGATCGGTGAAAGCCTGCTGCCGGTACTTGGTGAGTTGCTCGTTGCGGGCTGGCGTCTCGGGTTCCTTGGTCAACCGTTCGACCACCCGACCATAAACGCAGGCGGCGTTGTATTGGAAGATGAGATTCGCGGCATGCTGTTCACGCCCCTCCTCCAGCTTGCGGATCGCCTCTTCCCATTTGCCATCCGCCAGCACCAGGGTGAGGCATTCCCCCGTGAGCGCCAGGTGATTGGCTGGGTCGAGTTGCAGGCACTTGCGGAAGTCGGTTCCCGCTTCAGTGAATTTCTCGAGGTGCATGTGGGCCAGGCCCCGCTCGGCGAGAGCGTCGGAAAACTCGGGATCCATGGTCAGGCACAGTCCGAACTGTTCCACCGCCTCCTTGTATTTTTTTTCGCGCACCAGCGATTGGGCCATGTTGTAATGGTGGAACCCGGGGGAACGGTACCGCATGTTCTGCAGGGCATTGGTCGCGACGTTGCGGCGATTTTCATCGGGAGAATTGCGCAGCTTCTGGAGTGCGGCCCGCGCCTTGGGAGATCCGGTGTTGGCCAACGCGTAAGTCAGCTGTTGCCAGACATTGAGTTCCTTCGACTTCTCCAGGGCCCCCAGCATCAGTTCGACCACTTCCGGGCCGCCATCCTCATTCAATCCCTGCAGCGCCTGATTGACCATGGAGGGGTCGTTCGACAGCAGTGCCGACTCGGCCAGCTCCCGGAACATCCGCGGGGCCAGACGGGTCAGACCCCGCAGCACCTCCCCTTTTTCGTTGGCTGGCAGGGCGTCGTACTTGTCTCGCAGAAACTGCGCGGTCGCCGCATCACCCAACAGCGCCAGGGATTGGATCAGGGCCGACTTCTGTGGGGAGGCATCGAACCGGTTCTGCAGCAAGGGGAGCAATCGGGGATCTTTCACGCGGTTCAAAAGTTCCAGCATGGGACCCTGGGGGTCTTTCTCCGCCAGATGTTTCAGGGTGTAGTCGAGGGCAATCTGCTCGCTGGCCCGGTCCGGACGACGGACCAGCACCGTCAGGGCCTGCAGTTGCAGTTCCGGATTGGGGTCCGCCAGAGCACGCGTCAAGACCTCGAGCAACCGCGGATGTCCCACCTGCACCAGAGCGTTGACCGCTTCGCCATTCATCCCCTCGGGCCCCGCCTGCACAAAGTCGTAGATCGCCTGCGACCAGAGTGGTCTTGGGAACTGGGCCAACCCGCGCACAATCGCTTTGCGAATTTCGATCGACTCGGTCCGCAACAGCTCCAGCACCGCTTCGTGGCACGCGGCGTACCGCGATGAGGCCAGACTGGCGATCGCCGTCTGCCGACTCGCTTCCGAACCGGTGCGGACCAGGTCCACCAACCGCGCAATCGCGGCCGGGGTCCCCAATTGACCCAGCGAGGCCACCGCCGCCTGTTGCACGGCGACATCGTCGCTCTCCGCGGCGGTCAGCAGCAGTGGGATTTGATCGGCTGGAAGCCTGGCGCCGCCGGTGGCCAGGGCGGCAATCCGCTCGAGCCTGTCTTCCGACTGCATCGATTGCACCAGTTCTTTTCGGGGCAACAGTTCGTAGGCACCCCGCAGAGCGCTGATGACGGCATCGACCTCCCGTCCATGCAGCCGGGGAACACCCGCTCCTCCCCGGGTGTTGAACAGAATATGCCCCGAGATCTCGACGGGTGCCGGGGGAGTCGGCTGGTTGGGATCGGGAGGGGGCTGTCCGGGGGAGGGGAGGTTGACGAGGTGCAGCTCCCGCAGGATGGTCGGCAGGGGAGGGAACTGGTCTTCCCGACCCTGGTTCCGGCCGGCCGGGTTGGCCGCCTCCTGCAGCCAGTTGAACAACTGGTAGTCCTGGATCCGCGCCGTGGGTTGAAACACCAAGACCACCCGCACCACCCGCTCACTGGCGAGACGGTCCAGTTCATCCGCGAGCACCCCAATTCCCAGCGTGTCAAGATCTCCCTTCAAAACCACCCGTCCGAGCGCCTTGCGCGGCCCGATGCGCTGCGCTTCCAGCCCCAGCCGCTCTCGCGCGAAGTCCTGCAAATCGAGTTGCGCGGTCTGACCCCCCGACTGAATCTTCAGTTGCATCCGGGGAGTTTGTCCTCCGGGAGGGAGGTCGCAGAACAGCATCCAGGTTCGGACCGCTGAGTTCGACGGGACGGAGACCTCGGCCGGCATCTGGGCCGTTTGCAGGGCGATCCCCTGCTGACCCGCCTGAAACGCCTGGTTTTTGAACGGCTGCGGCGCATCCTGCGGGGGCTGGCTCTGGCCATCCACCACCAGCTCGACATCTTTGCGGGCAATGGTCAGAGGCTCGGCCGTCAGGTTCGCGAGAATGACCTGCAGCGCCAGAAACCTCTGGTTCTGGTTGGGCCCTCCATACATGACCGGCAGGGCCACCGTCTCCACGCCAATCAGCAGGCGGCGCTGGGGCGCTTCGGCTGGCAATTGTCCCGATTCCGCACGGGCCTCGAGCGTGGGCCGGTCAGCCCGCAGAAACTTCGGCAACGCCCCCTTCCAGTCGAACTCTGGTGCCGGGGCTCCCGCGGGAGCCTGGGGAGCCTGCGCTGCGCGGGATGTCCCGTGTCGACCCAGCAGGCACAGGGCCCCCAGCAGGCTGGGCAGCAGCCATCTGCGAAGATTCAACAGGTCACGGCAGAAGGCTGGGCGAGCAGGTCGCAGCATGGGAAGATCCCGGGCAGCAGACGCGATGGAAAGATCGAGGGTCCAACTGTACAGTCTAGCCAGTGGAGTCATGCGGGGGAAGAGTCTCGCGCCCAATTTGTGGCCCCGCGGGGGATCCGGGCGCGAACCGAAACGAGGATGAACATGGATTCGCGCGAGGCCCCCGACCCGGAAGAGACCTGGGGAGACAAACGGGACAGCCGTGCCCGCCGCGCGGCGCTGCCCGTCGATCGGCCCGCCGCCGCGTTTGTCGAACACGAGCCGGCGGCCGGGGCTGGCAGCACGGCGGTGGCCACCCTGTTTCTGGTCAATCGCGAGTGCCCGTTCGAGTGTGTGTATTGCGACCTGTGGCGGCACACGACCCCCGAGTCCGTGCCCCCGGGGTCGATACCCGAGCAGATCCGGCGAGGATTGGCCGACTTGCCCCCCGCCCGCGAGATCAAGTTGTACAACAGCGGGAATTTCTTCGATCCGCGGGCGATTCCCCTCGCCGACCATCCGGCCATCGCCCGCTTGTGCGCGGGGTTCGAGCGGGTGATTGTCGAAAATCATCCCCGGTTGTGCGGGGAGCGCTGCGGGGAATTCCTGACGCGGCTGCGGCGGGAGGCGCAGCGGCTGGAGCGCTCCCCCGCAGACATCCGACTGGAGGTCGCCCTGGGGCTGGAGACGGTGGATGCCCGGTCCTGGCCGCGGTTGAACAAGCAGATGACCCCGAACGACTTTCGCGAGGCGGCCCGGAGATTGTGCGGCGAGGGAATCGATGTGCGCGCGTTTGTGATGCTGCAACCCCCCTTCGTCCCCCCCGCCGACGCGGTGGCGTCAGCCATCGAAACGGTCGAATTCGCCTGGGACAGCGGTGCCCGGCTGGCGGCGGTGATTCCGACCCGCGGCACCACCGCGACGGTGCGTCAATGGCAGGCCGCCGGGGACTTTGTCGAGCCCCGGATTGGGCAATTGGAGCAGCTTCTGGACGCTCTGCTGCCGCGGGCGCGGGGCCTGCTGACGGTCGATACCTGGGATCTGGAGCGATTTTCCGACTGTGCGGCGTGCGGCGGGCCCCGCCAATCGCGGCTGGCAGCCATCAACCTCGCCCAGCGTCTGTTGCCCGGCGTGACCTGCGCGGTGTGTGGTCGCTGAGTCTCCCGGCCTGGCGCGGGTCACTGAGGTTGGAGTCCAAAACGGGACGTCCCGAGTGATTCGAAGCGGGGGAAATTTCTGGCCGAGACCTTGTTTCCCCAAACTGGACAGTTGACAATACCGGCACTGCTCGCAAAGGGTGTGAACGGCAGCTGTCGTCAAGAGTGTCTTCTTTGTGGAAGGGAACCAAGCGTCATGCGTCTGGAGAAACAACGCGCCAGTGAGAACATCGAGGATCGACGTGGCCTGAGAGCCGGTCCCGTGCTGGTGGGTGGGGGCTTGAGTGCGCTCTTTCTGGCCCTGTTGGTGTCGTTCCTGGGAGGCGATCCCCAACAGGTTCTGCAGCAGCAGGCCCAGCCGGGGGGGCGGGGAGGCGAGGCCCAACAGGAACTCTCCCCGGAAGATGTGCGGAAGGGTGAGTTTGTGAAGCGGATCCTGGGTTCGACCGAAGATGTCTGGACCGAACTCTTTCCCAAGGAACTTGGGAAGCGCTACCAACAGCCGACCCTGGTCATGTTTTCGGGTCAGACCAAGTCGGCTTGTGGGTTTGCGAATGCGGCGGTGGGGCCGTTCTACTGCCCGGCCGACCAAAAGGTCTACATTGACCTGGCGTTTTACGACGAACTCAAGAACAAGTTCCGGGCCCCCGGAGATTTCGCCCAGGCGTATGTGGTGGCCCATGAAATCGGACATCACGTGCAGAATCAACTGGGGCTGACCGACCAGGTGCATTCGCGCCAGGGGCGGGTTTCCAAGGAAGAATTCAACCAGCTCTCGGTCCGGCTGGAGTTGCAGGCCGACTATCTCGCCGGGGTCTGGGCGCATCATGCCCAGAAGACCAAGGGAATTCTCGAGCCGGGTGATCTGAAGGAAGGGCTCGTGGCCGCCACGGCGATTGGCGACGACCGGTTGCAGATGCAGGCCCAGGGATACGTCGTTCCCGATTCGTTCACGCACGGCACATCGGAGCAGAGGCTCAAGTGGTTCGCAAAGGGTTTGAAGGCTGGGACCATCGAAGGGTTTGACACCTTCAAGATTCCCTTCGACCAGCTTTAGGCTCGCTGGAGCGGCCCTCTTGGCCGGAGGTCTACCTTGGGGTGGTGAGCGGACCGGCTGCTGCCACCCCCTTTTGCTTCCATTTCTGGAGGCACCCACGCGAAAAAACGGTCTCTGCCGAGTTCAGCATGAGTTATCCGCTTGGTCCCTACCATGCCCCAGAGCCCTCCCCCTGGCCAATGCGTCTGCGATTGCTGGCGGCGATCAGCCTGTTGGTGCTGTTGCCGCTCGGTCTGTACTGGCTGGCGGGGGGAGATGTCACATCCCTGCTGACCCGGTTGGAACTCGCCCAACTGGAATCCGAATCGGAAGATCCCGATGCTCCGGTCGAGCCGAGTCTCAAGCGGGTGGAACTGCAGGGAACCCCCGCTCTGTTGATCACCGAACTGGAACCGGTGGTTGAAGAGTTGGTCAAGGCCGAGAAGCGGCCTTACGAGTCTCCGCAGGTCGTCCCTTTCGAGGGAGGGATTGAATCGTCCTGTCATGGTCTGGGACCGGTCCGGGGACCCTTCTATTGCCAATTGGATGAGACCCTGTATGTCGACAACGACTACCTCGACGAAGTTCTGAAGAGTTCGATCGAAGCGGGCGATTTGTCGCGCGGCTATCTGATCTGCCGACTGCTGGCGCAGCATCTTCAGACCCGCCTGGGCTCCATCGAACGGTTTCGGGACGAACTGGTGAGCGAGGCGTCTGGCCAGGGATTGGAGGCTCAGACGAAGTTGGAGCGGCAGTGCGAATTCTTCACCGGATTTCTCGCCGCCCGCTCTCCAACCATGAAGCGTCTGTGGCTCGACACGGATGCGGCGAATATTTTCCCGACCTTGCGGCAGCTGAACGAAACCTTGCGTGTCGAGGCGGTCACGGGAGGGCCCGCGGTGGCTGATACGGGTGGACTCCTCGCCGACGAAGAACGTCTGAAGTGGCTGGAAGAGGGGCGTGCCACCCGAAGTCGCGCCGACCTGAAGTCTCTCGACCCCTATGCCCCTGGCCCGTCGCCGTCGCGATGAGCCGCGGTGCCCCAGCGTGGGTCCCGAGAACATCGCTGGATTCTACCGGGTGGAAACATGTCTGACCCAACTCCAGCGAGTGATCGCCACCCGCCCTCCGCCAGTGGGGGGCTGATCCTCGCGCTGCTGTGCGGGGCCGCGACCGTGGCCTATGTGCAGCGGCAGTGCCTGGGAACGGTCGAAAAACCGATCCGCGAAGAACTCGGGCTGTCGTTCGCCGAGATGGGTTCGGTCCAGGCGTCGTTTTTTCTGACCTATGCCATGTTGCAGATTCCCGCCGGCTGGGGGGCGCAGCGCTGGGGAATTCGCAAATCGCTGCTGGCCATGGCGATCGTCTGGTCCCTCGCCTGTGCCCTCATTCCGCTGGTGCGGGGGACCTCCGACCTGGTGACCCTGCGGCTGTTGATGGGGGCCGCCCAGGCGGGCATCTTCACCTGCACCACCCTGGCGGTGCGCCGGTTTTTCATCCCCACGCGGTACGGTCTCGCCAACGGGGTCATCGCTGGTTCGATGCAGGTGGGTGGCTTCCTGGGGGCCGTCCTCGCCGGTTGGGTCACGGGGCTGTTGGGCTGGCGGGGGATGTTCCTGTTCTTCGCCTTGCCCGGATTCGTCTGGGCCGCCTTGTTCTGGAACTGGTTTCCTCGCGAATCCCCGGAAGCGTCCCGCGAGAGAGACTCGGCCCCCATCACGGCGGCCACCTGGTGGTCGCTCGCCTGTGCCTGGCCGTTGTGGTGCCTCTCGTGCCAGCAGTTCCTGCGGGCCGGGGCCCAGATGTTCTTCGGGTCGTGGTTCGCCACCTACCTGCAAGAGGCCCGCGGCCTCGACCTGACCCAGGCGGGGTTTCTGAATGGCATTCCCATCGCCGTGGCGTCCCTCGGACCATTGGCGGGGGGTTGGGCGGCCGATCGACTGTTGGCCTGGTCGGGAAGTCGTCGCGTGAGCCGCCAGTGTCTGGCCAGCGGCTGCCTGCTGCTGTGTGCCCTGCTGATGTTCCTGGGATATCGGGCCACCCATCCGGAAGGGGCGGTGGCGCTGATCGGCGCGGGGGCTTTCTTCGCCGCGGCGGCCGGCCCCGCCGCCTACACCTCGACCATGGATCTGGGGGGCACCCGTCTCGCGCTGGTGTTCGCCGTGATGAACATGTGGGGCAACGTGGGGGCGGCGGCGTTTCCCAAGCTCATTGGGCAAATGCTGGGGGCCGCCTCGCAGCGGGCCGGGGGCACCAGCGAGGCGTGGGACGACGTGTTCGCCGTGTTCATCACGCTCTATGTGCTGGCCGCCCTCGCCTGGCTGCCGTTCCACATCCGGCGGCCGATTGAGTTCGCGGAACCCGTTCCCCCCGGATCCTCTGTCGATCGGTCTGTGTCGGGCCGGCCGGAAGCGGACTGAGTCGGCTCACGCCGCGGGCCTGGGCCTCGCAGGCCGTCGTCAGCCCCCACCCAAGGCGGGCAGAAAGTGCACCTCCGCCCCCTCGGGCACCGCCCCGCGCAGTCCCCGCCGCGAGATGGTGCCATTGATCGACACGGCCAACCCGGGCTTCAGCGAATCATCGGCGAGCGCACGTGCGGCAATCCCCGGATACAACGCCTCCAGCCCCTCGATGACCTGCCGCACGCTCATGGCCGCCAGGCGGACTTCGGCCCTGCCTGCCGTCAGATCACGCCACGCGGGAGGAATGAAGACCACAACCATGGAAACCTGCGCGGGGTGAAAGTGGGGCTCTGGACACAGCCGGCGGACGCAGGTCCACCGGAAAGCGGCCCGACAGACCGGTCCGGGAATCTCCGCCAGCGTGCCGCGTTCGGCCGTCGCGCGAACCGCCGTGGGCCACGGCCGCCGGGTGAGTCGGCCAACTGACCCGCCTGCGATTCTATCGCGAAGTCGGCATCGCTCCCAGCGGCCATCGTCTCCCCCCCGTTGCCCAACCCACAAGACGAACACACCAGGGGGACGCAGACCGGTTCGACTGGAACCAGCGGCGTCTCCCTGGTGCCCGAGGTTGTTGGTGCCCGCGGGACGACAGCCCCCGAGGCGGATGGGGTTTTGGCGGGATGGAACCTGTCTTGGGCTAGCCACAGACCTCCTTCACCACGGACACAAGGTCCGTGGGGTCGTGCCCGGACTCGAGGGCTGGATCAGAAGCCACAACACCTGTCTTCAATAAAGCCAAACTCGTTGCGACCAAAGGACCAACAGACGAGGCGCTCCATCACCACGACCCGGCCCAAACCCCGCGCCG
>CAIOTJ010000326.1 GCA_903861195.1 uncultured Planctomycetaceae bacterium | reverse complement strand
GAATCCGTTCCGAGTCCGGGGATGACCGTCACCATGACCGGTCCACACCCCAGTGACCTATTCATACCATCCGTGGCTACGATATCCAGCGTCCAGGGCTGCCCAACCACACCACGGGTGGTTTGGGAACTAATCAGTTACTCGCCCTCCAGGACACAAAAAGGTGTCAGGAACCTTTTTAATATAAGGTTCCTGACACCTTTTTACATTCGAGCTGGTGCCGTGGGCACCACCACCGACAGTTGCATCAAGTCCATCATTTGGTCCAATCCCACGATGTGTGGCATCTATTTCCCTCGACAATGTCGATCTGGATTTGTTCCTCTCGCAGCACGTGCATTGGTTGACGCTGTCAGTAAAATGAATCGCACTGCACCGTCTGCTTGACCGGTTCTCACCACCAATTCCACCCCAAGAACAAAGCCAGTGCGGACCATGGCGAACCCCAAAGCGGACTTTCTCCGTCTCCCGGTCGTCTCTGCCGGGGCGGAGTCTCTGGTGATGGGTCACCTGATGCGGCGGAACATCCTCACCTACAAAGCCCCGCCCAACAACGAGGGGTATGATCTGATCTGCATTCACCCCAATCCCCGCCACAGGGCAGGCAAACACGAATTGCCGCAGGTCCGGATCCAGGTCAAAAGTCGCTATGCCACCGACTGCGACCGAGGGTTTCCCGTGAAGGAAGCCAGTCTGGACGCTTTCGACTTTCTTATCGTCGCCTTCCTGAATATTGGCAAGTTCTACAACCGGAACGATGGAACCACCGGCGAACAGGAACCCGAGTTCTATACTCTGTCGAGGAGCTTTATCCGCCAGCATCACGACGCCACGTCCACCTGGCAAAAGGTTCGATTACGGGCTTTGCAACAGGAAATCGAGCCGTTCAAGAACAATCTCGGATTTGAACTGATTGCGGCCAAGCTGGGGGTCCAGCGGCCCCGCAAGATTCGGGGAGCGAACCGGGGTCTCTGACCGATGCCACCGATATTTGTGCAGCCGTTGTGCGGGCGCGGGGCGGGGGCGGGGGAGGTCGTGTTCATGAGCGCGAGTCCAACGTTTCGCCTCAGAGACATGTCGTTGAGGAATGAAGCGCCGTGGGGGGGACGGTGACCTGGGGTAGCCGGCGCTGCGCTGCGGCAACCCCAGGCTATGGTAGAAATCCCCTTCAGGGATTGGGCGGTTGGGGCGGCCCAGGTTGGATCTGTGAATTGCAGCGTTCTGGCACCGCCTTCGGGATGCAGGCGGTGTTGGGGGGCGTCACCGGGGGTGGTCGCTGCGCTCGACCCCCGGGTCATTTCTGTCACCCCTGCCGGGGTGGGCGTGTCGGGACCGGGTGGGCGTCGCGCGGGGCGGGCCAGGGCCTGGTACCGCGTGTCCTCAGGCGTGCTCACCGTCGATGTCGATCCGCGAGAAGTCGGCCGGCAGGCTCGGACCATCGAAGGCCAATTCGCCGACGAGATGATCCCATTGTTCCGCATTCAGTCGGTCGACAACCTCGTCGCGGACAACCGGAAACAGCGGCTTCAGAAACTCGGCTGGAGTCAGGCCGCTGGCGGCGGACAGTGCCTGCAATTGCTCGGCCGTTTGTTCATCCAGTTCCATCGTGATCATCATGAGCCGCCTTAATCGTGTTCTATCTGGCGGCCGGGGGCCGGGAGAGTAGAACAGGAGAACAGGAGAGCAGGAGATGGGGAAGAGGAAGGAAGCGATTGGGGTTGGGGGGCTGCCCAAGGGGACGTTTTTTTCGGGCCAATGCCCAGCGGGGCTGACACGGAGGTTCGCCTCCCGACGAGATTTCGCCTCCTGACGAGGTTCGCACTCCCGGGCTAGGTTTTTGACGCCGGCCTGCTTGACTGGTCCCAAAATCGACGGGGTCCAAGCCGCCGACACAGGTTGGACACCTGTGCTACGAGGCGGCCGGCGCGGTCCCTTCTTCCGGGGTTTCGATCTGGATGAGCGGGGGGTAGGTGCCCGGTTTGGTGAGGCGGGCGAGGACCAGTTCGAACCAGGTGTGCATCCCCAAGACCGCCCGGGCCAGGTCGGGGGCCCGCAGCGAACGGTAACACAACAGGTGCTCGGAACCGCACTGCCACCGTGCCGCCACCGCCGTCGCCGGGGAGACGATCTTCCGCTGCTCCGACACCGTCACCGGCTTGGTGACCGCCGGCTTCTTCGCCCGCAGAGGGTGCCAGTCGACCAACAACGGGAAAAACCCGTTCCCCTCGCTGCAGGGCTGCCGGACGCGCAGCACACCGTCGGTCACCGTGAAGAGCACCCCCTCGGCCGTTGTTGCGGTGGCCGAGAGGGAGTGCAGGCGGGCCTGGAAGCCGCGGGTCTTCAATTGCCATTCCCGCCCCCCCGCCACGGCACTGGGCTGCAATTGGGGGTTGAGCGGCAGCGTACTCTCGAGGGCCACCACCTCGGGGGCTCCCGGCAACGAGATGACCGTCTCGGAGAGAAACACCAGGCCCGCATCGCGCGCGAGAAACAGGCTGCGGTCGATGCGCAGTTCGTCGGTGAGGTGCAGTTGCAGTTCGAGGTAATCGCCGTCGGAATCGGCGAGCCAGACGGCGGGGTCCCAGGAGCCCACCACCGGCAGCTCGCGGCCGTCGGCCAGGATCAGCCGGGTCTGCCAGTCACCCGCCAGCACCGAGGTTCCAGCGGCGGCGAGGGCCAGGCGCACCTTGTCTTCGGTGTAGTCGATCTCGAACAGATCGGCCCGCTGGCGGTACGAAGCCCGCAGTTGGGCCCGCTTCGGTCCCACCGCATGCCGGCCGCGCAGCCGACGGGCCGCCGGGGTCGCGCGGGGCGTCGACGTTTTCTTTTTCGATCGGGTAGAACGGGATCCGGAAGCAGGCGTACGGGCCATGGAAGCCAATCAATCTGGGAACAACGTCGCGACAGCGCCACGTCCGTGGCGGGCATAAATTAGCAAACCGGGGCAATCCGGGAAAATGATGCGGGGGCAATCTGCGACAACCTGCGGCCTGCCGGTTGACTTTCCCGGCGGGATCAGAATCTCCCCCGCCCATTCCGTCCGCGGCCGGCCCCCCGACCTCCCCAGCCCGGCTGAGGGACGAAGCCGGTGGTGGTTCCCGAGAGTTGACCCAGGACCGAGGCGGTCCGCAGTTCGATGAACTGCGCAGGAGGCATGCCCGACCGCCCCCACATGCCGAAGACTCCCGCCTCGGACTCGCCCCGCTGATCGCGGGCGGCGGTCTCGCGCTGCTTCGCCGGGGTGACGAACTCTTCCCAGGCGGCGGCGAGGGCACCCAGGCCTTCGGGATGAAAGACCTGCGACACCAGATCGCGCACGTGGTTGAGGTACGCCTCGCGCCGGGCGGGGTTTTGCAGCAGCCGGTCGATCAGCCGGTTGTTCCCCTGGTGGGGATGCTGCAGCGAGAGGTCGGCCAGTTCTTCGACCGAGCCCGCCATGAAGAAGCCGCCGAAGGAGAGGTCGAGATCCCAGGGCAGGAAGACGAAGCGGTCGGTGGCATCGTCGAGGTAGAGGTAGTAGTTGTGCCCGGTTCCCAGGAAGCTGTCGAGGTTTCCCAGCAGCACGTGGCAGGCGAGGAACCGCAAAAACCGGTCGACATCGAGAATGGTGTCGATCGCCTGTTCAAACTCGGCGTCTTCGGTGCGATTGACCACGCGGGCGAATTCGATGACCCGTTCCCACTGCCGGTCGGTGCCGCGCCACTTGGCGTTGTAGGGCTGTTCGTAGCGGTAGATCTCGGTGCCGAACCAGGGGATTCCCTTGATTCCCTCGGGCTTGAGCAGCAGACCGCTTTCTGAGCCGAGGTGCTGGCGCAAAAACCCGCGGTCGACCTGCTCGACCACGGTATACAGCCCGAGCAGTTCGGGGGGGCTCGAATCGAGCTGAAGGAACACTTCGGCGAATCGGGTCGTGGGGGCGGGAAGTCCCGCCGCGGCGAACAGGCGGTAACCCAGGGCGTCGCGCAACTGGGTGGGATCGAGACCGTTGCCGTTGAGGTTGAGTTTCGACTCGCCTTCAAATTTCTGATTCGGGACGAAGTGATCGAACTCGAGCTTGAACGACCGTTTGCGGCCTGACCGGGCGGTCTGGTACGAGCCGTTCCCCTTGTAACGCACTCCCACGTCGCGCAGCAGGGTTGGTCCCAACTGCACGTCGGCTTTCACCATGGGGAAGTCGAAGCCGAAGGTCCCCGCCCCGCTGTCTTCCCCGAAGTTGAAGAAGCCGACGGCGGGCTGGGGACGTTCCCCCCGGGCGCGGGCCTCGGGAGTGTGCGGGGGGGCAGCCGGGGCGTTGCCCCCTTGAAAGAACAACCCGCCGCGGGACGGCTCGAGTTGCTGGAAGGCGGTGGCGGAGAGCCGCAATTCGATGCGGCCGAGTTCCGGGGGGGCTTCGGGAAGCGCCGGCTGCGGGGGGAGCGGGGCGACCCGAATGGCCGGGAGGTCGCCGGCGGGGACCGCGGCCGGGGCGGAGTCCGAGTTGGCTGGGATGGCGGAGGTGCCCGAGCGGCCACAACCGGCCAGCAGACTTGCGAACAGACCGGCCAGCCAGCAGGCCAAGGCCGCCGTGAGCCTCAGCCCGGGACCTGGCCGACCACGCCAGGCCGCGAGAGAAACCGGGCCAGTACCCTGGGGACCGGGGTGGAGGGTTTGAGCAAGCGGGGGCATGGTCGAACCTCGGCGGGGTGGACGGCGAAGATGTCGGGACGACCCGCCGGCCACGGGGCCGTTAGGGGGCGGGGGCCAGATCGACCGCCAACTCGGCTGAGAACATCAGGTCTTTGTCGCCCCGTCCCACGAGGGTGCGGACGAGGGTGGCGACGGTCCGGCGGGGGCGGGCCTGCAGCAGCAGCTTGTCCCCCCGGCGAATGGCCACGTCCTCATCGAGGTTGGCCATGCGGTCGTCGAGGCGGACGAGGAGCTTGTCGATTTGTTCGGCGGTTTCGATCTCGACCGACTGCTGGTCGCGGCGGGCGGTGACCAGCGCGCCGACTTTGGCCTGGTTTTTGGGGACAGCCAACCAGTACGACCGCTCGTGCGGCTGCCCGGTCTGTTTCCAGACGACCCGCTCGGGGATGGGATTGCGGGTGAAGCCAGCCATCCAGGGCAAGGCGGCGGCATCGGCGAGATCCATCCAGTGCCCCTTCCCCTCGTGGATCTTGATGTAGGTCTCGTAGCCCTGGGGGTCTTCTTCATGCAGCTTGACCAGTTGGTCACCCCAACTGCGGGCCACGGTATTGCGGTTGTAGGCCGAGTCGTTCCCCCCCACCTGCAGCGCAAAGGGGACATTGCGGAGCGACAGGGGCGAGGCGTCGTTGGGGTGCCCGGCCATCATCGCGGCCGCCGCCCAGCGATCGGCGAGCCGAGGACCGATCTGGTAGACGCCATCCCCCCCCGCCGAGTAGCCCAGCACGTAAACCTTGTTGGGATCGACCTCTTCGAACACCACCAGGTCTTCGATGAGCCGGGTGAACAGGCGGTCGATGTGCCCTTCATGCCAGAGGTTCCAGGTGTTGGTGGGAGCGCGGGGGGCGAGGTAGAGCCCTTCCTTCACCTTGTAGAGACGCTTCTGGTTTTCCCACTGCTGGTCATTCACCCGGGGAGGGGCTCCGCCGCCGCCATGCAGCGAGATCCAGAGGCTGCGGCCCGTGGCGGGCTTGTCTCCCGTCACAGTGTAGGCGAAGGGCATCGACAGCTCCCCTTCCTTCAGCACGCGGCTCTTCACTTCCTCGGCCCGTTCCTGGCGAATGCGGGCGACATGCGCCTGCCACAGGGCTTCACGGGCGGCGGCGGCGTCGGTTTTGGTGAGGGGGACCTCGGCGAAGGCTCCCTCGGCCAAGGCCTGCCAGTTGGGGGTCTCGGCTTGCAGCGCCTGTTTCAGTGCGGCGAGCGTCTGGGCCGAGGCCTGCGGCTCGGGAGCCTGACCCCACGCCAAGGGACTCCACGCCGCCTGGCCACAGGCCGCCACCGCCAACACCAGCCACGACAACAGACTCTTCATTTCCGATCCTTGTCTCTGAACGATCGCTTCATCTTCGAACGCCGGCGACATCTCGCCACGACGGCTGCGTCAGTCGCAGCACCACGGTATGAACTGGCCGGGTGGTGCGGCGGGAGGGGTCCCGATCAGGGGACGACGATCTCGACGACGAACTCATCCGTGTCGGTCACCACGCGGACTTTGCGTTCGAGGTTGCCGACTTTCACGACGTAATCGGCTCCGGGCTGGACTTCGAACCTGAGAATGTCGTTGAGATCGGCGGTTTCACCCCGGGAGTCTCCCAGCAGTTCGGCTTTCTCGTCGGTTTGGGCGATGACCCGCACGGGCTGCACGACGCGCTGGCGTTCGCCATTGAGCACCCGCACCAGCAGCCGCACGGTGGTCTTGTTGGACTCATCGGGGCGGGCGTAGCGGTCGGTAACATTCTCGGCGGGAACGCTCTTGTTGCGCATCGCCCAGACGAGGGGGAAATGCTGCTTCGTTTTGGCGAAGCTGGCGGCGTAGATGGCGTGTTCGAACGAGTCTTTCTTCGCCTGGGCGGCATCGCCGATGAACCATCCGCGGTCGAGGCCGTTTTTGTCGGGCTCGCAGGCGCCGGTGAAGTGCCAGTCTCCGTCCCAGATTTCCACCCAGGTGTGGTTGCCCCGCTTGTTCGCCCAGAGAGGAGTTCCCACGAGGCGGGCGGGAATGCAGACCGCACGGCAGGCGTCGCTGAGCACAATCGACAGGCCGGTGCACGAGGCCTTCCCCTGCTCGATCGACTCTTTGGGGCTCTGGTTGGGGGCTTTGCGCTGGGTGGAATAGCCGAGCTTCAGCTTGGGGAAAACCTCGGTATTCAACCGGCTGGCCGCCTCGGACGGGGTCTGACACTCTTTGGCAATGGGAAGGCAAAGTTCGAGCAACTCTTTGCGCCAGGGGTCGCGTTTTTCGTCGACATTGGCGTAGGGGAGCACGTTGTTGAAGAAGATCGCCTCGGGAATCTGCTTGCCCCAGGGCAACTCCCGCCGGGCCTGCCAGGCGAGGCGGGAGTTTTCGAGCAGGAAGTCGGCCGAGAGAGACTGCAGGTCGCTCTCGGGCATGTTGGCGATGAGGAATTCCATCCCCCGGCGTTCTTCCCCCGAGGTCTCGGCCAGGGCTCGTTCGAGCTGGGGACGATTGTCGCCCGCCGTGTTCAGTGCCTGGCCGACCTCGGCGGGGGTCGCATCCTGGGCATGGCACAGGGACACCCAGTGGGGCCCGGAGAGGCCGAGGGTTCCCAATGCCACCGTCAGCAGCAGCACCAACTTGCGCATGCGTCTCGTCCTCATTTCGCAGTTCCTGTCGCAAATCGAACAGCCAGCGACCGCCTGGGGAAGCAGCGCTCAGCCCAATGATCCCCCGGGGCCGATCGGGACAACGCCGCTGGACAGGCCTCAGGCATTCCCCGATGAGTGTCCACAGTCTAGAGATGCGCCCGGGGAAAAAGCCACTACGGACGGCCCCGACGGCGAATTCGCGCGGGGCCAGCCGTTCGCCCATTGGCGAGGGGCGAACGTGGTTCGCTGGCGGGTTGAATCGGCGGGCCGAATCAGCCCAGTACGGCCCGCAGCCGTTCGCGGGTCTCGGGGGTGCGCAGCGAGCTTTTGCCAAATCCGGGGAGGGCGCCGGCGGTCTCGGCCTGCTGCTGGGCGTCGGCGTAGTTCGAGACCAGCATCACCGGGGGGGCGTTGTCGAGCCCGAGAATGGCCTCGATGACCAGTTGGCCCGGGCTGCCGTCGGCATCGAGCACCCGGTTGACCAGCACCAGGTGGTACGGTTGCCGTTCGAGCGCCTGCAGCGCTTCGAACCGCGAGTCGGCCGCATCGACCGTGGCCGAGAATTCCGCGGCCAGGAAACCGGAAATCGACGAATGGTCGAACCCACACTGCCCCACGCTCAACACCCGCCTGGAACCCGACATAACGCTCTGCTGCTCCTGCGACAGCCCCGACGGAGCTGTCTCGACGACGTGGAAAAACACAAACTGCCCGGCCCACCCGCGTGCCGGGCGACGCCCGCCCGGAGAGGCCTGGGCCGGGAATTTACTCGGTGGCGGGGCGCTGGCGATTGGACCAGTGCCCGCTGGGGTCGCTGCCCGAGACGATGACCCCTTTCTGGTTCCAGTCCATGTGGGCGCGGACTTCAGCGGCACAGTACCGCAGGGTCAGGCCGCACCGGCGACGGTCGCTGTCGTTCGCTTCCGAACCATGCAGCAGCAGGTCGCTGTGGATGGAGATTTCCCCCGCCTTCAGGATGTCGTCGACGGGGGTTCCGTATTGCTCGGGATTGTCGATCGACTGGTTGAGCACGTTGTGCTCGCCCGGGTTGCTGGGGCGATACGTGAGGTGGCCGTGGTGATGTGAGCCGCTGATGAACCGCATGCAGGCGTTTTCGACGTCGGCATCATCAATCGCCAGCCAGACGGTGACCGCCTTGGAGGGGGTGAGGGGCCAGTAGCTGGCATCCTGGTGCCAGGCGACCGCCTTGCCGTCGTGGGGCATCTTGCAGAAGAAGTGCGAGCCCCAGGCGACCACGTTTTCGCCCAAGAGATCCTTCACACAGGCGACGATGCGGGGCTCGGTCAGCAGGTCGTAGACGCGGCCGTAGCGGGCGTGGGCGGTGCTGATGGAGTAGCTGTCTCCCCCGGCGGCCAGCACCTTCGCCAACAGCGCGTCAAAGTACGAGCGGATGGAGGTGATCTGGGCGTCGTCGAAGATGCGGATGCCGCGGATGTAGCCGTCGCGGTTGAACTGCTCGATCTGGGCCGTCGAGAGGGCGTTTGGCCCAGGGTTGACGGTAGGATGGAACCGCAGATCGCGCTCGAGAGTGTCGAGGTCGGTCTGCCCGGGGATCATCTTGAAATCGGTCTGCATCGTGGTCGCCAGCAGCGGGGAAAACGGGGGCCCAGTGGGTCGCGCCCCATGCTCGGATGATACCAGATTCCCCTCGGTGGGAACCTCCCTCGGCACAGGTGTCTGGGGGAACGGGGAACGCGACTCCTCGGGGACGCCGGCTGGACCAATCGCCTCCCGCCAACGGTGCGCAGTCGACTTTCCGGACCGAATCGACTTCCCGTCGTCCCCGGCCGATAATCAGTCGCTCGCTGGTCTGTTCCGTTTTCCCGTCCCACCGCAACCGACATGCCCGCCGACTGGCAATTGCCTCCTGGAGTCTCCCGCTCGTTGTGGGAGTTTGCCGCCGATGAGCAGCTTCCCCAGACCGAAGAGCAGCACCTGGGGCAGGCACCGCTGCTGCGGTTCGACCACGCTCTGGTGGACCAGTGGTTTGAGCGGCCGGGGCGGGTGATTGACCTGGGGTGCGGCACGGGGCGGAGCGTGGCGGCGCTGGCCCGGCGGGGGTTTGAGTGCACGGGGGTCGATCTGTCGCAGCCGTCGTTGCGGGTCGCCCAGGAACGGCTGCAACGGGAAGGACTCGCGGCGAGGCTGCTGCGGGGGAATCTGTGCGAACTGGAGTTTTTGCCGGACGGGCAGTTCGACTACGCCCTGCTGCTGTTTGGGACGCTGGGGATGGTCTCGGGGAGCGAGAGCCGGCGGCAGGTGCTGGCCCACGCCCACCGGCTGCTGGTGCCGGGGGGGCGGCTGGCCCTACACGTACACAGTCTCTGGCCGCACCTGTTTCAGACGGGGGGCCGGGGCTGGCTGCTGCGGGACCTCGCGAAACGGCTGGCCGGTTCCCCGACCGCCGGGGACACCCATCGTGACTATCGCGGCATCCCGCGCATCTACCACCACGTCTTCAGCCGGCGGGAACTGCACCGGCTGCTGCGTGACACCGGCTTCGAAATCACCCGCGAAATCCCGCTGGCCCCGCTCGAGCAATTCACCCCCATCTGGCCCCCCGGCACCCAACCCGCCGACAAACCGACCCCGCCGGCACCCGAGTCGCTGGCCCAAACGGGGCTGTTTCGGAATCTGCGCTGCACGGGGTGGATGGTGGAGGTGCGGCGGGGGTGAGGGGAAGAGCGCGATTTCGACGACCGCGATGCACCTGCGATTATGGTTGACCGATACCGCACGAAGTTAGTTTGCCGATGCGAATCTCGAATCCACCTTCGATATCGCTGTTGGCGTATGTTTGACGCTTGGGAAGAGTCATTCCGGTGCGCGTCGATGGATCGCCTCGGACCGGTGCCACGATTCTCATCGCTAAGGAATGTGCCTGTTGGCGAACGGCATTCAATTGCTTTGGCAGCGGTCGTCAATCTGCGATGCCAGTTTTCGAAAATCGAGATAGCAATCCTGCACGGCCCTGAGGTGGCCACCCAACGCTCCATCGGCCGACTTCAAAGAGAACATCGGTTTGCGGGCATCCTGTGCCAACGGCAGCAGGCTGCGGTAGTTTTTAAGTGTTGCAAGACAATTGTCATCGGCGGCAACCGACTCGGGAAACCCATTCGATCGATCCAGGAGATGACGCGCATACAATTCGGGGATTTGTGCCATCCATCGATCGCAAGCTTTGACTGGACGGTCCATGCGAACCTCGTGCTGCTGCAGGACATAGCCGATCGGTCGCATGGCTCCCGCAGGCAGACTGAGGTTGGGATCACGGGATCTTCTCGCATGACGATCGGACCATTCCGATCGCCAATCGCGCAGAGTCGGGCCGAGGTTTTTCAGTCCCTGGATCGAAAACAGGTCAGCCGCGAGGGGGACAACGAGATTGTTCGCGGCCAACAGGGCCGACCGATTGATGGCTCCCAGATTGGGTCCCACGTCGATAATGGCTAAATCAGCGATAATCTGCCGACCCGCCTGCTGAATGGCGCGATAAAACGAGGAAATGACCCGAAAGGCCGCCTCATCTCGATCGAGACAGCCGGGCCAGGCACTCGACAGTTTGGCCTCGAATCGGGCGAGGCCCAAATCTCCCGGCAACAGTCCCAACCGTGGTGCCAAGCGTTCGACATGCGGGAGGGCGATGTCGCCGGTCCCCCGCAGAATGGGGGCAACAACACCTTCGATTGTCTCCGGGTGATCACCTTCATCCGACCAAACCTCCTCCAGTCGGTCCTCGTCCAGAAACATAGCCGTCAGATTGGCCTGGGGATCCAAATCCACCGCCAAGACGGTCTTGCCCAAATCGGCGAACATCCAAGCGAGATGATACACCAGTGAGGTTTTCCCCACGCCGCCCTTATTATTGAAAAACGCTAGGGTCTTCATGGTCGCCTTCGCAAGGTTATCAACACGGCCGAGGCGCTGGCATCAATCTGCAAATCGGGATTGCCATTTTGGCGCAATTCCCGGGTCGCCAGTGGAAAACCAAGTCCGAAGCGTTGGACGTAGCCCAGGGACTTCATGGCTTCCGCCAGCAGGGGGTTGCGATAGTCGGTGATCCCGGGGCGGCCCAAGGTCGACTCGGTCACCTGGCCAAACGGTCCACCCGGACTGTGGATTTCGACGCGATCGTGAAACCAATAGATCCGGATGGGGGCCCGGGAGGTCTCGTAGTTGCGATGCATGACCGCATTGCGGGCGATCTGCTGGAGCGCGACCAGAGGATAATCGGGATGGCGAACTTCGGTTGGTTGAGTCGTCACATCGGTCGCGACACTGATCTGGGCCTGCAGAACTTCATCCAGACGGCGGAGCAGATCGGGGAGTGGGCCGGTGATCTCCACCCGATGCCGGATCGAATCCGTCAATTCCAGCCCATCAAAGCGGACAAACTGGATGTAGGCCCCCGGAACCCACGTGATGGGATCCTTCCCCAGCACCAGCAAGGCCGCGACATTGGGGTTTCCGGAACGGGAGAGAAAGTGCAGTGCGGCCAATTGCTGCTCCACGCTGCGGTGGTTTTCCGCCAACACGTCGGGAGCAATGGCCGACGGGAGGTAACTGCGCACAAACAAGTCGAGATCCAGGTCGTCGAGGGTTGCTTGTGGCACGCCACGACGGTCGAAGGTGACATCATGCGTGCGACGCTTCTCCGCCAACCGGCGCTCCTCATCACCAGTCGCCGTCGCCCGGCGCGGTCCCACTCGAATCCAGACCCGGCCGTTGTACCGCACCGGAGGAGACTCGGATGGCTCGACAATCACCACGGCCAGGTCACAGCCCTGCAATCGACGTTTTTGGACCGTCATGATCGGGAATGGAAGGATATTGCCGTCATTTCGCATGGAAGCCAGGTTCAACAACAACTGATCGTCGACCGTGAGTCCGGCACAATGACCAGTATCCTTGACGCCTACAAAGAGAACCCCGGGCTTTCCCGAATTCGGCAGATCGTTCGCGAACGCGCAGATCGCCTCTCGAATCCGATCTGGGCTGCTGAGCGATTGTTTCCGCTCGACACGATCAGATTCAAGGTCTTCCAGAAGCTCAATCAGTTCGGCATCAGAGAGCATGGACTTGACAGGCAAGAGAAACAATTCCTGGCCGACGGCTGTGAGCGGTCACCGGGAGCGGTGGCGAAGTATATCCCTGCACTGCTGGTTCCTCCACAGACTCGTTCGCAACCCCCACTTGACAGACAGCAACAGAGAATTCGCGAGGAATTCTCGCGGGCGATTTGAGGGTTCATAGAAGGGGGTGGTTTGGCCACCAGGAATCATTGGCAGTTCC
This sequence comes from uncultured Planctomycetaceae bacterium, assembly GCA_903861195.1. Classification (GTDB taxonomy): domain Bacteria; phylum Planctomycetota; class Planctomycetia; order Planctomycetales; family Planctomycetaceae; genus UBA10511. The sequence goes on along the minus strand of CAIOTJ010000326.1, from coordinate 6,898 downwards.
CACAATGGCCGCCATGCCCCCTCAGGCATGCACAACCAGTTTCCTCGGTTCCGGCGCTCTGTCCGCTGCTGTGGCCTCGCTTCCATCCTTCTCAGACCACATTTCGGAAGTCTCTCACCCCACCTCCCACCGCCCCTCCACCCGCACGACCGCCGAGTCAAACCCGGGCCGGGGCAGGACTTCAAACGCGGCGGCGGAGTGGGCTTGGGCGAGCTGGATGCGGCCGGAGGGGTCCTGAATGGAGGCCGAGACGCGGTAGCCTCCCGAGGCGAAGGGGCAGTCCCACTGGAACCTCGCCCCAGTCTCGCCGTCGCAGACTCCCGTGTGATGCCCCGAGGTCTCGGTCGAGATCTGGGCCACGTACAGGCCATCTTCGCGGTAGATGCCGAAGGCCAGCACCGGGCGATCGAGCGGCCCCGCCGTCGTGAACCGCAACTGGAAGGTGACCGTTTCTCCCGGGCGGAACTCACGCTGCCCACGCCCCGATTCCCCCAGCACGTCGACCCCCACAATCTCGACCGCCGGCCACTCGGGACCGGCGGCCTCTCCCCGAATGCCCCGCAGGGACGCCGCCGCCCCCCGGCCGCCAACCGTGCCCCCCGTCGGCTCGCGCGACTGCCGCAGGTAGGCGTCGATCGTCTGCTGGATCGGTCCGTCATGCACCAGCCGCCCCCCATGCAACAGCAATCCCCGCTGGCAGACCCGCGTGAGGTCCGAAAGATGATGCGAAACCACCAGCAGCGTGACGCCGCGTTCGGCCAGCTCGCGGATGCGGGCGGCGCTGCGCCGCTGGAACTGCAGGTCCCCCACCCCCATCACCTCGTCCAGCAGCAGCACGTCGGGCTCGAGCGCCATGGCGATCGAAAACGCCAGCCGCAGCCGCATGCCGAACGAATACTGGCCCATCGGAGCATGGCGGAAGTCGCGCAGTTCGGCGAAGTCGAAGATCGACTCCATCCGCCCCTCGGCCTCTTCCCGCGACATCCCCAGGAGCTGGGCGTTGAGCTGGGCGTTGTCCCAGGCGGTCAGCTCTTCATAGAAGCCGCTGCCCAGATCGAGCACACCGGCAATCCGTCCCCCATGCCGCACTTCTCCCCCGGTGGGAGCGGTAATTCCGGTCAGAATCCGCAGCAGGGTGCTCTTGCCGGTGCCATTGGGGCCAATCAGCCCGACGGTTTCCCCCGGAGCGATCGAGAACGAGATCTGGTCGAGGGCCCGCAGGGTACGCCCGGGGTCGGGACGCCGCAGCAGCGCGGGCAGCACCCGCCACGAAAAGATGCTGCGCGGCTCTCCCAGGCGGTAGTCTTTCGAGATCTGCCGGACATCGATTGCCCCCCGGGGAAGCTCGTTCATGCCGGGCCGTTCCAGAAGACCTCGGCCGGCCGCCGGCTCTCTCCCACCAGCACACGCTGACCGGGGCTCTCGCAGCCCCGTTTCAGAAACGCGAGGCAGACGGCACCGGCGGCGTCGGGCAACCCGACGGCCGAGGTGATCTTCCCCACGTTCTTCGCGGGGTCTTGCGGATGGAACAGTTCCGTTCCCGCCGGGGGAATGTCGCCTCCCTCGATCTTCACGCTGCGCAATTGCTGGTTGACGTGCCCCATTGCGTCGATGCGGGCGATCGGTTCCTGGCCGAGGTAGCACCCCTTTTGGAAGTGAATGGCCCGGCTGGTGCGTGAGGCTTCCTGGGCGAGGTTGGCGTCGGTCAGGTCAATGCCGTACCAGGGGACCCCCGCGGCAATCCTCAGATACTGCAACAGGGCGCCGCTCCCCGCGACCGCCAGTTCCGGCAGGGCCTCGCGCAGCCGTTGCCAACCGGCGTTTTCGACCACCAGTTCATAGCCGGGGAAGCCCAAAAGGTCGTACCGCCGCACGCGAACCCGAGCAGGGCCGACGCCAAACGAGACATGCCGCAGGTCTTCGCGCGGCAACGGTCCTCCCACCACCCGTTCGACCACGCGGGGGGCGTTGGGCCCCACGATGAAGCCGGTGCTCCAGGCGGCGGTCTGATCGGTGAAGGTGACCTCTTCGTTGATCTGGTACTTCGAGAGGTGGCGGACGAGCCGCTCGGCACAGCCGGGGACGGCCGAGACGGTCAGCCGGTCATCTTCGGCAAACACCAGCACATGCCCCAGAATCTTCCCCTGCACCGAGGTGATGAAGGCCTCGCACCCCGCGCCGGGGCTCAGGCCCTTGATGTCGTTGGTGCAGAAGTTGTGCAGGAATTTGGCCCGGTCGGTCCCGGTGATCTCCAGATGCGTTCGTCCCGGCAACTCGAACCAGACGGCCGACTCGCGGGCCGCCCGGGCCTCATTCGCGCCGGGAACCAACGGGACAGGGGAAGGGGTCGGGTCGGTCATGGAGGATTGCCGTGGTCGCAGGAAACGCGGAAGTCAGAACGCGGGGGAATCGCGAGAACAACTCGGACCGGGTGAAAAACAACCTTGGGAATTACTGCCGGGGGAGCACCTTCATCTGGACATCGTCGACCGCCAGTTCACCCAACCCGCCATTGAGGCCGATGCGAAGAATGGCCTCGCGGGCGCGGGATGGAACAGGAACCAGCTTGCTGACCCGTTTCCAATCGAACGTTCCTTCCCACGGGCCCACCCCGTCGATGGGAAGTTCTTTGCGGTCGGCGTCGTAGAAGTGAATCCGCAATGCGGGACGTTCGTCGGCATGGGTGCCCGAACGCAGGTCGCGGCCCCGGACGCGCAGGCTGAAGTTCAGTCCCGAGATCTTTGAGCCATCGACCGCCATGCCCTGCAGCATCTGGGTGCCGCGGCCTGGTTCGTCGTTTTCGAAGACCACGCAGGCCTCTCCTTCGACCGCCCCCTCGGTCTGGCGGGTGAGGCCGCGCTGGTAGTACCAATTCTCGGCGATGCCGTCGTTGGCCAGTTCAAAACCGCCGTTGCGCAGTTGGGGCTTGCCCGGGTCGGGCTGAATCTTCCGTTGGGCCTCGGAATCGCCCGTCATCGGAACGAACAGCACGGGAAGCAGTTTCCGGCGTTCGAGCTGCCCCCCCTTTTTCTCGAGCAGGTAGAACGCCTGATCGTAGCGTTCGCCGATGGGAATGATCATGCGGCCCCCTTCGCGCAGCTGATCGACCAGCGGCTGGGGAATGTCTTCCGGAGAGCATGTCACGATGATCTTGTCGAAGGGGGCGGCCTCGGGCCAGCCCAGATAGCCGTCGCCGATTCTGGTGTGGACGTTCTCATACTTGAGGTCGGTCAGCACCTTCGCGGCGGTCTTTCCCAGCGGCTCGACGATCTCGATCGTGTAGACATCCTTCACGAGGCCCGAGAGGACGGCCGCCTGATAGCCGCTGCCCGTGCCAATCTCCAGCACCCGATCCTCGGGCTGGGGATCGAGCGATTCCGTCATGTAGGCGACGATGTACGGGGGAGAGATCGTCTGCTTCTGGCCGATGGGCAGAGCCTGGTCGAAGTAGGCGGCGTGGCGGAGGTTGGCGGGAACGAACAGGTGCCGGGGAACCTGCCGCATCCAGTCGAGCACGCGCTGGTTCTGAATCCCCTCCCGTTCGAGACAGACAGTCACCATCTTGTCGCGGAGCGGGGCGTATTTGTCCTTCTCTTTCGTCTGTCCCCAGACGTTCCCCGAGCCGATTTCCATCAGGCCCAAGCTGGCGAACAGCACCAGCGTCAGCCGGTGTCCCCAGTGCGGAGCCGACGCAGGTCGCCGGACGACGCCGGGGTACGACGGACGGGATCCAAGTTCAGTCTGGGGGGGCATGCAGCAACCTCGCTTCCGGAGAACATCCATGAACTCGGGCCACCGGGGCCCACCGACTTCAGCCCACTACAAAATTTCCAGCGAGGGCATCTTGGGGGTTTCGAGCAGGCTCTTGGCGATCTGCAGCGCCGCCTGCCCGCAGACATTCCGCAGCGCCTCGCGGGCGGGGCTCCCGGCGGCGAACGCCCCGAAGATGTCGCCCGCGTCGCCGTATTCGCGAATCTTCGCCTCGATGGGAACTTCTCCCAGGAAGGGGACGCCCATTTCGGCCGCCTTCTTCTGGGCCCCGCCGCGGCCGAAGATCTCGCCCGACATGTTTTCGATCAGTCCCAGCACGGGAATCTTGACCTTGCGGAACATGTTGATCGCTTTGACGGCGTCGAGCAGCGCGAGTTGCTGCGGCGTGCAGACCACGATCGCCCCGGTCAGCCCCAACAATTGCGACAGGGTGAGGGCGATGTCTCCGGTGCCGGGGGGCAGGTCGATGATGAGGTAATCGAGTTCTCCCCAGGCGGTCATCCGCAGGAACTGCTCGATGGTGCGGTGCAGGATGGGACCACGAACAATCACGGGGTCGTCCGCCCCCACCAGAAAGCCCATCGACATGATCTTCACCCCGTTCGCCACGATGGGGTCCATCCGCTGGATGATCTTCCCGTCGGGGCCGGTCTCTTCCACGATGGCGGGGCGGCCGGTGACGCCAAACAGGTGGGGAATGCTGGGGCCGTAAATATCGGCATCCATCACCCCCACACGAGCCCCCGCCAGCTTCAGCCCGACCGCCAGCGAGGCCGACATCGTGCTCTTGCCGACCCCCCCCTTGCCGCTGCCGACGGCGATGACGTTCTTGACCCGCAGGCCGATCGCTCCGCCGGTCTCATTCCCGGCGACTTCCCAGGTGTAATCGACCGAAACCGGACCCGCCTGGGGAAACGCCTGCGCAATCCCCGCGGACAGGGCGGCCGACAGCTCGTTTTTGAGGGGATAGGCCGGGGTGGGCAGGCGGACCCCCAGTTCGACTCCACCACCGCTGGGGGTCTGGATCGACTGGATCATGCCCAGGTCAACCACCGACCGCCCGATCCCGGGGGCCAGCACACGGCGGAGCGATTCGCGGAGGGTTGTTTCACTCAAGGGGGAAGTCATGGATCGGCAGAGTCTGGTTGCAGTGTCTCGGGTCGGCTCATCCAGCGGTGCCGCCCGAGCAGCCCTCCGCCGCGACCGGTTTTTACCAGTCCTGAACACGCATCGCAATTGCGTTGGCGGGGCAGACCGCGGCACACACCGCACACCCGACGCAGGTGTGCGGCACGACCACAACCTGGGCATTCTGATGCAGCCACAGGCAGTCGACCGGACAACAGGCCACGCAATCGCCGCACACGGTGCAGCGCTGCGGGGAGATGACGGGCAGTTGTGAGGCGGGCATGGGTCTGGTCCCCCGGGCAACGCACGGGTGCGACCCCGCAGCCACAAGGCCGGCGAGGTCGACAGTGTGGAAGTCAACACACGCGAGAAGTATAGGCAATCGGGAGCGTCGGCGCAGTCCCGGTGACGGCAGATTGCAGGTGGCGGGAACGCCCCCCTTCCTCCCCACAGTTGACACTCGCATCAACCACGAATGATGATTCCGCAAATCAGCCCCTCCGTTTCTCCCAGTGAGTCGGCCATGCGCACCGTTTCGGGATTCTCCCGCCGTTCTTTTTTCGGGCGCAGTGCCCTGGTTTTGGGCCTGTGGAGCTGTCATGACGGGGGACTGCCGTCGGGGGCTGGCCAGGGGGCGTGGGCCCAGGAGGGGACGTTGCCGCCCAAACTGGCCCGCGTCGGCAGCCTGATCACTCTCCCCGCGTCGTCCCCCCCGCGGCCCCTGGGCCGGGCCTGTGTGGCGCTCGATCCCCAACTTCCGCCCGGCCCCCTGCAACTGCGGGAGACGACCGGCGGCAGTGAACGGGTCATTGCCGTGCAGGTCGAATCGGCGACAGCATCCAATCAACCGCCTCGACTGTGGTGGATTGTTGACGGAGGCCTGCCGGCGGGTGGAAAGCGCACCTACCGCCTCGAAGCGGCCGACAAACCAGCCCCCGACCGGGTCGAAGTGACCCGCAACCGCTCGTTTGTGGGGGTCGAAATCGGAGGCCGCCCGATGTTGCGGTACAACGCCGCCCATGTGGCTCCCGCGACCGACGTTGATCCCAAATATGGCCGCAGCGCCCACATCCATCCGGTCCAGACCCCCTCGGGGGTGGTGGTGACCGATGAATTTCCCCCCGATCACCTGCATCAGAGCGGGCTGTTTCTGGCCTACACCAGAACCGAGTTCGAGGGCCGCTCTCCCAACTTCTGGGACCTGCTGGGGGGAACAGGGCGGGTCCGGTTCCAGGCGCTGAAGGGAACATCCAGCGGCCCGGTGTGGGGAGAATTCACCACCCTGCACCAGCATGTCGACACCTCGGGCCCCACCGAGAAGATTCCCCTCACCGAAGAGTGGCGGATGCGGGCCTGGACGCTGGGCGGCCCCGGCACTGGATACTGGGTCTGCGACATCACCACCACCCGTCAGGCGGCCGCCGAGACCGCGCTGCAGATCCTGCAGTACCACTACGGCGGCATGGCGCTGCGGGGGGCCCGCGGCTGGAACCCCCAGGTGACGCAGGTCCGCACCGCGGACGGCAAAGACCGGATCGCGGGAAATCACTCCCGGCCCCACTGGGCGGCGCTGCACGGCCCCGTGCAAGACAAGACCGCCGGGCTGGCGCTGCTGACCCATCCCGACAACTTCCGCTTTCCCGAGCCGGTGCGCATTCATCCCGACATGCCCTACCTCGTCTACACCCCGGCCCAACTGGGAGACTTCGCCTTCGAGCCCGGCCAACCCCAAACGTCGCACTACCGATTCGTCTTCTTCGATGGCGAGATCGCCCCGCGTCAACTCGACGCCCTCTGGGACGATTTCGCCCACCCCTGGACCGCCACCGTCGACTAACCCCTCTCTCCGGCCCCCGGCCTGCGGTCCCCGGTCTGCGGTCCCCGGCCCTTCATCTTTCACACGTGGAACGGTGCCCCATGACCGCTGCCTCGCGTCGTCAGTTCGTGCGAAACTCCCTGGCGGTGGGGGTGGGCTGGTCCGCCGTGACGGAGGGACTGT
>CAIOTJ010000325.1 GCA_903861195.1 uncultured Planctomycetaceae bacterium | reverse complement strand
CTGCGGCGGCGATCAGAATCCCTTGCCTCGCCGGAAGGTCGAACTGTGCGAAAAATATGGTCAGCAACTGGCGGCAGGGGTGTTTCAGGCGCTCGACAGCCCCCAGGCACCCGTCTCGGCGGGACTGCGAACTTCGTTCTCGCTGATCGATCTTCCGTATCTGCAGGTGGTGACCCGGGCCGAGCTGGAAAAGGAAGTGCGGGACAACAACGGGATCAAGGGACGTTGGGCGGCGCGGCTGTTGAAGAAGCTTGACGCCGGCGAACAGTTCGAATCGGCTTACCCCTACCCGCTGCACGCGTGGCGCCTGGGGAACGAGCTGCTGATGATCGGAATGGGGGCCGAAACCGTGGTGGACTACGCGCTCAAGTTCAAGCAGCAGTTTGGCCCCGTCACCTGGGTCTGCGGATATGCCGACGACATGATCTCGTACATTCCCTCCCGGCGGGTCTGGGAAGAGGGGGGCTACGAGGGGGGCTTCAACCTGTTCGAATACGGTCGCCCCGCCCTCCGCTGGGCCGGCGACATCGAAGACCGGATTTCGGCCGGTGTGGACCGGCTGGTGCGCGATGTGGGTGGAGCACCGCTCGCCCGACCGTGATCCGTCTGTTGATCGCGAGAATTGCCATGGTGTTGAGACACGCGCCGCAAAGTGTTTCGTTGTGCTGGCTGAGAGGGGGACTCTATGGCGGGTGGCTGGCAGGTGTCGGTTGCCTGCTCGCCACCGCATCCCTCCTGGGAGCCGAGGCGCAACCAGCCGCCCCGCCGAATCTGCTGCTCGACGCCCAGCTCCGCCACGTACGGCGTGAAGGGGAACGGGAGTGGGCCGATTTTCCGGAACAGCCTGAGTCGAATCAGTTCTCTGTGCGGTTTGAGGTTCCTGAGGGGACCACTTGGCGCACACTGCGTCTGCGACAGGTTGATGTTCGGCAATCGTGGAGCGTGCGGCTCAATGATCGTGAACTGGGATCGCTGGTGGCCGACGAGAATGATCAGATCCGGCTGTTGTCGATTCCTCCTGGAACGCTGCGTCCCGAAGAGAATGAACTGACGATTGCCCAAGGGACGGGTTCGACCGCGGTCGATGACATTAGGGTTGGTGCCGCAGAGTTGCTGGAGTTGGACGCCGAGGAGTTTCTGCGTCAGGCGAGCCTGCGGGTGCGGATTGAGGACGAGCACACGGGCGCACCCCTGCCCGGCCGGCTGACGATCACCGACGCGGCGGGTGTGTTGCAGCCGGTTCTGGCCGGCCGCGACGAACGGCTGGCGGTGCGGACAGGGGTGGTCTACTGCGGCGACGGTGAGTTCGAGGTGAATCTCCCCCCCGGGGAATGGACGTTGTCGGCCGGTCGGGGGTTCGAATATTCGCTCGATACCCGCGTGGTGACGGTGTCGCAGGGTGAAGTCCTGCCGGTGACAATGACGATCCGGCGGCAAGTGTCGACCCCCGGCTGGGTGGCCTGCGATCCGCATGTGCATACGCTGACGCATTCGGGGCACGGCGATGCCACGGTCGAAGAGCGGATGCTGACGATTGCCGGGGAAGGGATCGAATTGCCGATCGCCACCGATCACAACCGGCATGTCGACTACGAGCCGTTTGCACGGCAGGCGGGAGTCCGGCGGTGGTTCACCCCCGTCGCGGGGAATGAAGTCACCACGCCTCATGGGCATTTCAACATCTGGCCCGTGCTGCCCGAAGGGACGGTTCCCGACCATCGTACCACGGATTGGCGGGAACTGTTTCGTTCGATCCAGGCGACTCCCCAGGTGCGGGTGGTGATCCTGAATCATGCCCGCGATCTCCATGCCGGAGTTCGTCCGTTCGGGACGCGTTTTTATCACGCGGGAACAGGGCAACTGCGGGATGGCCGGGTGTTGCGGGCCAATGCCATGGAGGTGGTGAATTCCGGTGCGATCCAGACCGATCCCCTGCGGTTGGTGCACGACTGGATGACGCAACTCAACGCAGGCCGGGCCATCACGCCGGTGGGGGCGAGCGATTCGCACGATGTGTCACGCTCCATCGTCGGACAGGGGCGCACCTACATTCGGGTGGCTGACGACCAGGCTGACAATGTCCCGGTGGTCGAGGCGGCAACCAGCCTCGCGCAGGGGCGGGTACTGGTCTCGTATGGACTGCTGGCCGATTTGCAGGTGGACGATCGGTTCGGGCCCGGAGAGGTGGTCCCTGCCGTGGGCGCGGAAATCGCATGCCGCCTGCGCGTGCTGGGACCGGCCTGGAGTGCCGTCCATACCGTGCGCCTGTACGCGAATGGGGAATTGCTCCGCGAACAGAAGTTGACGGCGAACCGGGCGGCCAACTCTCTCGAGCCAGGGGTGCTCTGGAGTGATCTCTGGCAAATTCCCATCCCCCGCCACGATGTGCACCTCGTTCTGGTGGCCCTGGGGCCAGGGGTGACCGGGGCGCACTGGAAGACGGCCCGCCCCTACCAGCCGACCGATCCCCGGTTCGAGCCGCACACGCTGGGGATCAGTGGGGCGATCTGGCTGGATGTGGATGGGGATGGCCGCGGAACTGCGGCGCGCGAGATCGTAGCTCGGGCCTGGGGACTGTCCGGAGGAGACCTGTCGAAGCTGCTTGAGCAATTGGAATTGGCGGGAGTCGATGCGGCGGTTGCGGCCCAGGCGGCGTCTTGGTGTGCGGAAGCTGGCGTCGATCTGGAATCGGCCGTGGCGCGGCGGAGCTGGCAATCCCGCGGCGCGACGTTGCGACTTGGATTTGAGCGGTACCTGGAGGGGCGGACGAATCCGGAAGGGGAATCGCCTCGTTAGTCTGGGGGGCCTGGGGGAGTTGCCCGGGGGCCAGACTGGCGAATTCCAGGCCGCCGTCGGGCTCGGAAGCCGGTCTCGGGATGTGATGGGTTGACCGGGGCACCGTGCAGACGCTTTCACTGGGTGGCGTCACCCGACATAATACGCCGATTGTGGCTGGCGGCAGAACTCGCGAAAAAAGCCCGGAGGGCCGGAAGGTCTCTCAGGCTTCGAGTGAGTGACTCCGCCAGTCGTTCTGTTTTGAGGATCTGACAAGACGCACAGACTCGCGGGCCGGCGCGGTGTGTCTTTGGGGAGGAATCAGGCCATGGACCGCATCCCGACGACACGCGAGGGCTTCGACAAGCTGCGCGAGGAAATCCGTCACCTCGAAGATGTCGAGATGCCGAAGATCGCCGAAAAGATCGCCGATGCCCGAGCTGAGGGGGATCTCAGCGAGAATGCCGAGTATCATGGCCAGCGTGAGGCCCAGGGGCTGTTGCAGGCGCGGATCAACCGGCTGAAGGCGAAGTTGACCGCTTCTTATATTGTGGATCCCAAGGATCTCCCCAAGGGGGTGGCGGTTTTTGGCTCGGTGGTGACCGTGCGCAACCTCTCGAATGGGATGGAAGACAAATACCAGTTTGTCGGTGCGGGCGAGGAAGACTACAGCGGCGAAGTGATGAAGATTCTCACGAGCAGTCCGCTGGCGAAGGCGATGCTGGGCAAGAAGCCGGGCGACCAGGTGGATGTGCCGTTGCCCAAGGGGCTGCAAAAGATGGAAATCGTCGCGGTCCAGGAACCCAACGCCTGAGTTGCGTCGTGGCGGGAGACGCGATCCTCCCCGGGGAGTTTCACGGATTTGTTTGGTGCGGTCCCTCCGTGGGCTGCATCGTCAACCAGGAGAAGTGAGCCGATGAGTCGCCTCTGCCCGTGGTGGTTGGTGTTGATCCTGGGAATGCTGTCGCCGACGGTGCGGGGAGACGATTGGCTCGAGTTTCGCGGCCCGGGGGGACAGGGGCATGCTCTGGCCACCGGACTCCCCGAGCGCTGGAGTGAGACCGAGAACCTGGCCTGGAAGCAGACCATTCCGGGCAAGGGGTGGTCTTCGCCCGTGGTGGTGGGGGGGCAGGTGTATCTGACCACCGCCGTCCCTGAGGGCGAAGAGGATCCGCCGGCCCAGTCACTGCGGGTGATGTGTCTCGATGAGGCCAGTGGCCGGGTGGAATGGAGCCAGGAGTTGTTCCAGCAGCCGGCTGGTCAGCGGGTCCATCCCAAGAATTCCCACGCGAGCGCGACACCAATCTCCGACGGCCAGCGGCTCTATGTGCATTTCGGCACCTGGGGGACCGCCTGTCTGGAGAGAGATGGCACCGTGGTCTGGAAGACAACCGCCCTGAAGTATCAGCCCGTGCATGGCAATGGCGGATCTCCCGTGTTGTTTGAAGACCTGCTGATCATCAATTGCGATGGGGCCGATGCCCAGTTCGTGGTGGCCCTGGATCGCCGCGATGGGACAGAAAAATGGCGGTACAACCGGGGCCTGGAACCGGTGAAGGGATTCGCGTTCTGTACTCCGCTGCTGGTCGAGGTGGAGGGACGGACGCAGGTGATCAGTTCCGGGGCGGACGCCGTGGTGGGGCTGGTTCCGCAGACTGGCGAAGAAATTTGGAAGGTGCGTTACAAGGGGGGTTACTCGGTGGTCCCGCGTCCTGTGACGGGGCAGGGGATGGTGTTTGTCTGCACGGGGTATGATTCGCCGACCCTGCTGGCGATTCGGCTGGCGGGAGCCCGGGGTGACGTGACCGACAGCCATCTCGCCTGGAAACTGACCAAGCGGGTGCCTCTCAATCCGTCGCCGTTGTTGATCAACGACCTGCTGTATCTGGTGAGTGACGACGGGGTGATGAGCTGCGTGGAGGCGGGGAGCGGCGAGACGGTCTGGCAGCAGCGGATTGGGGGGGCGTATTCGTCGTCGCCGACCTGGGCGAACGGACGGATTTACGTGCAGAGCGAGGAGGGAGAGACTCTGGTGATTGAACCGGGGCGGGAATTCCACGAGGTGGCCCGCAGCCAGGTGGGTGAGCGAACCTTCGCCTCCTATGCCGTGGCGGGGGGGGCGATTTACCTGCGGACCGAGTCAAATCTGTTGCGCCTGCAGCGCAGTGGTGCGAAATAGGCCGTTCCTGCGTGGCAGGACTGGCCGAATGGCCGAGTCTGTCGGGATCCGAGCTGTTTGAAAAGCGATCCCCCCCACCAGACGCTGGCCGAATCGGTCGTGGCTGCCAGGTGGGCGTGCGGGCAGCGTTCCACCCCGTTGGTCGTCAGCCAAGCACGCCGGAGCTGAAACCGCCTGTGAAGGGGAAAAAAAACCGCAGCCCATCGAAACGGGCTGCGGTCTGAAAATCGAGGCTGTGGTCGAGCCCAGACGGGCCCCAACGGCGCGGCTTTACAGTTCTTCTTCTTCGGACTCGTCGAGCGGAATCAGCGGCGCCGAGGGAATGGCCAAGCCATGATTTCCCATCAGTTGCAGTTCGTTCGGACCGTGATCGTAGCAATCTTCTTCGTGCCACAGGGGCATGCCAGCAGCGTACCGGGCCGACAGCATCATCACCTTTTCCTCGGACCCTGGACGGGCGGTGGTGGGTGCCGAGGGATTGATGCCCAAGGCGATGAATTCTTCCAGGTCAAACGTCGCACCGTCGTCGTATTCGAGGTCGAGTTCATCCATGGTGTGGTCGAGGTCGTCTGCAACGTCCTTCGGCATGTAACAAATCTCCATCAGAACATTCGAATCGCCCATCTGAAAGTCCGCCCACCCTGGGCTGGACTGCAGAGGGCTGTACCACTCCGGCAACCTGGGGCAGCATCCTCTGCTGCCGCTGAAGTGGAGCAGGAACCGACCAGCGCCCCGCTGGCGTGTGGTTCCGAGCTTCAGCACCTGACCCCAAGGATCCGTCCACCGGGGGAACCCTCGTGGGGTTCTTTGAAAAGAGAGCGTTTTTTCGACGAAAAACGCGTCAATCTCCCCATTTTCAACGGGAAATCGCAGATGTCAAACAAAAAATTTCCCGGGGTGCGGATTTTCCCGGATTTGGTCCCCTCCCAACAAGACGCAGAACCTTCGCTCCCCCCGCGCAGTTGCCCGGGTTTTCCCAATCCGCAGTGTTCCACCAGAGCGGCCATCGAAAATCGCCGCCGGGAGTTGTGTCGCTTGGAACGGCCGCTCAACGGCAGCCTCGATGGCTCATTTTTCCGGTCGGCCGATCCGGTACCGCTTCAGTTTGCGGTCCAGCGTCGACCGTTCGATGCCCAGGATCTGGGCGGCTTGCGACTTGTTCCAGTTGGTGCGGTCGAGAACACCAAGGATGTGCTGTTGTTCCAGATGGTCGAGAGAAATGTCGCCGTGGGCCGAAGAGCCAGCTCCCGGCACCTCCGCTCGCACCACCTCTTGTCCCCCCAGGCCCGAGAACTGAATCTCATGAGCCTCGATCTGGGTCCCCAGGCACAGCACGACCGCCCGTTCGATGGTGTTCTGCAGTTCTCTTACGTTTCCCGGCCAGTCGTAGCCGCAGAGTCGTTCCAGGGCCCCAGGGGTGAATCCGGAGATCTCGCGCCCGGTCTTCAAAGCGAATCGTTTGAGAAAATGGTCAGCCAGCAGGGGAATGTCTCCCGGATGTTCGCGGAGAGGTTCCACCACCAGCTCCACCACCTGCAGACGGAAGTAGAGATCTTTCCGGAACAGTCCCGCCTCGACTGCGCTTTCCAGATCTCGATTGGTGGCGGCCACCACCCGCACGTCGACCGCCACGGGAGTGGCCCCCCCCACCCGCTCGAACGGATGTCCCTCCAGCACCCTCAGAAACTTCGCCTGGATCCCCAGCCCCATTTCCCCCACCTCATCGAGGAACAACGTTCCGCGATGGGCCTGCTCGAATTTGCCAATCTTGCGCGTCGTGGCTCCGGTGAATGAGCCCTTCTCGTGTCCAAAGAGTTCGCTTTCCAGCAAAGACTCGGTCAGAGCGGCACAGTTCATGCAGACAAACGGACCGTTCCGTCTGCGGCTGGAGAGGTGAATGGCCCGCGCCACGAGTTCCTTCCCCACCCCGCTTTCCCCGCGGATCAAGGCGGTGGAGTCGGTCGGGGCGATCCGTCCGATCTTCCCCTTCAAAGTCTGCATCTCCAGACTGTTCCCCACCAGATCGCTTTCGATCCCCAACTGCTCGCGCAGCTTGGCGTTGTCGTCACGCAGCTTCGCCAACCCCTCCGCCAGACGTTCCTGCCGCAGCATCTGGTCCAGGGCCCCGGCGCATTGGTCGGCTACCGCCAACGTGTACTGCAGGTCGTCTTCACCCAGTTGCCGGGTGGGATTGGTCGAGTAGAGATGAATCAGTCCGTAAATCTTGCGATCGTGGCGAATCGGGGCGCAGATCACACTCTTGGCCGACAATTCTCCCAGGCTGTCCCGCTCGCGCAGCAGACTGTCTTCTTCGGTGTCGCTGGCGAGCACGGCCTCCCAGTTTTTCAGGACCCGCGACGACAGTCCCACCGAGACCGGTTGATAGTCCTGATTGACTGGCGACCGGAAGGCGACCACCCGCAAATCCGCCGGGTCAGCCGCAATGGCGCTGGGCTGGGGCAGCAACAGCAGCGCGGCGAGGTCGGCCGGGGTCCCGGCGGTCAGACCGGTCAACACCGCTTCGGCCAACTGCTGGGCGTTGGATGCCCGTCCCATGTCGAGCGCCATGCGATACAGCTGTGCCAGTTCCCGGCCAGGCCGGTACGGCTCCACCTCGCGGGTCCGGTCGCCCCCAATGTAGGGATTGCGATTTGCCGAACCCAGGATGGTTGGCTCGGGTTCGGTGGACAGGGTGGGAGGCAGGTGCGCGGTGGGGTGTTCGTCGGTTTCCTGGCCGAGTTCGTCGGGACAGAGTTCGGACAGGTCGTGGGTGAAGACCAGTTCGCATTCACCGACCCGGAGGCGTTGTCCCGGAGTGATGACTGTCTCACCCTGCAACAGCTCGTTCTCGATGCGGGTGCCATTGCGGCTGCGGAGGTCGCGTACGAACCACGTCCCGTCGCGGTCATGGAGTTCGCAGTGATGGCGGCTGCAGGCTTCGTCGGTGATGACGATTTCATTGGCGGGTGCGCGCCCCATCCGGGTCACCTGCCCAGGAACCAGACGGTACACCTCGCCGTATTTCAGCCCGTCGCGGACGACAAGAAAGGCACTGGGTCGACTCAAACCGAATCCCCTGAATGAACAGCCACAAAGTGACAAACCAATGCCAAATGCTTTGGAAATTTCAGTATATCGTGGGAAGGCGAGGGGATGAAAGCAGCGGGCTGGGCTGGCGGGGACCGCGTTGTGGGGCACCTGTCTGTACCGCGGTCATTGACTGAGCCCCCCGCTGCGAGGGAGTGGACGGGCTCCTGCGCCAGCCCCGAAGACGCCAAACAAACACATTGACCCTCTGCCGAGGGACGACTACCGTCTGGACTGGCGGGCATTTCGGCCAGGGTTGGGGCGAGCACCTCCCGATACCGGTTCCCTCTTGGAAGACCGATTTCCTCTCTGGTGAGAACTTCGCGATGAATCGCTGCTGTTGGAGCCGATCGTGGTGGCTGCCGGGTTTGGTGGCCTTGGTGTTGACCCGCGACATTCGGGCCGATGATTGGCCCCAATTGCTGGGTCCGGCCCGTACCGGTGTCTCGGCCGAGCGGGGCCTCTTGAACCGGTGGCCCGAAGCGGGTCCCGCCGAGGTCTGGCGGGTCCCCGGCGGAGTGGGGATGTCGGGCGTGGTGGTGGTGTCGGATCGAGCGCTGACGTTGGTTCAGCGGGAGGGGCGGCAGTGGGCCGTCTGCCTGGCTGTCGACACGGGCAAAGAACTCTGGCGGACCGACCTGGCGGCCGCTTATCGCAATCCGATGGGAGATGGTCCCCGATCGACCCCGACCGTGGCTGGAGAACAGGTCTTCGCGCTGACCGGGCAGGGGACTCTGGCGGCGCTGAAGCTGCAGGACGGATCGGCCGTCTGGTCGGTCGATCTGCTGGACCAGTTGCAGGCTTCTCCGGCCGACTATGGCATGGCCTGTTCCCCGCTCGTGGTGGGAGACCGGGTGATCGTGACCATCGGAGCGGCCGAGGCCACGGTCGTCGCGCTCGACACCCGGACCGGAAAGATCCTGTGGCGCGCCGGGCAGGATTTCCCCGCCGGCTATTCCTCACCCGCCCTGCTGGAGGCAGGGGGACGGAAACAGTTGGTGGTCTTCCATGGCGCGGGGGCGCTGGGTCTGGATCCCCAATCGGGCGCCGAATTGTGGAGCTACCCCTACGTCACCGATTTCTCATGCAACATCGCCACTCCGCTGGCGATCGATGGCGGGATTTTTCTCTCGGCGGGTGAGAATCATGGTTCGGTGCTGCTCGACCTCAAGCCCCAGGGGCCCCGGTACGAAGTGCAGCCCCGCTGGACCTCCTGGGGATCCAAGAGCACATTCCGGAATGAATGGCAGACGGCTGTCGCCATCGCGGGGGCTCTGTATGGGTTCGACAATGTGGGGAGTGCCGGCCCAGTCACCCACCTCGCCTGCATTGACCCGCGGACCGGCGAACGGAAATGGCAGGAATTGCGGTTTGGGAAGGGGAATCTGACCGCGGCTGACGGCAAACTGTTCGTGATCTCGATCACGGGCGAACTGGCGGTGGTGCGGGCCGATCCCCAACGGTTTGAGTTGCTGGGTCGGCGCCCGCTCCTCGAGAAGACCCGCACGGCTCCCGGGATCTCGGGGGGGCGCCTGTTCGCACGCGATGACCACGACATCGTCTGCGTCGATGTCCGTCAGAACTGAATCGGAGAACGAACCTCATCTCGGCGCGGTGGGTCGGTCTGTCGCGCGGTGGGCTGAGACGGCGGTCGCCCGCGTTCAACGCTCCGCCGGTCCCTGGGATCCGCGCAGCACCCCTGGCAGCGGGGTGGCGGCCTGCGGAACGGCGGCGTGGTAGTCCTCGCCCAGCAGTTGGGCGACCGTGGCGGCGATCTGGCTCTGGGTGGCCTCGAGTTGCTCGCGCAGGCCCAGGGGGGGCGTGTCGGGCCCCATCACCCCTGCCCAGATGAAGCGGGCTTGGGAGAGATCCTTGCCGTGACTCTTCCAGGAGACGCGGTCATCACCCCGGCCGTGGTCGGTGGTGATGACCAGCGAGGTCTTGCCGGCGTACTGGGGCAACGACTGCAGATGCGTCCAAAGCCGTTCGATCATCCGGTCGTTGCGAAGCGCCGCATCGAGGTACAGGTCGTAGCGTCCCTCATGCGCAAAGTCGTCGGTCTCTCCCAGCGACACGAACAGCACGCGGGGTTGCTGCTGTTCCAGAAAATCGAAAACCGCCTGGATTGTAAAGGCGTCGTAACGCACGTTCTCCCACAGGTGCGGGGTCTCGTCGGCGAGTGTCTGCAGCAGGGCGCGGCGCGAAGCGGGCACCTGCGGCCTGACGGCACTCCACCCCGCGTCGACCGGAATGCCGCTGCGTTCGGTGTTGATAATCCACGGAAACACATCCCACGAGGTCCAGGCGGCGACCTGTCCGGTGAAGTTCGGCTTCTGGTTCAGCCATTCAAGGACCGTCACATTGGGATTGTTCTTCTTGTCATTTGAATCGATGCGGGGGTCGGCGAAGCCGCAGAGAATTTCACTGTACCCGGGGTACGAGAAGAACAGCCCGTTGGTGACTCGGACACTGCTGCCGACGGTGGGATCGCCGAAGATCTGTCCCTGGGCAGCGACGGTCTTCCAGAGGAAGGGGAAGAGTGTCTCGCGCCGTTCCTCTGCGGTATTGCGAAAGAAACGTCGGCGCAGAGCGGGGACATCGCGCACACCGCCGGCCTCTTTCGAGAGGAGGCTCTCGTCGCACCCACCGAAGAATTCCTGCCAACGCAGGCCATCCACGGTGACGAGCAGGACGTTTTCCGTCTGGCGCGGTGCCGGGCGCGGTTCCGCAAGGGTGGTGGATGTGCCTGCCACAATGAGGACAAGCCACGGCAGCAGCAGACACCAGGGGGTGTGTGGGGAGCGCATCAGGGTCTCGCCAGGAAAGAAGAGTAGACTCGGCTGGAAAGGAGGCGTTCAGCGAGGAAGACCGACGGGGTGCAGGGCAATCACGGGAGTCTGCGTGACTCATCGGAAGACACTGGGACGATACTACACCGCTCGCGGGATCGAAACGGAGCGCCGTTCCCGGGTTGGCCGCGGGGAGTTTGGGAGGACGCGCATGGCCGACGAGGATCCGTGGGAAGATTGGGCCGTGACGGTCACCGGGGAGGAGGTGGTGGAGCGTGCCGGTGGGGTGTCTCCGGCCGATGATCACCTGCTCGATTGAGGGCTCAAGATTTGTCTGAGCGGGAGCTGGCGCCGAGGGGGTGGAAGCCGGGGCACGGTGAGGAATACCGCAAAAAGACGCGACGATGCTGCCAAAGGGTTGAGCAGAAATAGCAGAAGCGGTCGAACACGAGTTTCGACCGCTTCATGCTTGTTGTTACCAGGTGTCACGACCGAAGTCGCGACGAACTGCGCAAGATTACTTCTTGGCAGCCTTCTTCTTGGCAGCCTTCTTGGGAGCAGCCTTCTTCTTCGCGGCTTTCTTGGCCATGGGAGGAATCCCTCTCTTCTCTAAGGGTGGCAACCACTCTGCCGCCTGAACCGGGCGAAGTGAAACTGCAGAGATGTTGTCACGCAGAACCAAATCCTACAGTCCGCCAACCTTGACGGACCAACGCGTCTTTCCTGTTCCTTCACACGCCACCCAGACCCCTGTGCGTCACTTCTCAGTGATTCGCCTTCCGATCAACCCATCACGAACTTTAAGCACTCGTGATGTTGTCGATGCAGATGTGAGTTCCGTGTCTGCCTGTGAGATTCCATTCAACCAACGCGTTTCCTGCGGCCATGGTAAGCAATTCCCCAAAATGTGCAAGCACTTTTTGACGGTTTTCCACATTATTTCCCCAGATGGTGACCGCGCTTCAACGTGGCCAGACTCTCGCGCGCGATGCGCTCACAACCGGGGGTGTAATCGAACACCTCCACCGAGACCCATCCGTCGTAATGCGTCTCCTCCAAGGCAGCCAGAATCGGTTCAAAATCAGTGACACCCATTCCAGGACCCAGCATGTTTGAGTCATTGGCGTGAAAATGCCCTGTTTTATCGGCATATCGATGAATCAACGTGGGAATGCTCTCGGCTTCAGAGAGCATCGCTTTCACGTCCTGGTGCAACACGCAGTTGGGATGATCGACACGCTCGATGAGTTCCATCGCCTCGGCGCACGTGGTGAGGAAGTTGGTCTCGCGCGGTGTCAGTGGTTCGACGCACAGCTTCACTCCCCGCGCGGCGAAGCGCGGCAGGCAAGCGCGGAAGACTTCGGCCGCGCGCTCCAGACCCTGTTCGCGCGATGTGGCGGAGTCGAGATTGCGCTGGCCCGGCGAACCAAACACCAGGACCTCGCCACCCAGGTCCGCGCACGCGTCCCCCAGCGCGATCAGATAGTCGACCGTCGCCCGCCGCACCGCCGCATCACCCGTGGTCAGGTGCAGCCCGGTCGTCTTCGCCAGCAGCCAGTGCAATCCGATGATCTGCAGTCCGTGGTTCTCAGCCACCTGTCGCAATTCCCGGCGTCTGGTCGCGTCGACGTCGGTGATCCGCGGGGCCAAGGTAAAGGGAGCCACCTCGATCCCCTGGTAGCCCACCTCGGCAATGAAACCGCATTGACGTTCCCAGCTCCAGTCTTCAAACAACTCCTGGCAGATCGCGAACTTCATCGACGGCTGTTCCTTGTGGGGTCGGGCTTGGTTCAGACAGGCAAACACACTCCCGGTCGAGCATAACAGCCCCGCCGTTCGCTGGGCGACTCAAGCCATGGTCTCCCGGAATCCGCGATCGGAGTCGGGACTTGGTATCTTGACCGTCTGTGCCCGCAGCGCCCCACGGGCTTCATGTCGTTCCCGCTCCGGATGCCCCGGTGATGAGTTCCCTCTGGATCACCCTGATTGTCGAAGGCTATCTGCTGACGCTGCTGCTGGTGCCATTTGTCATCCTGCAGCGGCGTCGGCAAAGCGTGGCGACAGTCGCCTGGATCATGGCCATCATCGTGCTTCCCTTCGTGGGCTCGATGTTGTTCCTGCTGTTTGGCATCAACCGGGTGCAACGCCGGGCGGCTCTCAAGCAACTCGCCCGGCGTGAACTCGATGCCCTCCTCGTGGGCCGGCCCCAGAACCAATTGCTTCCCGCCGAGGCCGAACATGTCGCCGGGCGGCGGCTGATGCAGTTGATCGACCGGGTCTCTGGGTTCCATGCCACATATGGCAACGCCGTCGAGATCGTGGCCGACACCAACCGCACCCTCGGACTGATCGAACGCGAAATCGCCGCCGCCCGCCAGTCGATTCATCTCGAGTATTACATCTGGCGGGAAGATACGACGGGGCAACGGCTGCGGGACCTGCTCATCGAAAAAGCCCGTGCCGGAGTCTCGGTGCGGTTCCTGTTCGATGGCATTGGCTCGCTGTTCCTGGGAAGGAGGTTTCTGCAGCCCATGCGCGACGCCGGAATCCACGTGGCCAATGCCCTGCCCGGCTCCAGCCTGCGGGAACGCTGGTCCCTCAACCTCCGCAACCATCGGAAGATCGTCGTCGTGGACGGCGTGGTGGGGTTCACCGGCGGAATGAACATCGGAGACGAATACCTGGGACGCAACCCGCAACTGGGCTTCTGGCGCGATACGCATCTGCGTCTCCGCGGCGCCGCCGCGGGTCAGTTGCAGCAGGTCTTCGCCGAGGATTGGTACTTCGCCACGGGGGAGGCGCTGACCCAACCGCAACTCTATCCCCAGGCCCCCGAGGCGGGGGGCGACGTCGCTCAAGTGGTCTCCGGCGGACCGGACGGCGACTTCGACTCTTTTCAAACGCTGTTCTTCGCGGCGATCAACGAGGCCCAGCAACGGATCATTCTCGCGACCTCGTATTTCATTCCCACCCCGGCCCTGGCCACCGCGCTCGAAACGGCCGCCCTGCGCGGGGTGCAGGTCCGGCTGTTGGTCCCGGGGGTTGCCGATCATCAGTGGATGGTGACCGCCGGTCGCGCCTGGTACGAACAATTGCTGCGGGCCGGGGTCCAGATTTACGAATACCAGAAGGGTCCCCTGCATTCCAAAACACTGACCATCGACGGGAACTGGTCGCTGGTCGGCTCACCGAATCTCGATTTTCGCAGTCTGCTGCTCAACTTCGAAGTCGCCGTGGCCCTGTATGGTCCCCGTCCCGCACGCGAACTGGAAGAGCAATTCGCCGACGATCTGCGCGACGCGGTCCCCATCGATCTCGCCCGGTTTCGGACCCGGGGAAAATGGCAGATCCTCTGCGAGCAGACCCTGCTGCTGTTCGCCCCCGTCCTGTAGGTCTTCTGGGGGCCGTGGAAACCGACCCCAAAGAATGCAGCGACCCGGCTGTCCAAGTGGGACAGCCGGGTCGTGTCGCGATCCTTTGACAGGGCTCGCCTGCCTCTCCCGGCCAGTTCAGCGAACCAGGAGAAGCCGTCGCACGCGAGTCGGTTCAGGCGTGTTACCGCCCGTAGTAGTAGCCGATGCTGTTCATACGCTTGACGGGAACCCAGCGTGGGGCATGAACCGAGTAGAAACCGAGTTGAGTCGTGTCAGTCGGCTGGTAGATCACGGGAGGACCACCAGGAATCCGGCCACCCTTCTGGGTGAACTGCTCGTAGGGATAGTACCGCTGGTAGCTGTTCGTCACTCGGGTCAGACGGCTCGCCGGCAGTCCCCATCCGTATTGGTACTGGTACTTGACCACCGGAGGCAATGGAACGGCCACAGGAACGTTGTATCCCACGGCCGAATAGACTTCCGAATCGCGTGGATCCTGGTACCAGCCCGCGACGGGCTTGTAGCATCCGCCCCCGAGACAACCCCGACCGGCACAACGCGTGCCGCGGCAGTTGTCGCAGCCATCCCCGGCGACTCCACGGCCCGCATGACCTCCGCGGCAAGCGTCGCAGTCACCGCGTCCTCGCCGATGTCCGTGGCGACAGGTCGGGCACCCGTCGGCACCATACCCGTGACCACGGCCCCCATACCCTTGGGTATAGAGACCATCGACATAGTGGGAACCGCCACGGCCGTACGGGCCATAACCGCCCCGGCCCCGGGCCCGGCCGCCATGTCCGCGACAGACGTCGCAGCCACAACCGGCGCCATGCCGTCCCCGGCCCCGAGCCACCGCTCCACCCTGGCAGGTGTCGCAGTCGCCAAGTCCCAGAGTGGGGTCGATGTATCCCGCCCGGGCACCGGCAGGGCCGTACGCACCAGTTCCCGAACCATCCGTCCGGCAATCAATCAACTGCACATCAGCGGCCCGCAGGTTGGGGCCTCCGATCGACAGGAACAGGCTGATGGCGAGGGCAGCCTGCCCCATGGACCACAAATTCTTGATCATGTTCTCATCCTGAGAGGAGGTGGGCCGGGGGATTACTTCCACCACCCCGAACCCCGGTACCAATCATGGGCCTGGTTGTTGTGGTAGTGGTTCTTGGGTTGCCGGAACCAGAAGCCCGAACCCAGCTTGTAATGGCTGTGGTACTTCACGCGGACTTCCGTGCCGACGAGGTGCGGCTTGGGGACCAGGGGCAGGCACGAGAGCCCATGGCAATTCTTGTAGTAGTACGGGGGATACAGCGCCCGGTACGAGTGGGCGTAGGTCATCTCGTACGGATGAAAGGCGGGGTTGGTGATCATGGTCCAACCCACCTCAGCCGGGATGTCGGGCTTGGGGGAGGGATAGAGCGCCGCGTCGATCGCGGGGCTCGCGGGCGGGGTCAGTTCTTCCTGGGCCCGGGCACCCGTGGCCGTGCAGGCCAGACAGAGGGCGACCGCCGACAACAGCAAACGTTTCATGGGAAATCCTTCCTTGGAAGCCCGCCACTCCCGTCACGAACCGGGGGGGGCGCTCGAATCCGTGCTGGCGACGCGATGTGCCAGCCTGAATCAAAATTCGGCCTTCAACCGCCGCAGCAATCAGTCACGGAGGGCCTGGAATGCCCGGGAAATGCATTTTGCCCAAGGGGGGGACAGCATAGGCGTTACGAACGGAACCGCGCCGGTCTTGATTGCTGCGACCGCTAGTCCGGGATTCTTCCGCAGCTTGAGAGTGATCCCTGTAATCGCTACAGTTTGCCGCGGCCCGTGTTGGAGATTTGTACAGATCATGGCAGAGTCACAGGATTCGACACCCGAGACCCCCGAACGGACCGCGGGGATGAATGACGGAGACCGCACGCAGTACGTTTCCATCAGCCAGGAGAGTCGGCGGCGGTACCTCAACTACGCGCTCTCCGTCATCACGGCCCGGGCCTTGCCCGATGTGCGGGACGGTCTGAAACCGGTCCAGCGGCGACTGCTCTACGCGATGTTTGACTCGCTGGGGCTGACCTTCGACGGGCGTTATGCCAAGTGCATGAAGATCTGTGGCGAGACCACGGGCAACTTCCATCCGCATGGCGATGTGGCCTGCTACGAGGCGCTGGTGCGGATGGCGCAAGACTTCAGTCTCCGCTACCCGCTGGTGGATGGCTGGGGGAACTTCGGCTCGGTGATGGGGTTGCCCGCCGCGGCTGCGCGGTATCCCGAAGCCCGCCTGACCGCGCTGGCGGGCGAACTGATGAGCGAACTGAAGTTCGAGACCATCAACTACCGTCCGACCTACGACGCCCAGCGGGAAGAACCGGTTGTCTTACCCGCCCGTTATCCCAATCTGCTGGTCAACGGGGCGCAGGGGATCGCCGTGGGCATGGCCACCAGCATTCCGCCGCACAACCTCGGCGAGGTGATCGACGCCTGCATCCATCTGATTGGCGAGCGCACCGCCTCAGTCGCGCAGTTGATGAAGTTCATCAAGGGCCCCGATTTTCCCCTGGGCGGGCGCATCATGACCTCCCGCCGCGATCTGCGGACCATCTATGAAGAGGGCCGGGGTTCGATCAAAGTGCGCGCCGAGTGGCAGCTCGACCGCGAGAAACGCCAGGAGGTGCCCGACCGCATTGTGATCACCTCGGTGCCCTATGGTGTCGAGACCGGTCCCTTGATGGCGGCCGTGGGAGACATTGTCGCCTCGCGCAAGTTGCCCCAGTTGATCGACTGCTCGGACCAGACGGACCGGGACAATGGATTGCGGCTGGTGCTCAAGCTCAAGCCGGGGGCTGACCCGGGGGCGGTGATGGCCTACCTTTACCGCCACACGGCGCTCGAGCAGAACTTCGGATACAACGCGACCTGCCTGGTTCCCGACGAGCACGGCGCCCTGATGCCGCAACGGATGGCCCTGGCCGACATGCTGCTGGCGTTTCTCGACTTCCGGTTCGATGTGGTCAAACGCCGGTTCGAATTCCAGTTGAAGCAGCTGCGGAAGCGCATTCATATTCTGAACGGTTTCAAGATCATCTTCGACGGGCTCGACAAGGCCCTCAAGATCATCCGCAACAGCAGTGGCAAGGCCGATGCCGCGGCCAAGCTCATGGCGGCCTTCCCTCTCGATGCCGATCAGACCAACGCCATCCTCGAGATGATGCTCTACAAGATCTCGCAACTGGAGATCAACGACATTCTCCGTGAGCTGCGGGAGAAGAAGGGTCAGGCTGCCGAGATCGAGTCGATCCTCGCTTCCAACAAGCGCCTCTGGAAGGTGGTGGAAACCGAGCTGCGCGAGCTGTCCGAGAAATATGCCGACAAGCGCCGGTCGGCCCTGGGGTCGAGTGAGGAGATCACCGAGTTCAATCCCGAGGCGTACATCATCCGCGAAAACACCAATGTCGTGCTGACGCGCGAGGGTTGGGTGAAGCGGGTGGGGCGGCTGGCCAGTGTCGACAGCACGCGGGTCCGCGAGGGTGACGAAGTGCTCACTGTCATTCCCGGCAGCACGCTCGACCACGCTGTTTTCTTCTCGAGCGAAGGGATCGCCTATACGCTGCGAATCGACCAGATACCGGCTTCGTCCGGTTATGGAGAGCCGCTGGCCAAGTACATCAAGATGGGCGATGGAGTCTCGCTGGTGACGTCCATCACCACAGACGGTCGGTTTACTCCGGCCGATTCGACCGTCAAAGGGGAGGAACAGCCCGCCCCGTATCTGGTGGTGGCGACCGCCCGGGGACAGGTGCTGCGGGTGCCCCTGGCCCCCTTCCGGGTGGCGTCGACCAAGGCCGGGCGGAAATTCTGCCGCCTGCAGCCAGGAGACAAGGTGGTGTTTGTTGACCTGCAGCGCGAGGCGACCTCGATGTTCCTCGCCTCGGCCCAGGCGCGCGTGCTGCATTTCGCCATCGACGAGGTGCCGGTGTTGTCGGGAGCCGGCAAGGGAGTGAAGGGAATCCGCATTTCCGACGACGACACCATTCTGGGAGCCGCGCTGCTCAGCCGTCCCAGCGATTGTCTGCGGGTGCTGTCAACCGGAGACAAAGAACTGGTGTTTGGTCAGCAGAAATACGAGCTGACCTCACGGGGAGGCAAGGGGATCCGCACCATTCAGCGGGCTGGCTTCGCCCAGATTGTGCGCCCCCCCATCGAGCTGGTCGATTGGAGCGCCCTGGAAGGAAAGGGAGGCTGACCAGCACCCGTCCCCCGTTGGCCTTGCCCCGCCCGACTTCCTGTGCGCGAACCCCGCGCTCCAGCACACGCCTTGCGGCACGTGCATCAGTTGGCGGCCGAAAGTTCAGGTCGTTCCCAGCAGTTGCGGCACCAGCTTGCCGCCGACATCGGTCAGGCGGAAGTCGCGCCCCTGGTGGCGATAGGTCAACTGTCGATGGTCGATGCCGAACAGGTGCAGGCAGGTCGCCTGCAGATCATGCACGTGGACCGGGTCGCGGGTCACGTGCCAGCCAATCTCGTCGGTCTCACCAATCACCTGGCCCCCCGGGATCCCTCCTCCCGCACACCAGAGACTGAAGGCGAACGGGTGGTGATCGCGCCCCGTCACCTTGTCGTATCCTTTGCGGTTTTCTCCCAGGGGGGTCCGCCCGAATTCACTGGCCCAGACCACCAGCGTGCTGTCGAGCAGGCCCCGCTGCTTCAGGTCGGCCAGGAGGGCGGCGACCGGCTGATCGGCCATCTGCGCGCTGAGCGACAACTGCCGGTCGAGATCGCTGTGATGATCCCACGAGGCATGCACGAGATTCACAAACCGCACCCCCCGTTCCACCAGCCGGCGGGCCAGCAGGCAATTGCGGGAAAAGGCTTCGAAACATCCTTTGGGCCCCCCACGCCAATTCCCCAACTCAGGTTCAGGACGCCCCAGGCCATACATCGCATGCGTGGCCTCGGTCTCTCCCGAGAGATCGATCAGTTCGGGGGCCGCCGATTGCATCCGGAAGGCCAATTCATACGCCGAGATCCGGCTCGCGATCTCGGGATCGCCCAGCCGCGCTTGCCGACGGCCATTGAACGCCGCCAGCCCGGCGATCGACGCCGCCTGCAGTTCCTGGGTCACCCCAGGAGGATTCGCCAGATTCAGGACCGGTTCCCCGCGGTTGCGGAACAGCACCCCGGCGTAGTTCGAGGGGAGAAACCCGCTGCTCCAGTTCGAGGTTCCGCCGCTGGTCCCGCGGCCGGCGGTCAGTACGACGTAGGCGGGGAGGTTCTCGCTCTCGGAACCGAGTCCATACGCCAGCCACGAGCCCATGCTGGGACGGCCAAACATCTGCGAACCGGTGTTCAGCAACAACTGGCCGGGATGATGGTTGAAGGCCTCGGTGTGCATGGACCGGATGAGGCTGATGTTGTCGACCTGTTGCGACAGGTGTGGCAACAGATCGGAGAGCTCGATGCCCGACGCCCCGTAGGGACGAAAAACCCGCGGCGAACCCATCAGCCGCGCGGTCTCCTTCTGCAGAAACGCAAACCGCACCTGGGCGGTGAAGGACTCGGGGAGTGGCTGTCCATCGAGCTCATTCAGCCGGGGCTTGGGGTCGAACAGGTCGAGCTGGCTGGGAGCCCCCTCAAGGTAGATGAAAATGCAGGCCCGGACCCGTGGCGGGAAAGGGGCCGGACGTGCCGCGAGCGAAGTCGGTGCGCCGGGAGCCCCCAGCAGTTGCTGTTGGCGAAACAGGCTGGCCAGCGCCAACAGGCCCGCCCCACCCGCGCTCCCCGCGAGAAATTGCCGGCGTCCCAGGTGGAGCTGCGTGGCGGAATCGGGTGACATGGGGCGTTCGGTCGAAGGAAGTGGCGGGTGACGATCACTCGCGGGTGATGAATTCGTCGAGATTCAGAATGAGTCGGGCCATCAGCACGGCCACGGCCTGGTCCAGCGATTCCGCCGGGGGAGCCGCGTCTTTTGAATCCGTGAAATTCAGAATGAATCGGGCCATCAGCACGGTCACGGCCTGCTCCAGCGATTCCGCCGGGGGAGCCGTGTCTTTTGAATCCGTCGAGGGAGGAGACCCAAGCAGCAGCCGGATTTGTTCGGGCTGTTTCCGCAGTTGGTCCCGGAACCGGATCCACACGCCCTCGGCGGTTTGCCGTTCCTCCGGTGTGGGGTCACGGCCCAAGGAACGGCGAGTCAGTGCGGTCAGGAATTGATCCTGGGAACCAGCCGCCGACTGCCACGCCGACTGCCCCAGCTTCTGCGCACACTCAAAGAAGACCGGATCATTCAGCAACGTCAGAGACTGCAGAGGGGTGTTGGAACGCTCGCGCCGCGTGCAGGTGACGTTCGACTCGGGAGCGTCAAAGGTCATCAGCATCGGGTACGGACTGGTCCGCTGGAACCAGGTATAAAGGCCACGCCGATACCGCTCGGGTCCAGTGCTCTCGGTCCACCGGGTTCTGCTGGCGTACGTCAGGTCCGAAATCCCCGCCGGCTGGGGGGGGCGGACGCTCGGCCCACCCACGGTCCGTACCAGCAGTTCACTCGCGGCCAGGGCGGCGTCACGCACAATTTCCGCCTCAAGGCGAATGCGATTCTGCCGCGCCAACCAGACATTCCGGGGATCCCGCTCGCCCAATTCGGGACGGGGATTCGATTGCTGCCTGTAGGTGGCCGAGCACGTGATGATCTTGAGCATCCGCTTGAGGCTCCAGGGGCCCCGGTACACCGGTGGCTGTCTCGGCATCGGCGGAGGAACCATTTCCAGCGTTGGCAGCATGAATTCCGTCGCCAGCCAATCGAGCAGTTGGGGATGCGAGGGAGGGGTTCCCTGGGTGCCAAAGTCATCCGGTGTGCTGACCAATCCCTGACCAAACAGCTGCTGCCAGACCCGGTTCATCGTCACGCGGGCCGTCAGCGGATGGCCCGGATTCACCAGCCACCGCGCCAGCTCCAGCCGCGTGGGAGTCCCGTTGGCCGGCGTCGGCAAGGGAGGCAGCACGTCGGGAGTGTGGGGCGGGACGGGTTCCCCGGGGCGCAGAAAATCCCCCTTCAGCAGAATCTGGCTCGGCCGCACGGGAGAGGTCTGCACCAACGCGGAAACCAGTGCCTTCTCATCGGTCGGCAGGGGAACGGGCAGATCGACTTCGTCCGCCTGGTTGAAAAAGGCGAACAGCCCATAGTACTCGCGCAGCGTCAGAGGATCGTACTTGTGTGAATGACACTGCGCACAGCCGACGGTCAGCCCCAACCAGACGCTGCCCGTGGTGTTGACCCGGTCGACCACGGCCGCCACGCGGAACTCCTCGGGGTCGGCTCCCCCCTCTTTGTTGGTCAGGGTGTTGCGGTGAAATCCGGTCGCCACCTGTTGGTCGGGGCGGGCGTTGGGCAGCAGATCTCCCGCGAGCTGCTCGATGGTGAACTGGTCAAAGGGAAGATCCCGATTCAGCGCCTCGATGACCCACTGCCGCCACCGCCACGCGTAGGGCCGGGGGGAATCTTTCTCGTAACCGTCGCTGTCGGCATAGCGGGCCAGATCGAGCCAGTGCCGTCCCCAGCGTTCGCCAAAATGGGGCGCAGCCAACAGTCGTTCGACCTGCAGCTCGTAGGCGTTGGGACGAGTATCTGCCAGGAACTGTTCCAACTCCGCCGGGGTGGGGGGCAGGCCAATGAGATCGAACGACAGCCGCCGCAACAGAGTGGCCCGGTCCGCTTCAGGTGAGGGGGTCACCTGTTCCGTCTCCAGCTTCTGGAGAATAAATCGGTCCACCAGATTTCTGGGCCAGGTGGTCTGCCGCACCACGGGGGGGACGGGTCGCAGAACAGGCTGCAGCGACCAGTGCCGCTGGTTGGTGGAGGACTGCACCGTCGCGGGGCGGTCCTGGCCCCATTTGGCCCCTTGGTCGATCCAGGCCCGAATCAATCCGACCTGGGTGTCTGAGAGCAGATCCCCCTCGGGAGGCATGAGGATGTCGGGGTCGAGTCCGGCAATGTATTTCACCAACAGACTGTCGGCGCTTTGTCCCGGCGTGAAAGCCCGGCCATTGTCACCACCCCGCAGGGCCTCGCCCTCGCGATCCAGGCGGAAGCCAGACAGCTGCTTCTTCGCCCCATGGCAGGAATCGCAATGCAGCGCAAACAACGGGCGGATGTCGGTCTCGAAATCGACGGTCCGCTCGGCCGGAGGGGGCAGAGTCTGTTGCGCCAAAACGGTGGTCGACGTGGATCCCAAGAGTGCGGCCACCAGGGCGAGGCAGCCTGCGATGACATGGATCGGCTTGGAGAAGCGCACGACGGATCAGTCCAAAGGACAGGGAAGGTGAACCTGCAACGGAGGTCCCTGCGGACCTGAGTGAATGAGTATACGCTGCCTGGGAAAGCCCAAACAACCGGTGTTGAAAGCGGGGGGGGACGAGTGCGGAGGCAGGTTCCTGGTGGATCTCGCTCGACACCTCCAGACGTCACACGCCGCGCCACGGGAAGGAGGGCCACGGAAGGTCCCCGCGATGACCCCGGGCGGGCACGGGCCGCGGCCTCACCAGTGCATCACAAAACCGCCGTCGACGTTGATGGTCTGGCCAGTGACCTGGCGGGCCCGGTCGGAAGACAGGAAGACGACCATGTCGGCGATGTCCTCCGGGGTCTGCCACCGACCCAGCGGGACGACCGACTTCACCTTGTCTCCCGCCCAGTCTTCATACGAGCGCCGTTTGTCGGCCGGTTGCTGCTCGTTCCAGGCTTGCCAGACGGAACGGTTCAACGGAGTCTGCACCATTCCCGGACAGACGGTGTTGACCCGGATTGCGTGGGGGGCGAGGTCCTTGGCGAGGCACTGTGCGAAGTTGATGTTCGCCGCCTTGGCCGCGCTGTAAGGAGGGTCGGTCTGGCTGCCAATCTGCCCGGCCACCGAGGCGATGAAGACCAGCGTGCCGGTCTTCCGGGGAATCATCGTCGGCGCGACGGCATGAGCGACATGCACCATCCCCATGATGTTCACCTCGAGCGACGAGCGCCAGTCGGCCGGCTGCAGGTTGGTGAACGGGAACCCAAATTTGCCGCTGCCAATCGCGGCGGCGTGCACGAGGTGATCGCAGAGGCCGAGGGCCTCGCGGCTGGTCTCGGTCGCCTGCAGCACGGCCCCTTCGTCGGTGATGTCGACCATGACTCCCACGGTCGGGACCCCCGCTTCGTTGGAGAGTTGCCTGGCCGTCTCGGCCACCGCGGGATTCCGGTCCCAGAGCGCCACCCGGGCCCCCTCCTCGGCGAACCGCCGGGCAATCGCCAAGCCAATTCCACTGCCTCCCCCCGTGACCACCGCCACCCGTCCCGCCAGTCTCAAATCCATCGCCGCACACCTTGCAGAGAAAGCACCTGTTGACTCGGGGCAGTGTAGGCGAGGGAGGGGGGGTTGCCGAGGGAGGGGCGACGGTTGGGATCGTGTGGGCGACAAAATGTGTCTGGAGTGCAGCACGGTAATTTGTGATGAGAGGGGCGAACCTCGCAATCCGAATGCTGGTCTGTGACCATGGTCTTCGGATTTTCGTGAACCTGTTCTTGTTTGTTCACAGTCGCGCGCGTATAAGCAGAGAGAACGGTCAATCGCCGATCCAGCCAAGATGTGTTTTCGATGTGTTTTCCCCGTCCCTGGAGTGATCATGCCGATTTCGAAACGTGCCGTAATGTGTGTTGTTGTGATGTGGTTGGCGACGGGGTGCAACCAGCCGGGGCCGACGCCGACCCCCACTCCCTCTCCAACGCCCAGTCCCTCTCCCAGTCCCTCCTCGGGTGGGCCCGAAGTGCTGGGAACCAGTGCCGACTGGGGGAATGACGAGCGGGCGGCGTTTTATACGCAGGACCAAGGTTCGCAGTTGATTCCGCTGCGGTGGTTTCTCGCGCTCAAGCAGACCAACAACCAGCCGTTTGGGGCCGAGCATCTCTCCCGGTATGGTTATCTCCCCAACGAATTGGCTCCCGATTCTTCGTTGCCGATTGGCTTCACGAAGAATGGCGAGGCGGGAGAAGAGTTTGTGGGAATGACGTGTGCGGCGTGTCATACCCGGCAGATCGAGATGGCGGGGAAGGCGTATCGGATTGACGGCGGGCCGGCGATGGTCGACTTCCAGAGTTTTCTGGCCGATCTGGATGCGGCTGTGGACCGCACTCTGAAGTCTTCTGAAGTGTTTGCCGAGTTCGCCAAGGAGGTGCTGCCTGGCGGGAATGACGCGAATGCCGCGGGGAAATTGAAGCAGGCGGTCGAGGTGTGGTACCGGCGATTTCACACCATCACCTCCTTGTCGCTGCCCACGGACAGCCCCTGGGGGCCTGGACGACTGGATGCCGTCGGCATGATCTTCAACCGCGTGACGGGGCTCGACATCGCGGAGACCGCCAATGGCATGATTCCCGAGAACATTCTCAAGGCCGACGCCCCGGCCCGGTATCCGTTTCTCTGGAACGCCGCCATTCAGGATCGCACCCAATGGCCCGGGTTCGCCAAGAACGGCAACGATCTGCTGGGGCTGGCGCGGAACCTGGGCGAGGTCTACGGCGTGTTTGGTCACCTGCATCCGAAGCCGGCCGCCTGGAGCCCGCTGTTTCGTGTGGATTACATCACTGACAACTCCGCCAACTTCCTGGGCTTGGCCACACTCGAAGACCTGATCAAAAAAATCCCCGTGCCGAAGTTTCCTGGCAAAATCGACGCCGAACTGTCGAAGAAAGGTGAGGAAGTCTTCTATCGGAAAATGGAGGGTGGAAGTTGCGCGGACTGTCACAGAATCCAGGAGGAGAGTTCGCTGTTGGGCACAACCTGGAAGACGCCAATCGACAATGTCGGGACCGACACTCGCGAGTTCCAACTGCTGTCGCGCACGGCGAAAACGGGGATTCTCCAGGGGTACGGTCTTCCCTTCAGTGATCCCCTGGAGGCCGAGGAGCCCGCCTTCCAGATTCTGCGGACAGTGGTGCTGGGGGCGATTTTGCAGGCCCCATTCAAAAGAGAAGCCGCTGTGGCGACCCGACTCGAAGCGGTGTTGCCGGACATCGATGGTTTGCGAATCGAGAAAATGCCGGACGACATGCAGAAGAAGTTTGATGATTTGAAGGACGCGTTTCCGTCGGTGGAGGACCTCAAGGGGTTGAAGGCCGCACTGAATGGGGATGACGGACCGAAGATCAACGCCTACGAGTCGCGGGTGATGCAGGGAATTTGGGCGGCGGCCCCCTACCTGCACAATGGCTCGGTTCCCACCCTGGCCGACCTGCTGGAGCCTGTGGACAAACGGCCAACTGAATTTGAAGTTGGTCCCGAATACGACCTGGAACGGGTGGGACTCGCCCGGAGCCAGAAGAAGTTCAACTTCAAACTCAAGACAACCGATGCCTCGGACCTGGGTTCGGGGAACAGCCGGGCCGGCCACGAGTTTGGAACCGATCTTCCCGAGAGCGACAAAAAGGCCCTGCTGGAATACCTGAAGTCGCTGTGAACCGGTCTCAGCAGCAGGCCAGGGCCCGCCACCGCAAAACAGCCCGGCCCGAAGTGGTCGTCTGCGAATCGGCGAGTGGGTGTGCCTGGCGTGCGGACCGCCGCTTGGCGTCCTGAGAGCGCCGGGCGTGATGGGCGTGCCAGTTCAGTTGACGAGTGGGGATGACGAGTGGGCCGATCGTGGTTTCGCTGCCGCGATCGGCCCATCCCGTTCGCCTCTCACTTCGACTCGGGCAGCCGATGCACCGTATTGTGCAGCACGCCGCGAACCGGCGCCCCGGTGGGGCTGCGCAGGTTGTACCGCACCTCCATGCCCCAGGTGGGCTGCAGGCCGTCGAGGTCGAGCCGAACCGTCCGGCCGTCGTTCTCGAGGGTGGCCCCGGTCACCTCCAGCCGGTGCTCGTCGATGTGCCCCGATCCGTAGTTGGCCGACCGCTTCAACCCCCACACCTTCACCCCCCAGCTTCCCTCCTCACGCAGCGAGGCGGGGTCGAGCGGCTCGCTGAACGTCAGCCGCAGCCCCGTGTGCGTGGTGTGCAGTTCCACCGGAACAAACAAGGGCTGCTCGGTCCGACGCACCCGGTACAGCCCCCCCGGCTGTGTCGCGCTCCCCGCCCAGGCGAACATGCCGCAGGTGTAAAGCTGCCCGTCAAACGGCGAGAACCGCCCGCGGATCAGTCCGGTGGGAAACGTGGGCAACGGCAGCTCAACCATGCCCCCCTGCCACCTGCCGTCGAGGTTTTCGTGCGGCACCACGAAGATCTTTCCATACCCGTAGCTGAAGTTCAGCAGCCGTCCTTCCAGCCCCCGCCACTTCGGGCTGGTCACCCACAGCAACTCGGCGGGAGAGCGATCGAAGGCGTTGGTAATCCAGCACAGCGGCGGCTCCATCGCGCTGTCGGAGGAATCGGTGATGTCGTGGTAGCCGTACATGTTGCCATAAAACTTCCCGGGCTCGACCCGGTTGATGCGGTTCTTGGGGTTCCAATGCCCCTCCTGGTCGGTGACGATGAACGACCCGTCGGGATTGAGGCAGACGCCATTGGCCGCCCGGAACCCTGTGGCCAGAATCTCGGTCCGCCCACCATCGGGGGCGACTTTCAGCAGCGTCCCATGGTGCGGAACCAGGGCGGGCAGCGCGTGCCGTGCCGACTTGGCGTAGTAGAAATTCCCCTCGGCATCGGTCTGCAATCCCATGGCGAATTCATGGAAGTGCTCGGTCACCTGGTGATCGTTGTTGAGGCACTGGTAATGGTCGGTCTCTTCATCCCCATTGAGATCGTGCAACACCACCAACTGATCGCGGCAAGTGAGGTGAATCTTGCCATGCACGTATTTGAGCCCCAGCGGCTGGAAGAGCCCCGAGGCAATGCGTTGCCAATCGAGGGTGGGGGGCTCACTCGCGGCGGCCGGTGCGGCGTCGAGCTTCGACAGACCCCGCACCAGCCAGACATCGCCATCCCAGGTGCAGACCGCCAGGCGGTCTCCATCGGGATGAAAATCGAGCCCGGTCGGACGAATCTGGGCCAGCCATGGGTTGGACAACGGCAGGGTGAGTTCATCGACCGCGAGGGGGCCGGTGTCGGCTCCGCGGCGGACCGGCACGGCCAGCCGGCCGGGCCAGCGCGGGGGACCACCCTGCCGCAGCGGTTGCAGGTCGCGCGCTGGGCAGGCGGCGGCAATCTTTCCGATTTGATCGCGAGGGTCTCCGTCAGAGGCCGCCGTCGTCCAGATCGTGGTCCGCACCGGGTCGTTTCCAGCCGGAATGGTCAGTACCAGCCGGTCCTCGATCACTTCCCACTCCAGTCCGGGCAGAACTGGGGAGATTCCGGCCAGCACCGCGGGGGGGCCTGCAGTGACCGGTGCGCCGGTGGCGTGGACGCGCAGGGGGGCTTTCACCGATCCGCTGCTGGTCAGTTTGTCGGCAGCCACTCCCGACATTCGCCAATTCGCGACGGGAGCCGGGGTGGGGGGGGCGAATGTCGCGGGAGACTTCCCCAGTTCGCGCGACAGGTCGCGAAGAGCGGCCAGGGGGAGCTGGCCCTTCCAGGCGACCACCCGGTCGAGCCGTCCCTTCCACGCGCTTTGCGGGGCGGGGAAGTCGCCGGCGGTGAAACCGATCCGCGTGAGTGGCTCGGCGAGCTGTTGGTTCCCCTTCAGTGTCCCCGTTCCTGCCGATACTCCATCGACGAACAACTCGATCTCGCCCGTCTGGTGATTCCAGGCGAAGCCGACGACGTGGGGCTTCCCGTCGGCCACCAGTTGTTTCGACGTCACCACGCCAACCCAACCCATGTCAAAACAGAGCCGTCCGTCGCGAACGAACAACGATCTTCCGCCGGGGACCCAGTTCTCCCCCGCCGAGGTCTGGCAGAAGAGAGAACCGCCAACGGTGGTCTGGATCGACGCCAGGACCGTGAGGTCGGTGCGTGACAGGTCCAGTTCGGCCGGGGTGGCCATCTCGGCGTACTGCCCCCCATCGAAAGTGAGCGGGCCTGTGGGTGTCCCTGAGTTGTCACCTCTGGGAACGGATCCGAACAGCACCCCCTGGGCACTTCCCATGGCGAGGTGCTGCAGGGGAGGAGTGGCCTCCGCGAGCTGGGCCACCTGCACCCGCAACGTCTGCGGGCGCGGGCCCAGTTCGAGAGTGCGGGTGATGATGGGCGGGGTGGCGGTCGGGGCAATCTGGGAGTCTGACTTCGCCGGTGGCGTGGCGGCCGGTGCGGTCAGTTCGACCAGTCCGGGCAATTCGTAGACCGGAGTCTCGCCCACGGTGTAGTGGTAGCTGACCTCGGGACCATGGTGATACAGACCCCGGTATTGGGCCCAGTCGCGGGGGAGGGGGCCGTAGGGGCGGTTGTCTCGTCCGCGAAACCGGGGGTCGGTGAAATCGCTGGTGCCTGGGCGGGCCCAGCCGGGGCCAGTCCGGTTGGCCCACCACACATCTCCCACCAGGCGGGGATGCACGCCGTGTTGTCCGTCGAAGAGAATCGAGTGCCAGTCGACAAAGCCCGGTTGACCTGGCCGCCGGCTCCAGGCGGCGGCGGCACGCAGGGTGTCATGGTCGAACGCGAGGAAGTGGTCGCCGCGTGCGACGCCCCCCGGGCCGGGATTGAGCCGCACGGCAATTCCCTTGTAGGCGAAGTTGTCGGCGTTGTTCCCTGCCTCGTAGGTGCCAATCAGGCTGGGGCCATAGTCCATGGCCGACCAGGGTTCGATCCGCGAGGGCTCGGGGCCCTGGGTGTCTCCAGCGGGGAGGCTGGCGAGATAATCGTCGGTGAGGGGAACGTACTGCGAGGGATTCAACTCGCGCAGGTAACGTTCCCGGATGTAATGGATGACATCGTATTTCTGACGGGGGACCATCCACGTCTGGGGGGCCATCAGGCCGAACCCGCGGGTGAGGGTTTGGTACATCGCGAAGGGTTCGGCCCCATTCCGGAATTTCCCCGAAGCGAACTTGAGCGAGGTGGGAAGCGAGCCGGGCTGGGTGGGAGTGCCGTGACAGTTGCCGCAAACGCGGTTGTAAATCGCCTCCCCCCGGGCGAGAGATTGTTCGTTCCAACCGGCGATGAGGGCGCGGTGGTCGAGTTTCTGTTCGTAATCGGGGAGGGCAGGGGGGGCGTACAGGGAGGGGTCGGGCTGCAGTTCGAGCGCCTTGGCGGGGCCGCCGGTCGCGATCTCGCGAAGGTAGCTGACGAGGTCGAGGAACTGCTGGCGGCTGGCGAGCACGTTCACCAGCCCGGCCGGCATGAGCGATTGGTCGCTGGGCTGCAGTTCAGCGATTTCTGCGCGGGGGATGGTGGTGGGGCGGCCGGCATCGCGGGGGTCGCGCAGCACGACGGCTGCCGGGGTTTGTTCCACCAGCAACCCGGTCTGGGTCTGGCCGGAAGTCCGCTCGATGGTCAGGGTCTCGTAGCCTTTGCGGATCTGTTTCGAGGGCTGCAGGATCGCTTCGACGAGGTGGGCGGCGGTGGGGGGCTGGTCCCAGCGGGTCAGGTCGGGACCGAGCGGCTTTTCCCCCTGCCCGGCGGCATGACACTGGGTGCAGCCGAGATAGGGTTGATGGAACAGCACGGCCCCCCGGCGGGGGTCTCCCTCGGCCTGGACTGATTGCACCAGGCGCTCGACCGGTTCCTTGAGCAGGGTCGCTTCGAGAGTCTGGGCCTGCGCCAGGGAACCGGGGTTGGGGAGCGCGACCAGAGACCAACCGGCGAGGAACAAGAAGAGACGTCGCGCCATGCGAAGTTCCAGAGGAGAGGAGGTCAGTCGGAGTGTGCCGAGGGGGGCGGGTCGTGCGGGGGGTGGGGGCGTCGCCAGAGGTACTGCACAAACGCCAACAGGCCGGCGAAACGATATCCCGGATCAATGTAATGCTGGATGACGTAGAACGCGAAGTAGTACGCCCGGCAGAAGCCCCAGATGGCGATGGCCAGCAGGGCGACGCTGGACCAGTCGGGGAGGCGGGCGATGACCAGCCCGGCGGCCAGTCCGCCGCACAACAGCATCAGGACCCCCTTGAAATACAGGACGTTGGGAGACTGGAGGTCGGCCATGGCGCGCTCAGGGGTTGGGAATTGGAGCTGCGAAGAGTCTGCCATCGAGTTCGACTGAAGATCAAATGGGGCGACTCGGGCGCGGAGTCGGGACCAGTGGCCGGGCGGGGCGTGGGAAGAGGCCGGGACCAGGTGGAAGCAGGGGCCGGACCGGCAGTGTGTGGCAGAGCCGCAACCTTGGTCCGGGGGGAAAACCGGTCTTTCCCAAAGGAATTCCCAGAGGAATGTCGCATTCCTCACTCGGATTTGACTTCTCATTGAGGAGAGTGCCGCCGGAGGATGATCCATCCGTGGATCGGCGAATGACGGTTGGACAGGTCAGATCGGACCGCTGCGGACGATGGAAAGGGTGCAGGGGATGGCCGAGCAGCAACAGTCCGACGGGGGGGGCGAGCCGACCCGAGTGCAGTCCCGTGTTGAAAGGCTGTGCGGCGAGTTCGCCGAGAATTGGTGCAGCGGCAGCCGACCCGATCTCGACTCGTTTTTGCAAAGGCTGCCGTGGGAGGAGCAATCGTCGGCTTTGATGAACCTGCTGCGGATTGAAGTGCAGGCCCGGCGAGAGCGGGGGGAAGAGGCGAGTGAGCAGGAATATCGGCAACGGTATCCCGCAGCGTCAGACGCCATCAGCATCGCGTTTTCGACGCGGGGGCAGTCAGGGGAGAATACTCGGGCTGAGGTGGAGTGGTCGGTGGCAACCCCGGCCCAGGAAACGTTTGTGCCGACCCAGATTGATCCTGACCAAATGGATCCGGTCCAGGGGCAACCGGGTCAGCGCCGACTTCCGGTGGAGGATCCCAGTCCCTGGCAGGCGGGGGTGATGTTGGGGTGCTATCGTCTGGAAGAGTTCCTGGGGCGGGGGGGGTTTGGCGAAGTCTGGAAGGGGTGGGACACGCTGCTGCACAGGCCGGTGGCGATCAAGCTGTTGCGTCCCAAGCATTTGAACTCGCCTTATCAGTCCTCGTTTTTTGCCGAAGGACAGAAGCTGGAAGTGCTGCGGAGGCAGGGGGCGGCGGTCCTCGAGGTACTGAGCGCCGACGTGATTGCTGGCTGGCCCTATCTGGTGACCCGGTTTCTGCCGGGAGGGACGTTGGAACGGCGGATTCGGGAACGTCCCCGGGATTGGCGTGAGGCGTGCCGGGTGGTGGCCGAGTTGGCGGAGACCCTGGGTCTGACGCATGCGCAGCAGATCTATCATCGGGACATCAAGCCGGCGAACGTGCTGCTGGACGAGCAGGGGCAGGTGTATCTGGCCGACTTTGGCTTGGCCACCAGTGAAGAGCAGCAGGTGCGCGAGGGGCCGACGACCGGGGGGACCTGGTGTTACAAGGCACCCGAGCAGGGGGAGACGGCCGCAGGGATCACAGGGGGGCGGACCGACATCTATGCGTTGGGGGTGGTGCTGTACGAGTGGCTGACGGGGCGACGGCCGGGGCTGGAAAACAGCGTGTTGCACGAGAAGTGGCTGGCGCAGCCGGAAAGTCGAGCGCAGCCTCCCCGGGAGTTGAATGGCGAGATTCCCGACGAGGTGCAGGCCGTCTGCCTGTCGATGCTGGACAAGGATGTCACGAAGCGAAACATCACGGCGGGGGATGTGGCACGGCGGCTGCGCGGGGTGTTGGAGCCGCCGCAGCCCATTGGGCAGGCCAGGCCAGTCATCAAGTCCGCTCTTCCCGTGTGGCTGTTGGCGGTGGCGGGAAGTCTGCTCCTGGTGTTGTTGGTGGGGGTTTTGACCCTGCCTTCCATTGTCCGATCGAATGCGCCGCACGCTGTCCCCGACGATTTTGCTGGCAGGTCAATTCGCGTGGGATTGGCAAGTTTGGATTCCCCGCCTTCCGTTGAGCAACCGGCAGTGGAGGAGTTGGCACCAGGACGAATGCTGATTGCGGAGGGGTCGGCCGCCCATCGTCGAAAGTGGCAAGGTGGGCGGGCGGTTCCTCCGGGACTGCTGAGATTTCGAAATCGACGGGAAGAACAGCGGAGTTTCCTGATACCTGATGGAGAGTGGTTGCTCCTGAAATCAGATTATCCGCAGTTCATTCCGTTTGCGCTCACAGCGGAACGAAATCTCCGGCGGGTGACGTGGAGAATGCGGGCCGACAGATTCGATGGCTGGGGGTTTTTCTACAACTGGCGGGAATTGCCTTCGGGCAAGGTGGAATTTGGGGGGCTCCTGTTTCATATGACTCATCCGGAGAACGAGGTCCCCAAAATCTGGGCCCATCAAACCTTGTTTGGTGTTGATGAGTTACAGGCCATGGTGTCTCCCATACGCCCGTTTTGGCAGCAG
Source organism: uncultured Planctomycetaceae bacterium (assembly GCA_903861195.1). Taxonomy (GTDB): domain Bacteria; phylum Planctomycetota; class Planctomycetia; order Planctomycetales; family Planctomycetaceae; genus UBA10511. The sequence goes on along the minus strand of CAIOTJ010000325.1, from coordinate 5,197 downwards.
GAAATGTTCCATGAGACGCCACCACCACAGGACTTTGAGATTTCTCTGCGATTCGTGGCAGGAGAATTGACGACCCTCGAAATCAACGGAATTGCGGTCAACATCGCGATGAACCCAGCGGATTTCGCAGCGATTGGATCTGTGAGGGCTCCCTTTGGATTTGTGTTGCAAAAAAGTGCAGTCGAGTTGACGTCTCCCCAACTGGAGTTTGAACAATGAGCGCTGAACAGTTCACGGTCACTCAACCGCAGCCACCATTCCAGCGGGGAGCTCCGCTGAATTCGTACACCATCGATCAAAACAACAGGAAGTTGTGTCAATGTCAGGCAACGGCGGCACAGCCCACGTCGGGTCTCATCAAGGTGGCTGGCAAGATCTTTGGTCAAATGCCCATCCCGGCCAGCGACTTGCCTCCGGTGGCCAGTCCATCGGGACTGACTGCGACTGGTTGGCAAGTGATTGACTACGGCACCCAGGCCCAGAACTCCATCAAATTTCAAAACGGTCTCTACAGTGGAGTCCAGAGGGATTACCGCATTGGTGGGGCGAACGTTGGAGACAATAACTATCTTGTTGTGTTGGCTCTGTTCCGAAACGCCGCCGCCGTTTGGGTCCCAGCCTACAACGCAAACCAAAACAGTCCAATCCAGTTCAAGGGCGTGTCGGGAGACTGCCCTCCCGTAGTTTAGGAAGGGTGACTCGCCCGGAAGTCTGAGTGCTGCGGGTTGGCTGGATCACCCTGTGTCCGGCAGGCTGGGTGTCTGCCGGCCGGCCAGATCCGGGCCGACGCGTTCGATTCCACCATGTCCAGATCATCGAGGCTTTTTGCGTTTGAGGACAGCCTCATTACACTGGAGCCGTCCAGGTTTCCCTCTCCAGTTTTGCTGCCCTCCCATGACCCCCACCCCCGACGACGACATCGGCTTCATGCAACTCGACCACACCGACTGGTCGCAGTTCACCCGGCCGCAGCAGATCCGCCACTTTGAGGTCGAGGGCTATGTCGTGCTGCCGTCGATCATCCCCCCCGCGCAGATCGCCCGCATCCAGCAGGAACTCGCGGCGGCCGAGATGGGGCACACCTCCTACAGCGCCGCCCAGACCCGCTCCACCGTGCAGCCTCAATGGCTCAGCCGGGCCGCCTGCGAGCTGATCGGCCTGCCCCCCATGATCGACTTCCTCACCGCCCTCATGGGGCCCGATATCGTCTTCACCCGCGGGTTCTTCCAGCGCACCCTCCCCGGCTCCCCCGGGATCTCGATGCACACCGACGGCCAGCCGCACGGCTCGAATCTCTTCGGCTGGGAAGGCAGCTGCCCGCGCCTCATCCGTGTGTTGTACTACCTGGATGACCTGACCCCCGAGCGGGCCCCCTTTCGGCTCATTCCCCGCTCGCACCTCTCGTTTCATGCCGAGGCGAGCCCCTACGTGCGCTACAAGTCGCACCCCGAAGAGATCTCGCTGGTCGTTCCCGCCGGTTCGGCGGTCATCATTCCCTCGCTGCTGCTGCACGGCAGCCATCCCAACCGCGACACGCAGCCGCGCGAGTTGCTGCAGCTGGGCTATCGCCCCGCCTGGGCCGGGCCAATCCAGCCGGTCGACGACTGGGACCCGCAACTGGTCGCCCAGGCTCCCGAGATCGCCAAACCGTTCCTCCAGAGCCTCAACACCACCGGGGCCAACTGGCACCAGGAACACAAACCGACCGGCATGCGGACGGAAGCCCCCGGCATCAACCCCAGCCGCTGGGGCGACAATCCGCCGTGGTTCGAAGACCTGGGTGTTCCGTTTTGAAGAGGCGGGCCTGAGATCGGCGGGCGGGCCGGTGGGGCCCGGGATTCGATCCGCGACCGCGCCGGTCTGGCGAAGGGGACGGAGCGGGGCGTGAAGCACCCGTTGATTCCCCGCTGGACAGCCCCATACGATAACCGGCGGTCTGTCTGGGTGCCCCGTCCATTCGTGGTGAATGGCCGAGTTGGTCGACCGAGACCGGCCGGAACGGTTTGCCCCCGGAAAGGGGTGTGCCATGCACGATGATGATCTGCCCGACGTTCCCACCTGCGAAACTGACGACCGCTTCCCCTCGGGAACGTGGGTCGGCTATTTCATCCAATGGAATTCCCGCTCGCGGACCGAACTCGACCTGTTCTTCAAAGACGGGCTGATCTCGGGGGCGGGGGCCGACTGGGTGGGGGAGTTCATCGTCAAGGGTCGATACCAGATCGACGATGGCAAGTGCTGGTGGACGAAGCGCTACCTCAAGGGACACGACGTCGCCTACCAGGGGTATGCCGAGGGAAAGGGCATCTGGGGCCTGTGGGAGATCCCGCAGATCGCGGGACGGGGGGGATTCCACATCTGGCCGAAGGGCACTCCCGAGGGAGATGCGGTCGAGGCCGAAGAGGCCGAACCAGTCACGACCGTGGTGTTTGAGACCGTATAAATCGGTCGGCGTTCGGGTCTGTGAGAGGCCTTTGTGAATCGCTCCCGACGGGCTGCGCTCCGGGTTCGACCCCCTCACAACCCTGCCAACGGCATGGCCGGGGTCAGGCTCTGCCCATCGTCAGGCCGGGGCGCAGCGGTGCACCCGCAGATGCCCGTCAAAATGAGCTGTGAAGAGATCCAGACCGTTCGGATGCAAGTCGAAATCGAACATCTCACTGGGGGTCTTCAGCAAATGAAACAGCTCGACCGACTCAGGCTCCCAGAACCCCAGTTCCTTCGCGATGATCCCCAGCATCGGGCCCCGTGGATGATGCACGGCCCGCCAGAGGGTGGCATCGCGTTCTTCCTTGACCGATTCCTGCCGCACGACCCGCTCGCCGCTCTTCCAGTCAAACGTGGTGGCGACCGCCCGCCGGTTGCCAGCCGGGGCGTTCGATACCTTGAAATGGCCCGCGGCGGTCAGCCGGCTGCCGTCGCGGTTGAACGCCAGATTCAGAATCCCGCCAAACGGGGCAATGTCGGCAATCAGAAAAGAAGTATCGCGGGCCTCGAATTGCCGCAGCAGTTTGCCATCCTCTCCATTCCAGTGGTGAATGTTCCCCAGACAGTCGCCACTCACCAGCTCGCGGGTCCCGGGGACAAACTGGACGCAAAATACGTGCTGGGAATGACCGGACAGTTCCCGCACCTTCTCTCCCGTGGCGGCCGACCAGATCTTCACCAGGCGATCATTCCCGGCGGTGGCGATCCACTGGCCGTCACTACTGAGGGCAATCGCCCGCAGCCAGCCCTCGTGCGCGGGAGTCGTGCGGACCGGCTGCGGAGCCGCCGCGGCGGTTTCCCAGGCAATCAGTCGGCCGTCGTAGCTTCCCGAGTACAGCGTGGCGCCGTCGGGCGAAAACCCCAGGGCCGAGACCCAGTTGGTGTGGGCCGCCAGAGGCACCTTCGTCCCGGTGGCGATTTCCCACCGCTGCACGGTGTGGTCGGTCGCACCCGCGCAGACAAACCGGCCGGTGGGATCCACCCGGCAGCACAACAGCCGGGCCGAATGGGCCCAGTCGTGGGTCGTATGGGTCGCCCGCGGATCGAATCGCGGTTCGGGCTTCGCCTTGGGTTCATCGAACCGGGGAAGGGTCATACCAACAACTCCTCGATGGGTCCGTAGGCAGGGTCGGCGATCGGGAATGCGCGCCCCCCGATCCGGAAGTCACCCGACGACTTGATCCCCACCGCCCGCAGGTACGTGTGGAACAGATGCCGGTGGTCGACCTTCCGGTCGGTCACCTCGATCCCCTTCGCGTCGGTCTTGCCAATCACAGCCCCGTGGTGGATCCCACATCCCGCCATGGCAATCGACCATGCCGCCGGATAGTGATCGCGTCCATAGCCGGGGTTGATCTTGGGGGTCCGGCCAAACTCGGTCATCACAATCACGAGGGTGCGCGAAAGCAGCCCCCGCTCGGCCAGATCATCGAGGAAGTGGGCGAACGGGCGGTCGAAGTCGGCCACGTAATGCAGGTGGAACTCGAAGTTGTTGTGATGAAAGTCCCAGCCGGCGTGGCTGACCTCGATGAACGGCACCTCCTGCTCGACCAGCCGCCGGGCCAGCAGCAGTTGCTTGCCAAACTCGCTGTGGCCGTAGGCGTCGCGCACGGCGGCCGGCTCGGCGGCGATGTCGAACAACTCCCGGCGTTCCATCAGCCGGCGGGACTGTTCGAAGGTCTGTGTATAGGCATCGATCTCGGCCGACCGCACCCGCCGGCGATGCCGGTCGTTCACAAACCGCCGCCAGTCGTGCCGGCGGTTGTCGGCCTCGACCGTCAGCCCCTCCGGCAGCTTGTTGTTCACAATTCCCCCCGCCTCGGCCCCCACGGAGACACTGGCGTATCCCGGACCGAGGTAAGATGCGTCCCGGCCGCGGCCCCCCACCCCGGAGACCATCGTGCGGATGTGGCCGGGAAGGGGGAACCCGGGGCGTTCGAGCCCCTTGGCGACCACCGCCCCCAGCTCGGGATATTCGGTGGCCGTGCGGGTCTGACGGCCGGCCCGCACGATGTTCTTGGCCAGGCCATGATCGTCCAGATCGGTGCTGATGCTGCGGATCAGCGCCATCCGGTGCAGGTGTCGGGAGGTGTAGGGCAACAGTTCCGAAACCTGGATTCCCGGAACCGACGTGGAAATTGCCCGAAACGGGCCACCCGTGTCGAGATCGGTCTTGGGATCCCACGATTCGAACTGACTGATTCCTCCATCCAGGAAGATCACCACGACCGACTTGCCCTGTTGCGACAGCTCGGCCGCCCCAGCCGGTTCCGCCAGCAGACTGACACCGGCCAGACCGCCGACCGCCCCCAGGGTCTCTCCCAGAAACTGCCGGCGCCCCAGCACATGCTGGGGCGTCTGGCACTGGGGAGAGTGTTGTCGATTCATCATGGTCCTCCGTCGGAAGGTCGCGAACTGCTGTGGCCAGTGGCCCAGTGACCGGGCGGGTGAGTCGGGGCGATCAGGGAATAAACCGGAATTCGGTCGAAGTCAGCAATCCCCAGACCAGTTCCTGAACGAGGGCCGCACGGTCGGCAGCGGGGCTGGAACCGTCGGGTGCTGCCGAGGGGGGGCTCAGCCAGCGCACCAACTGTTCGCGCTCCTCGGCATCGGGAGGCCGGGCGAAAACCGAGCGGTACAGTTCTTCGGCCACTCCCCCCGCATCCTGCAGCACCTGCAACCGGTGTGTCAGGGTCCCCTCGTTGGGCTT
>CAIOTJ010000324.1 GCA_903861195.1 uncultured Planctomycetaceae bacterium | reverse complement strand
CGCCCGCACCGTCTTGCCCGCCAGTTTCTGACAGTCGAGTTGGTCATTGGCGAAGGCAGCCAGCACGAAATTGACCGCAGGCTTGCCCGTGGCCACCCCCGTTGCCGAAACCATCTCGCGAACCAGTTGGTCGTAGGGAGTATTCCTCTGGAGATGACCGGAAAGCCACTGCGTAAAACGATCGCGGCGGTAGACGATGAACTGCCCCTCGTCGGTCCCGACGAAGGCGCGGGCCAGGCGCTCGGCGAAATAGTCGGCAAACCGGGAGTCGGCCAGCATCCGGCCCGTCCAATGAGAGAGCCGATCCGGACGGCGGTCCGCCTCAAACTCGCGAATCTCTTCCAGAGACGGAATCGTTCCCTGCAGCGCCAACGAGAGCCGGCGCAGCACCTGCAGCTCGGCGGACGGCACGGCCGGCGTCAGCCCGGCCTGTTGCCAGCGGGTCTCAAACAGCCGATTGACGGCCTGGACTGTCGGCGCCAAATCTTCGCTGGGCAGGCCCACTTCCGGCGAGGCGGGGCGGGGCGAGACTGGCAGCCGAATCGACGCCGCGACCAATCCCACAAGGCCTGCGACGACGGCAAGGGGGAGAAGTCGTTTCCACATGGCGGCGCGGCGGCAGGAAGGGTCTGAAGTGACGCAGTTGTCTTCCCATATCCTATCAGAAACCGACGGGATGGCCGCAAGAAAATCGCGGGACGCCGGCTGGCGTCCCCCCTCCTGATCCGCACCTGCTCACGGCCAAACTCTCCTTCACCGGGGGGCCCGGGCGACCCACACCGGGGCCGCGGGTGCCAGTGCGAAGCCGAACTGGGGGCGCGGTTCGGGAGTCTCTTCACAAACCGTCAGACGGTGCTGCCGCAATAGGGGAAGCAGCAGTTGCTGGCAGATTTGGCCGGCCCACGCTTCACCGGCACAGCCCCGGGGCCCCTGGCCAAACGGAAGCCACCCGCCAGCCGCCGTGGGGTGGGCGGCCGGATGCAGGAACCGTTCGGGACGAAACTCGTCGGGAGATTCGAACGCGCGGGGATCACGGTGTGGCAGAGGCAGAAACAGAAAGACCTGGTCACCCGCCGAGAGCGACCGACCGGCAATCTCGACCCGTTCGCAGACCTCGCGCGAAAGCAGGTAGGCCGGAGGATGCAGCCGCAGGGCTTCGTGCCAGCAGGCGGAGAGAAGAGTCGAGTCGCGCGGCCCCTGCGAGTGGCACTGGTCCGCAATCTCTGTGACCACCCGATCCTGCCACGAGGGGTGTCTGGCGAGATGCCACAGCGTCCACAGCAGCCCGCAGGTGGTGGTTTCGTAACCATTGAACAGCAGCGTGCGGGCCTCATCCAGACCGGCGGTGGCGGATGTGCCGTGGGTGGTGAGGGTTTGCCGCAGGTGGTGATACCGGCTGCCCGGCAGCGCTTGCTCCCAGAGTTCGCGGGTGAGGCGACGGAACGTGCGCAGAGCCTGCCGTTCATCCCGCCGACCCCACCAGGGCCACCAGCGGGGAGGCAGAAACACCTGGAATAGTTGCCTCAGCAGGGCAGACTGCACGCCGCGCAGCGACTGCCGGAGAGGTGCCACGCACGGGGTGGGGTCGAGCCCCGTCAACTGCCACAGCCATTGCTCCATCCACCCGGCACGCAGTTCTTCATCGAGATCGATGCGATTCACCGCCGACCAGCGGTCGAGGCGCGTCTGCCAGCCGTTGGAGAGCACATCGGGTGAGGTCGGCGCGGCGGCCTGATTCAAAACCGGCTGGACCGCTTGCCGCTGCCGCTGCCACCCGGCTCCTTCCGCCAGCAGCAGACCGGCTCCCAGGGCCCGCGAGACCACCTCGCGGAACCGGGTGGTCTTCTGGAATTGCCGCCAGTGGGTGGTGAGGATCTGCTGCAGAGCGTGGGGATGGGCGAAGGACCAGCAGGTGTCGGTACCGAGCACGAAGCGGGCAATGTCTCCCTGATCACGATGGAGTTCGCGAAAGAAGCGGTCGGGGTCCTGCTGCATGAGCCGCAGGTGTTGCCAGCCGTAGGGGTCGGACATGCAGGGAATGCGGGGGGCGGGAACCGCCAGAGGGCCAGAGTGGCAATCCCGGACGGTCTGTGAGAGTGCCGCCGGGAGCCGCTCAGATCGTAGGAACCGGAGTGGGAACGGGCCATGCCGGGCCCTGCGCGGCAGGAACAGCACACCAGTTTTTTGGGGGACTGGTGCGTTTGGTCGGGGGGCGGGAGTCGCCAGACGGCCAATCGCCGGTTTGCCCGCACGAGGCGAGGATGGATATTGTGAATGGATCACGGAACGGTCTCCTTCGCAGCGGGTCGACATGCCGGATGACTTGATTGTTCACCATCCTCCCGAGCGCGGCACACCGACACGCCGGTCGGTGGTGGTCTACATGTGCTGCACCAGTTGCTGCTGCCTGCATACGGCCGGTGCGCTGTTGGGGGCGTTGCTGGGCGGGGGATTGACCCGGCGACCGGACGACCCGGGGTTTGATCCGCAGCGTGTCATTCCGGGGGTGCATTGGCTGTTCGATCGCCTGCCGCGAACGCAATGGATCTTCTGGTCGAGCCTCGTGTGGGTGGTGGGGCTGAGCCTGCCGGTGTGGGGCTGGAGTTTCCGGAACCGGCCGGTCCACGCTCTGCTCTGGGAGACAGCCATCCTGGTGGTGGTGTTTGGACCGGGCTACCTCCTGGCCGCGTGGCTTCTGGGATTGATTCGCCTGGCGATCCGTCCCGCCGGCACGGTGGCACCGTACGAGTACTGGGCGCTGCACCGGGCGCTCGGCTGGGCCCTGTTTGGCGCGGTGATGGGGGTGGCCCTGATGGGTATGCTGTCCGATATCGTGGGACTTCCTTTCTGAGAGCCAGGTGTTCCATGCCCGAGGATCTGCTGATCCCTCATCCTTCCCAGCGGCAACGGCCCGCCCCGCGGGAGGTCGCCCTGTGCGTGGGGTGCTGCTCGCTGGACACGATCGGGGCGCTGGTGGGGGCGTATCTGGGGGGAGGCCTGCGGTGTCCACCGGATGCCCCTCCGTTTGACCCCGAGCACCGCATCCCCCCGGTCCGCCGGTTTTTCGTGGGCTTG
>CAIOTJ010000323.1 GCA_903861195.1 uncultured Planctomycetaceae bacterium | reverse complement strand
GCTCCCGCCGGCGGCAGCCCCAGTACCCTGCCGACGAACGGCCCCCCCTCGACCGATCCGACCGGAGCTGCCAAGCCCGCGGCCGCCGCGGCTGAAGATCAGGCGGGCTCGACCACCGGGGCGACCGAGTCGTCCGAAAAGTAGGTCATGGCGAAGTCGGCCTCTGGCCATTCCCTCCCCCCCTGACGGGAGGGGAATGCCTGTGGAAGAAGAGACATCACCGGCGGTTCCCCGACGTGGGGAACGGCCGGATTTTTTTGGTGGGGGGGGGGAAGCGAACCTTCCCGAGGATCCGAGGTGCGACCCCACGCGACGGCGCCTGCCATTGGTCATTGCAAACGCCCTATCCCCTACACCCAGCTTCCGCCTGTCTCAATCCACATATTTGTTTCAACATCAGTTGTTTGAACAGGAATATCGATTTAGACTTTTCAACGAGTGAGGAAATGGGTTTTCCGCCTGCGGGTGATCGGGGTCACGATCGGGGTTTCGACCCGACACAGGTCTCTGATTGCCGCGCAGTGTGTCCCTTGGCCCAGCGACCCGCTCACCGACTGGATTTGGTCGACTCCTGGTTTCCGTCCCTTCTGCTCCATGACCAACAGCCAACTCGCCGAACAGTTCTTCCTGCAGATTGCCGTCATCCTGCTGGTCTGCCGTCTGGTGGGAATGGTGGCCCGCTGGTTCGGTCAGCCGCAGGTGGTGGCCGAGATGATCGCCGGGGTCTGCCTGGGTCCTTCGCTGCTGGGGCTGTTCTTCCCGGAGCTGCAGTCGGCCATTTTCCCGTGGGACCGCACGACGCGCGATTCTCAGAGCTACATCTACCCGGTGTCGCAGCTGGGGCTGGCGCTCTACATGTTCACCGTGGGGATGGACTTTCGGCTCGACATTGTCCGTTCGCGCTGGACCAGTTCGCTGGCCGTTTCTTTGGCGGGGATGCTCAGCCCGTTCGTTCTCGGGGCGGGCCTGGGGCTGTATTTCCACAGTGCCACCGACCTGTTTCCGCCAGGGAATTCGGCCTGGGCCTCGGCCACCTTCCTGGGGGCCTCGATGTGCATCACCGCCTTCCCCATGCTGGCCCGGATCATCCGCTACAAGGGGCTCAACGGCACCCGGATGGGAACGGTCGCGATTGGGGCCGGGGCGATTGACGACGCCTGCGCGTGGTGCCTGCTGGCCCTGGTGCTGTCGAGCATCGAGGGCTCTCCTCAGACGGCCATCAAGAGCATCGGGGGCGGCTTGGTGTTTGTCCTGGCCATTGCCTGCCTGTTGCGGCCCCTGCTGCTGAAGATGCAGCGGTGGCTGACCCGCGCTGATGATGAGGTCAGCGAGGCGGGCCTGGTGATCTGCCTCGTGCTGATGGCGCTGGGGGCTCTTGCGACCGACAAGCTGGGACTGCACGCCGTGTTTGGCAGCTTCCTCGTGGGCACCGCCATTCCCCGCGGCACCGTCGTCCGGGGAGTGACCGAGCGGGTCGAGCCGCTTACCGTCGCACTGCTGTTGCCGATGTTCTTCACCTTCAGCGGTCTGAACACCCAGATTGGCCTGCTCAACACCTCCCAGAGCTGGTTGCTGTGCCTGCTGGTGCTGATTGTGGCCATGGTTGGCAAGGGGGTTTCGTGCTGGCTGGCCGGCCTCGCCACCGGCATCCCCAACCGTGAGGCTCTGGGGATTGGCGTGCTGATGAACGCCCGCGGGCTGATGGAATTGATCATCATCAACATCGGCCGCGAAAGGGGACTCATCTCCAACCAGCTCTTCGCCATGCTGGTGATCATGGCCATTGTCACCACCCTCATGGCCTCCCCCCTCTTCGACCGCCTGACGGGTTCGGTCATCTCCCCTCAGACCGATTGATCGACGGCTCGGGGTGGCGGCATCCGGAAGCCCGGAAACTCTCCCCACTCCAATCGAATTGGCTCCCACTTCCCCTCCACGGTATACTGCGGCGTCCCCCGGTGGGGTGGTTCCACAGGTCGTTCGCTCGGCCAGCCTGGGTGTGGGTGCTTCCATGCGGCGCTTGGTTTGCCTGCTGTGTCTGATTGGTCTGCCGCTCGGCGCCATTCCCGGCACTTCCGGTTTCCCCCGCCTGCCGTCGGCTCTCGCCGATGACGCGCCTCGCACCCAGCAAATTCCGCCCGCCCAACAGATTCCCGCGGACCGCACGATCATTTCGCTGCGGGTCGAACCCGCCACGCTGCGGCTGACCGGGTCGAACCGGCGGCAGCAATTGCTGGTGACGGGCGTGGGTGACGATGGCCGCGAGGTCGATCTCACCCGGTCGGCCCAGATCGAGCTGATTCCCACCACCGAAGCGCCGGCGACCGGCCCCTTGGCCCGCCTCGAAGCCGCCCGCGTCAGCGGTCTGCGGGACGGGTCGGCGACAGTGCGGGTGACCTGGGGCCAGCTCGCCTGGCAGGGACCACTGGTGTTGGCCGGGGTTGAGACTCCTCCCCCCGTCGATTTCGCCCGCGATGTGAATCCCATTCTGACCCGGCTGGGCTGCAACAGCGGCGGGTGCCATGGTCGGGCCAGCGGACAAAACGGCTTCAAGCTGTCGGTGTTCGGGTTCGACAACGCGTTCGACTACGAGGCCATCGTCCATCAGGCCCGCGGCCGGCGGGTGAACACCGCCAGCGCGGCCGAAAGTCTCATTCTCACCAAGCCGGCGGGCATTGTGCCCCACGGCGGCGGCCAACGGCTCAAGAAAGACTCGCTCGACTACGAGGTTTTGCGGCACTGGATCGACCAGGGACTTCCTCCCGCCGATCCCCAGGTCCCGCACCTCGTCTCTCTGGAAGTCAGCCCGACCGAGCGGGTCCTGTGGGCGGGGGCCACCCAGCAGATTCTCGCGACCGCCCACTACTCCGACGGGACCGTCCGCGACGTGACCCATGCCGCCTTCTATGCCTCCAACGCCCCCCACGTGGCCGAGGTCGATCCGCAGGGGCTGGTCCGGGTCGGGCACAACCCTGGCGAGGCGGCCATCACCGTCAACTACATGGGGCAGGTCGCGGCGGTACAGGTGCAGTCGCCGCGGGGGGGCGCGGCCTCCCCGTCGGCCGAGCCCCCCGTCCACAACCCCATCGACCGCCTGGTGTGGGCGAAGCTGCGGAAGATGGGGCTGACCCCCTCTGAAGTGTGCGACAATGCCACGTTCCTCCGCCGGGTCTCGCTCGATCTGCTGGGGACGCTGCCGACGGTCGACGAGGCCCAGTCTTTTCTGGACGACCCCAATCCCCGCAAGCGCGAGCGCTGGGTCGACCACCTGCTGACCCGCGAGGAATACGCCGACTTCTGGTCGCTGAAGTGGGCCGACATCCTGCTGGTCGACCGTGAGAAACTGGGGGACCGCGGGGCGTTCGAGTTTCATCGCTGGCTGCGCGGGCAGTTCGTCCGCAATCGTCCGTACGACGCCTGGGTGCGCGAGCTGCTGACCGCCACGGGAGACTCGGCCAAGTTTGGCCCCGTCAATTTCTTCCGCTCGGCCGACACCCCCGACGCCCTCGCCCGCACCGTCAGTCAGGCCTTCCTGGGGGTGCGGGTCGAATGCGCCCAGTGCCACCACCACCCCTTTGAGAAGTGGTCGCAGGAAGACTACTACAGCCTCGCCGCGTTCTTCCAGGGCCTGGAACTGCGCCCGCTGGGGAAAGACCGCGTGCTCGTCCTGCACCCCGGCTATCGCGACCTGACCATTCCCCAGACCAGCACTGTCGTCACCGCGCACGCCCTGGACGCCCCGGTCTCCGACCAACTGAAGACGGGAGATCCCCGCCGGGTGCTGGCCGACTGGCTGACAGCCAAAGAGAACCCCTGGTTTGCCCGGCTCGCGGTCAACCGGCTCTGGAAGCACTTTCTGGGGCGGGGCCTGGTCGAGGCTGAGGACGACCTCCGTTCGACCAATCCCCCCACCAACGGGCCG
>CAIOTJ010000322.1 GCA_903861195.1 uncultured Planctomycetaceae bacterium | reverse complement strand
CGAATCGGGCACCCTCCGCCAGGTCACCCGCATCACCCCCCGCCGCGGCCCCCCCGTCGCAGTGTTCAACCTCGAAGTCGACGCCGAGCACGTATACTACGTGTCGACCGCCGGGGTGCTGGTGCATAATGCGTATCCGGGCGGGGGGCCGGGCAGCATTGCTGGCTCTGATGACCACAAGGCGCTGCGTTGGAAGGAATATCAGGAAGGAGGTGGTTGTTGGAGTTACTCGAGGTGGAGCAATGTGTATGAACAAAACATGATTCGTGCGAGGATTGCAAACAGGATTGTTGACGATATACACAGCAGATTGGGTTGGGGACGGCGAGAAGTCACGGTCAACGTTCATGGCGTACCAAGAAGACTGGATGTTGCGGATGTTGCGACTCGGCGTGCTGTAGAGGTAAAAACGGGCTACGTTACCCTAAACGCAGAGATTCGATCGCAATTGGCAAGGGATGCTGCCTTGAGGATTCAGGGATGGAGCATTTGGTGGCATTTCGTTGGTACTGCCAGTCAGCCGCTTCTGCGGGAACTTGACAGACTGGGCATTCCCTATCCCAGAGGAAAATAAGCACAGTGCCTTACACTCGTGATGATTTCGAAGATTGGTTATTCGAGATGTATGACCGCATTGATGAGTTCGTGAGCATGTTGCCACCGCACATCGCCAGTAAAATGGACTACTCTCCTGGGTCACTTTCCGTCTTGGAGGGATGGTTGATGACGCAGTACGCGAACGTCAACGACATTCTCAAAGAGTCCGAAAAGCCTAAGTTAGATATGCTCGCTCGTTACGTTGGTGAAACGCTGCGGAAGAATGTCGGTGGCATTTGGAATGTCGACCTTAGAAACAAGCGAAATGTCTACTACCGAATACCCGTAATTGAAAAAAAGGGAATCTGGACCGAATGTCCGGCAACTCTCGTCACAGCATCAACGGACCGCCGCACGGGACATTTTATAGAGGGAGTGTTGAATGCAATTGCCCGCCAATACGGTGCTTCATGATTGGGTAAGCTGAACTGCTAGGCAACATCGCAGTTGTTGAATCCTCCGCCGCTATCGAGTCGACCGCCGAGATCTTTGGAGTGGAGTGCTGGCCATTCCGCGACGCGGCCGCCGACGGGCCAAGCTGGCAAAACGCGCATTCCCACCCCGCCTCGGCCGCCTGGCGAAGCTCTTGATCCAACACACCTGGCCCAGCACCATTCCCGAATTCCTCTCCATTCCGTCCGCCTCCGCGTGCAACCTTGTTGTGGCGAATCACGACGACGCTCCGCCCGAGCCGCCCGTAGTGGCCCCCGCACACCCGGCACACGCGGTTGACCAATCCTCGACCACGGTGCAGAATGCCCTCCGTTCCGACCAACCGGCCGTCCCGACCGCCGCGATGCCTCTCATGAGCCGACTCCGCCCGATGCTGTGCGAGTTCGCCCGCCCGCTGTCTCGCGCCGGGTTGGGGGTGGGTGCTGTGGTCGGTCGATGTGGACACGAGTCCGGTTCGGATTCGTCACTCGGCAGTGCGACGTCCGGGCAAATGGATTCCGACGCGCTCCCAGACTCGTTCCCCTGCGGTGCCGCGAGTCATGGCGGTCCTTCGGCCGCCGGGGAACCAACGCCGGTGGTTCGCGCGCTGGCTGCCGGTGTCGAGGACGGGTTCGATGATGAACCCGGCGTGCTCGCGGGGATTGCCCGCGCGTTCCTTTCGGTGGCCATTGTGTTCGTGATGACTATGGGACTGTGGACCGCGAGCCGGTCGCCGGTCCCTCGGCCCGGCTCGAATGTCCCCGCGGTCGCCGGGGCGGCCGCGTTTCCCGGACCAGCCGCACAGTCTTCGACCAGCCCCAGTGGCAGGTATCGCACCAAGCCGATTGGCGAGATCCGGACGGGCGAGCGGGTGTTGGCCGCGAATCCTCAGATGGACCACGCCGTGGTGACGGCGAGCGAGATCGACCCGGGCACCTGGCGAAACATCCGCCTCCGGATGCGG
>CAIOTJ010000321.1 GCA_903861195.1 uncultured Planctomycetaceae bacterium | reverse complement strand
GCCCAGGCCAGTTGCAGGCGGTTGTCGCCAGGGTTTCGAAGGGCGACTTCCGCCAACAGCTCGGCCGCTTCTTCCATGCGGTTCTGCTCGGTCAGTACTTGAGCCAGCATCTGGGGGAGTCCACGCCAGCTGGGACGCAGCGCCAGGGCCTGGCGCAATTCCCGTTCCGCCTCTCGCACATTGTGCCAGCTCTGACGAATCCGGGCCCGCATGATGTGGGGTTCGGGGTCGTTTGGAAAGTCTTTCTCCCAGGCTTCGAGGTAGCGGAATGCCGGTCCAAACTCATAGTTGTGAACATAACCGGCCACGATGGCGGCACAGACTTCATTGAGATCGGTGGCATCCCGCCGGAGCAGGCGAGGCAGGTGGGGTTCGACCTGCTCCATGTTGCCACTCTGGGCCTGTAACAGCAATTGCTCGCGCTCGATCTGTTCCGGTGCCAGACCCAATTCCTGAGCTTTTCGCAAGTGATCGAGGAAGGGCTGCAGTTGCCCAAGTCGGCGGGCATTGCTGGCGAGACGCCGGTGGACTTCGGCGGATCGCGGCGTGGCCTGGAGTGCACGTTCGAGAGCGCGTTGTGCCCGCTCGGGATCGCCGTCAAGAGCTGCCTCGCGGGCCGACCGCTGAAACCAGAGAGATTGCAGGGGACGAAACGACCACAGAGCCACTCCCAGGGCGGGCAGCAAAAGCCAGATCCAGCGGCGGTTGGTTCCGGTTCTTGTCATTTGAGAAAAAGGCCAGTGGGATGCAATCTTGGGGCGATCGAGAAAAAAGGCCGACACTGCCAAAAGACAGGGTCGGCCTGATTCGCCGAAGTCGCACGCGAAGTCACATAGATGACTACAGGTCGAGCGGAATCTCGAACGGACCGGAATCGGTGATCGAAACGAACTTGTCGGTGGTTTCGGGTTTGGCGTAAATCACCGGGAGTGCATTATTGGCTGCGTCATCCTGCTTCGCCTGTCCCGAATTGATCATCTTCTTCATGTATTCATCGCCACCACTACCGCCGGCACCAGGCCCCGACGATCCTGGAGGGCCTCCCATTGTGAGTGCCCCGGGGGAAGACGCCGCGGTCGACTGCTGGGCTCGCTTGGCGATGGTAATGACGTAATCGCCAGCCATCACCCCGTCCCCGGAGATGTTGGTCCCCAAGTCGAAGGTGCCGTCGTCACGCGTGACTCCCTGGGCAGCCTTGTAGGTGGCTTTCTCGCGGTCCTTGGGGTGCAGGATGACAACTGCTCCACCGACCGGAGTTCCCTTGAGAGTGACTTTCCCACGGACCTTGTACAGCTTGACGGAGGATCCGCCACCGCATCCCGCCGTGCAGCACAGCAGGGCGATGGCCAGGCAGAACACACTGGCAGTGAACTTCATGGTGATCAGTCTGTCTGTATGAAAAACTGGGGAAAAAAGCATTGGGAAACGGAACTGCCCGTGCCACATGGTGGCACAGGCAGTTCACAAATTACGGATTGAGCCAGAGAGGCCTGGCGACCACTCTGGAACCCTTTCAAATCAACTAGAACTCGCCGGTGGTGCGACCATCACGACGGCCGCCGAGACGCTGGTAGGTTTCCCAGTTGATGTTCTCGCTGAGGAACTTCACCGTACCGTCAGCCAGCAGGAAGTGGGCACCGCCCGTGTGGCGCGACTTGAAGGCCTGAGAGAGGCCCCAATCACGGACGTCGCGGCAGGGCTTCGAACCGTCTTCACTGGCGTTGGGATTGGTGGGAATACCGCAGGTGTCGTAGTTGATGGGGCCGACAGTGGCCGTCCAGGTGGCATTGAATCCGGCCCAACCACCGCCGTAGTAGTAGTGGTCACCACACTTGGGGCGAATCTCGCCCATCATGATGGTGTTGCTCGTGCCGTCGGTGACGTCGGAGATCCGGGCACCCCAGCCCCAGCGGGCGAACATGCCGCTGATGTACTGGCCAGTCACACCGCCGCCATTGGAATGCACACCGCCGTGACCGTTGGGCCCATCGCCATAGATGTTCCCCACATACGGAGTCGAGCCGCAATGGAGGTTGGGCATGGTCTGGTTGCCCATCGAGGGGGCGTAATTGTGCAGGCCGTCACCCCAGGGGGTGGCTCCGCCATGGTCATCGCTGGGGCACTGCAGCGTGGGGATCACGAGCGAACGCAGAGACCGCCCACCGACATCCTGAGTCTCGACAACGGTCGTCGTGGAACCGTCAAACCGCAGCCGGTTGTAAACCGGGGCGTTGTCGATGTACGGGAGCAGGTGGACAAACAGACTCCCCTTCGACTGAGCCGGACCGGGATTCCACAACCCGTCGGTCGAACCCGTGTTGGTGGCCCAGCCCTGCGAAAAGGCGAAGCGACCATAGGTGTCGTGGTAGTTGTGCTGGGCCAAACCCAACTGGTGCAGATTGTTCTTGCACTGAGTGCGGCGAGCCGCCTCGCGAGCCTGCTGGACCGCAGGCAGCAAGAGGGCCACCAGAATGCCGATGATCGCGATGACCACCAGCAGCTCGATCAGGGTAAAACCCTTCTTCGAGCGCTTAACGACATTGGACATGAAAGACCTCCCGAAGGAACAACGGAGAAACGGAGGAACGCAATCGCGAGCGCGACCGCAATCGATTTATATGATAAAGAATGTTCAGGGGTCAATCGGTGGACATCGATTCTTCGAGTTCTTTGAACAAAGGCGATGGACAACTCGAAGGATCACCTCAGCCCGCGGGAGTCAGTGAAGGTCTTGTGGGCACTTGTCGGCTTGCTTCAACTCGGATCCGCAGCGGCTCCGAACGACGACTTGGGGACACTCCAGCCCATTCGGAAATGAAAATGTACAGAATATCACTGCTTTGGCTTTCAACCTCGACCGGCTTGCTCCACTCCCCACTCTTTGGGAAATTGTGTTCACCGAGAGTTGCCTGAATGAGACAGACACTGTGGTCAAGGTGTTTGTCAGCGCAGCTTGGAATCACGCGGAACTGTGTTCGAAAAAGGATGACTTCGTGAACGTTTTGGTGGCGATTGACGATTCTGACGCGGCCCGCAAGTCGGTGGCGTTCGCAGCGCGGTTGGTCTCGGGTGGAAAGCCCGGGAATGACCAAATCACCCTGCTGCATGTGGTGGAATGTCTGCCCGAGTACATTACGCGGCGGTCGAATGCGGGAGGCTCTTACGAAGCCGTCGCCCGCGAATGGGCGGACGCCAACCGGAAGTCGGGCGAGAACCTGCTGGCGGGTCTGCGGGAAGAACTGGTGGCGGCTGGTGTTCCCACCGACCGGATTCGCACCAGGTGTCTGCAAAAGGATGCTTTACCGGAAGCGGCGCGGGTCGTGGCCGCCTTGGCCATTATCCAAGAGATGAAGCAGGGAAACTACGACACCGTCGTGATCGGCCGCCGGGGCACCTCGGCGCGGGTCGAATCTTTCCTCGGAGGTGTTGCTGAGAAAGTCGCACGGGAAGCCTACGGGCGAACCCTGTGCATCGTCGATGTTTGAGCGGTCTGTCATCCTCGCTCCGAGTGGCAGGCGACTTCCGGTGCTCTAGACCTCTCCCTGTACTGGCTCGTTTGTGGAAGATACCGAGATGAATGGCATGTTCTGTCGGGGGCCCCTGCGACGACGGGAGTTCCTGAGGGCGGGGGTACTGGCACTCGGTGGATTGTCTTTGGAAGACGTGTTGCGTCGCCGGGCTACTGCCCAAACCACCCGTGAAACGTCGGTCATTCTCTTTTGGATGTGGGGTGGACCGAGCCAGTTGGAAACGTACGATCTCAAACCTCAGGCTCCGGTGGAGTACCGGGGACCGCTCCGGCCCATCGCCACGAACGTTCCGGGCCTTGAGATTTGCGAATACTTTCCACTCCAAGCCGCAATGGCCGATCGGTTTTCGATTGTGCGGTCGCTGCACCACGAAATGTCGGCCCACAACGATGGCAGCATCGAGGTGCTGACTGGCAAAACCCCGCGGGTGCCCGATCCCACCTCACAGGCCCGGTCGGAGCATCCCGATTTCGGGATGATTGCCAGTCATGTCCGCGGTCCACATCCCGAGGGGCTGCCGCGCTATGTCGGCGTCCAGCGACAGCCCTTCATGACCCAGCCGGCCTACCTCGGTGTGGCTCACAAGGCGTTCGAGACCGGGGATCCCTCGGCTGCCGATTATGCCCCCAGGAACCTTACCCTGGCCTCGGGGCTCGACAATACCCGTCTGGAGGTCCGTCGCGAACTGGCGGGTCAATTCGACCGGTTCCGCCGCGATTTGGATCTGCGGGGAAGTCTCACGGGAATGGAGATCTTCCGTTCCGCCGCCTTTCAAATGTTGACCAGCCAGAAAGTCGCCCGGGCTTTTGACCTGTCGACCGAGGACCCCCGCTTGAAGGAGCGCTATGGGAGGCATCGGTGGGGGCAGAGTTGCCTGTTGGCCCGTCGTCTGGCCGAGGCGGGAGTGGCTGTCATCAACATCGATGCCACCGCTCCCAATGACACCACGAAGCATTTCAGCTGGGACGACCACGCCAGCGCGTTCCACCTGGACTATGCCCAGAGGGAACGCCTGCCCCAGATGGATCAGGCCCTTTCGGCTCTGCTGCTCGACCTGGAGGCTCGGGGGCTCGACCGCGACGTCCTGGTGATCGCCTGCGGTGAGTTTGGACGCACGCCCCGCGTGACCTATGCCCCGACCAATTTCTCCAATCAGCCAGGAGTCGGGCGGGATCATTGGCCGCAGGCATTCTCGGCCTTCGTTGCCGGGGGCGGACTCCGCATGGGGCAGGTGGTCGGGGCCACCACCGCCCGGGCTGAGTACCCGATTGCCGATCCGGTCACGCCCCAGGATCTCCTGGCGACGGTCTACCGGCACCTGGGAATCGATGCTCAGCAGAGCATTGTCGATTTCTCCGGCCGCCCCGTTCCGATTCTTCCCGATGGGCGGCCGATTTCGGCTCTGATTTGACTTTGTCTTGGCTCTGTCAGCCCGGTCGACGTGCGGCGGGTTGACCTGTCTGAACTGCCGTGGGTGTTGACCGAGCCAGCGACGACCCGGGCGTTGGATTACAGGGTTGGCACAGCCGAGTTTGCGTCGATTGGTCGAAATGAAACCGGGGAACAGGATTGGTAATCCTGCTCCCCGGGAGGTGGCGGCGGTGAGGAAACACGGCGGGCAGGTGCGACAGCCACCGCCGGAGGCGTGCTTCGACCACCGCATTTTCGACAGTCAGATTCCAGTGGTCAATTGCGGAGCGTGAAGCTGGTCCAGCGCAGGCCTTTCTCGTCTGACTCCATGTAGCTTCCCGAGGGGGCGCTGTACTTTTTCAGCACTTCGGCCGAAGGGAGCAGCGAGGGGTCAATGTCGATTTCCAATTGACCCTGAGTGGCCTGCTGCAGCATTTGCGACTTTAAGGTTTCGAGCATCGATTCCAGTGCCAGGTCACCCCGACTGAACCCAATTGAAGCGGCCCTCGCGGGGAATCGCGAGGCGACTTTCTTGTACACAGGCGAAGCCGACAACAGTTCCCGGTCTCCGGGACCTCGCAGCACCTGTTCCAGCAGGGTCACATCGAGAGCGAGCAGCAGCCGTTGGTCGGCCACTGCCATTCCCACAGTGGTTTCGCCCGAATCATCTGCTCCCCCCGCCTGCAGCCGCGTCAGGTTGGGGACCCCCAGGTTATCGAAAGCCCCTTCCGGAATCCGGAATTCATAAATGGTCTCTCCCTGGAAATCCCTCTGAGTTCCCGGGAATCCCTCGATTCCAGCGATCCGGGCGAGAATTCCCTTCATCGCGTTGGCATTTCGCAGTTCAAGAGCCCACAGCATCCGCACGCTGGATTCGTCCCCCTGGAGAACTTGATCGGTGACCGAGACATACGCACCAGTCATCTGGTCAATCAGATCTTTTTTCAGATGCAGATTTCCAGTCTCGGCGTTCTCCGCCAATTCATCGAGTTGCCGGGCGGTCGTTCCGGGACCTGCGAACATGTCGACCAAAGACTCGACGCTGTTATACGCCTTCTCGAGGTTCCACCGGGTGGAGGAGAACGACAGCACGTCGCTAGTGACCCAGGCGGGGGGCCCGACCGCCCCCTCATCGAACTGCATCAGGTTCAGAATTCCCTTGGCCGAGGACTCGGCGAACAGAAAGGTGCGGGAATATCCATCAAAGTCGCCCACGGCCATATCCGAGGTACCCCCCATCCCCTTCAGCTTGTCGACTCCGATCTGCTGCATCACCCCCACGGCCATCGCCGCCTGAAAGGCCATTTGCGGATCGACCGAGAGTCCCCCGCGGACAATCGCCAACGGATCGATGAACCAGGTCATCAGAGGGGCAGAGTCGCTCGATTCGCCACGGCAGCGGTCGATAATCATACGATAAGACGCGCTGGAGGCGAGCGTTTCGTCATGGTCGCCAGACCAGCGGACCAGCACGCTTTTCAGGGAGTCGGAGTGAGTTGAAAACACGAAGCTCTTGTCTTTGACCAGATAGGCTGGGACCAGCTTGATCGGAGATTCGTCTGCTGGAACACGAATCAGCTGCGCGGGAGTCCCTTCGATTTCCTCCTCGATACGGGCAACGCCCTTCTTTTCCATTTCCTGTTGCATGCGGTCGAGCACCTTCTGGAACAACTCCTCGCGGCCGGTGAAGTCCATCAGGGTGGTCAGGGCAAACTGTCCCGCGTTGGGGCCCAGTGTCACGGAGATCGTCATTTCCCCGTCAGGAATGGACATCAGCTCGGAGACCGAGAAGCCTGACTCCCGCTGAAACTTCTCCAGTTCCTCGGCCAACTTGCCCTGAATGCTGTTGATCAGGGGTTGCATCGCCTGGTCACCCAACATCTGACCCAGCATGGTTTGCCCGAATTTCGAGCGGAATTCGGTCATGTTGCGGACCGTGACATAGGCCACCGTCCCTTTGGGAAGTCGTTTGTCGTTGGGGACGGATTCTCCACGGCTGGGTCCAGGGAGCATTCCCAAGCCCAAAAACACAGACCACACGATCATCCAGCGAATGCGGGCCAGCATAAAACACACCCAAGAGTCAGGGAAACGGATCAGTCGGACTGTCAACCTGGTACCGGTAGACAGCCAGTGAAGGCGAAACGCAACGTGCTTCTCAATGATACCCGATCCACCGAATCGGGGTTTCAGTCCGATCGAGTCCTACTTGGCCCCCTTCAGAAAGCTCAACAGGTCGGCCAGATCCTGATCGGAAAGCTGTTGATCCAGTCCGGAAGGCATGACGGAGACATTCCCGGGACGGATCTCTTCGATCTCATCGCGGTGAACGCGGATTTCCTGGCGGGGCCCCGTGGTCAGCACCACGCCATTCGGTCCTTCGGAGCGGACATTTCCCGAGAATACCTTCCCTTCCCGCGTCGCAACAATCACCGGCTCATAACTGCGGACAAATGAGAGGCTGGGAAACAGAATCGACTCCAGCAGATCCTGTTCACTTCGGACCCCCCCAATCCGGGTCAAGTCGGGTCCCACCGCACCCCCGAGGTAGCCCATCGCGTGGCAGGTCGAACAGGCGGCCTTGTTACTGTGGAACACCGCCTGTCCCCGGCGGACATCTCCACTGAGCGGACGCAGCCGCTCCAGTACCACCGCCAATTTCTCTTTTTGTCGTCCACTTTCGGCATTGATCTGGTCCAACAACTCCTGCGACGCCCCCCGGATCTCCTCCGGAAACTTTCCAAAGGTGGATTGGACTGCATCCAAACGCAGGTGGACCAGCGCCGCCGAGTTCCCCAGCGAGTCGAGCACCACGCGGCCAAGGTCGGAATCGGTCTGGTCCCGGAAGATGCCGAGCAATCGATCGACTTCCAGTGGACCCAGTTCGCTCAGGAACCTCGCCAGGTCCTTTCGTTGTGGTACGGTCAGGTCGGCCCGCTGCAGAATATCGATCGCCTCCAGCCGATCTGGCACTGGTGTGTCTCCGTTGAGGGGCTCACTCACCAGCGCGAGCAGGTCGGTATCGAGTGCAACAGGTCGGCCGGGAGCAGTCGCCAGGGCCAGTCTTCGCAGGGACGAAGGCACACCCTGGTCTCGGGCGAGACGCAGGATCGCGTCGGACACCGTCGACAGTTGATCTGGCGGGATGGTTTGGCCCCGCAAGGTCTGCAAAGCCTCGGCCTTCAAATCGTTTTCGGAGAGGCCCAGTATCGTCATCAGGCTGCGAACCCAGGCCTCGGGAAATGGTTTCAGCCCAGAGTCCCGCATCGCTTGCAGAATGATCCTGCGGCTTTCGGCTGGAGTTGTCTCGGCGACAGTCAGCTCTCCAAGCAGGTGTTGGACCTCAGGAGACCGAGTCAGTCCAACCAATAGCTGCAGCAGTCTCTTTCGGGCGGATTCGTCGGCCAAATCCCGTTCCCCCTGGAGCATCTGGCCCAACTGGGCCGCCAAGTCATCACCCCAGTCCGGATGTCGGCGGGCGATCCACAGGGCAGTCTCCCGCAAGACCTCGTCGTCGTGGCGCAGAAGTTGGAGGATGGGATCGACGGTCAATCCCCCCTCGGGGAGTTGCTCCAGTGCCAGTAGAGCGGCCCGGACCGCCCGGGGTTCGTGACGGATCAACCCAGGATCTTCGCCAAGCCACGCCAGCAGTTTCTGAGGCTGGCCGATTTCAAACAGGGCGTAGGTCACGGAGTGTTCGACGAACCGGTCGTAGGGAGGGGTTGCCGCCGCCTCGAGCAACGCGGGAATCGACTCGCGGGACTGGATTCGTCCCAAGGCTTCGGCGGCCACCCGTCGATTGGCAAGTGACTGGGATTTCAGCAGATTTTGAAGTGCTTCCACGGCTTGGGAGTCTCTGGCCAGAGACAGTGCCTGACCCGCAGCCTGTCGCACTGTCTCATCGGCATCGCTTAAGGCCTGCCGCAAGCCCTCCAGAGGGCCCCCCGCCGACGGTGTTCCCGACAGCTTTTCGGCTATTTGGGACAGCGCACGGACGACTCGCAGGCGGACCCGGGGATTGGCATCGGTCAGCTGGTTCCTCAGGGCCAGAACCGCCGGCTCTCCAAGATTGATCAGTTCGGCCGCGGCCCGAGCCCGCACCGCAGGACGCCGATCTGCGAGAAACCGTGCCACCGCGGTGTTGTCCTTCAGGTTCGTAAACGGGATCCGGAGGCCCCGGGGATCGGGAATGACGGGGGCTGGTGTGCGCCGGATGCGGTAGATGGCCCCCAGCACATCGGGTTTCCACAATTGGGACGTTGGGCAGCACAGCTTGTACCAGCCGCCGGTATCGATCACCAGCAGGCTTCCATCCGCGTCTTCCTGCACATCGGTGGGATGGAAATCGAGGCTATCCGACACCAGGAAATCGCTGGTTTTGACCGCGAAACTACCGCCGTTCGGGGTGAGTTCATGGCGGGTGATCTTGTGCATATTGAACAGACAGCCGAACAGGTTGTCACGAAAGTCTTCCCCAAAAACATTCGCCTCGTAGCGGATCAATCCACAGGGAGCAGCAGCCCCCAAGTGGACCAGAATGGGCATCAATTCACCCGTCCGCGGTGCAGATTCAATTGGCGAGTGGTCTTTTCCGTAAACGCCCCCATAGACAGTGTGCAGTAGACCGTCGCGAAGACCACCCGCCGGATGTTGAACAAATGTGGAGGTAATGATGCGCTCGCCTCCTGCGGTGAACGCGATATCCACGGGATTATCCATGCCCCCGGTCATCACAGCCTCCTGGCCGGTCCCGTCCACCCGTTTGCGGAAAATGTGGGAGGCCTTGGTGACAAACGGCGACCGCCCCGGCCGTTCGATCGTCTGTTCGGCCCAGGCCCCCTTGCACCAATAAATCCACCCGTCGGGTCCCAAAAAGGGGCCATGCAGGTCGTTGGCACAGCCTCCCAGCGTTCCCCCCGCATGCCACTCTTCCCGCCGATCGGCCACGCCGTCGTCATCGGTGTCGACCAGTTTCCAGATGCTAGGGGGAGCCGAGACATACAACGCTCCCTGATGCCAGAGAGCTCCCTCAGGAAACATCAGTTGATCGGCGAAAACCGTCCTGCGGTCAAACACCCCGTCGCCATTGGTGTCTTCCAGCCGCAGGACCCGGTGGGGTCTGTTTGCCAGCTGGATTTCCGCCTTGTCGTTGGTGCCGGAGGATTCGGTCACGTACAACCGTCCCCATTCATCGAAATCGACACTGATGGGCCGCTCGACGAGGGCGGGACCAGCGGCCTGCACAATCTCGAAACCATCCGGCAGGGTGAATTTCTGGCCGTTGAGTTGTTGCTCCGCGCCGCCAGCAACGCAGGGCCCCAGAAAGAGCCAGACCAATGCGGTCAGCACAGGGGGAATCGACGCACCGCGGGAGAAGATTTGATCCATCGTAGTGCTGGTGTGTGGCTGGTCCAGGGGGGAAAGGCCTTGGGGCCTCTTGTCAGCTGACCCAGAGGACTGGAGTTGGAGGATATCGGGCCGCAACCCGGAAGCCCAGTCTGCTTCCAGACGGGGGAGGGGTGCCGCACCTCCGGCGGGAAACAGAGAAGATGCTTGACCCAACTGCAAGTCTTGTCATAGTTTTAAGAAGTGTGTCCGCGTCGCAAGCGTCGGCGGGGCGCGGGTTCAAACGGGGTGGAGACGTAGATTCGGTCACGAAGGCACGAAGCGTTTGAAAGCAATTCTTAGCGACATCCATGGCAACCTCGAAGCGCTCGAGTCGGTCTTGGCCGACATCCGTGCCAAGGGAATCAACGAGATTTATTGTCTCGGGGATATTGTGGGCTACGGTCCCAACCCCCGGGAATGTATTGATCTGGTCATGAAACACTGCCAAATGACCCTGTTGGGAAATCATGATCAGGGAGCTCTGTTTGACCCCGAGGGCTTTAATCAGGGTGCGGAACGGGCGATCTTCTGGACGCGTGAGCAGTTGGAAAAGGGAGATCCGCGGGGCAACGAGCGCCGGTGGGAGTTTTTGGGAGAATTGCCGCGCACCCACCGGGAGGGTGATTTGCTGTATGTGCATGGCTCGGCTCGCAATCCGCTGAACGAATATGTCTTCCCTGACGACATTTATAACCAGCGGAAAATGGAACGAATTTTCGGGCTGGTATCGAAGTACTGTTTCCAGGGACATACCCACGTTCCAGGAGTCTTTACCGAATCCTTGAGGTTTTTGCGTCCGGAAGAGTGTGATTTCCGGTATTCCCTGGGGCAGGAAAAATTGTTGATCAATGTGGGCTCCGTGGGCCAGCCTCGAAACGGCGATCCCCGTTCCTCATACGTGATTCTTGACGATTCGGGTCAGGTTGTCTTTCAGCGCGTACCCTACGATGTCGAGTCGACACGGGCTAAGATTCTGGCGATTCCCGAGCTGGACAATTACCTCGGGGACCGCCTGCTCGACGGGCGCTAGCCACGCGTGGCCCCGGAAACTTGAACAGGCAGTGAGTAGCCATGGATCAGAAGCGCCTTCTCTTGGCGACCGTGTTGTCGATGATCGTGGTGGGAGGCTGGTACACCTTTGTGGTGCCCCGGCTGATTCCGCCGCGTCAAAAACCTGTGAATCCCGTGGTCGCCCAAGAGGGGGCGAGCCACGACAAAACTCCACCTTCCGAGGGGGCTCCGCTCACGGGAGAGGGGGAGCTGTCGCCGGTTGCGGAGGGCAATTCCGAGATTCCACAGGCGGGGGCCAATCCGCCGGCTGGGGACGTTCAGGGAGAACCGTCTGGCGAACTTCCGCAGCATCCCTCCCGCACCGTGATCCTGGGGGCAGAAGATCCGCAATCGGGCTTCCGTCAGCGGGTGGTATTGAATTCCCAGGGGGCCAGCATCGAGCGGGTCACCATGGTGGATCCGAAACTGGTCTCGCTGCAAAAGCCGCATGTTCCGCTCGATGTACTGGGAGCGCAGAATGTGCGCCCCCGGAGCCTGGAGATCGACGTTCCCCAGTTGCAAGCGCGGCTGCGTCGTCTGAACTGGGAACTGGTTCGGTTGGAGCCCGCTGAGGCACCTCATGAATCGGCCCTGTTCGCGATCGAGCTGGAGGGGCTGCGCATTGAGCGTCATTACAGGGTCTCCAAGATTGATCCGGCGGCCGAATATCCCGAGGCAGGGGCCTATCAGATCGAATGCAAGCTGGCCTTTCGGAATCTGACGAACCAGCCGCGTACGGTCAACTACGTGATGCAGGGACCCACGGGTCTCGTTCTCGAAAATGATGAAAACACCTCGAAGTTTCGAGATGTTGTGGCGGGCTTTCTCGACCAGCCCGGCGCGGTGAATCATCAACTGCTCGACGCCAAAAGCATCTCCAATGGCAAGACCGAGGAATGGAGAAAGCCTGTCCAATACGTTGGGTTGGATTGCCAGTACTTTGCGGCGTTGATCTGTCCCAAGGGCAATGCTTTTGAAGACCCTCCGTTTTCCGCGATCCGTCAGGCCCTGGTCGGTGACTCCGTCAAAGCCAATCCCTCGGCCAGCGAAATCTCGGTCGAATTGACCTCCGTTCCATTGTCGCTGGGGGAGGCGGGGAGTTCCGCGGCGAGCGCCTCTCAGGAAATGGTTTTGTTTGTCGGTCCCAAACGAGAAGAGGTTTTGCCCCCACTGTCTGAAGGGGTCATCGATTACGGCAATTTCCTGGGGATGGGGCGATTGATCCGCTGGACGGCCCGGCGACTGGTGAAGTTGTTGGTCTGGTTCCAATCGATCACAGGTAGTTGGGGCATTGCGATTGTCTGCCTGACCATGCTGGTTCGTGCGATCATGGTGCCGATTTCGATCAAACAGGCGCAAAACGCTGCCCGTATGCAGGAAATTGCCCCGAAAATTGCTGCACTCAAGGAGAAGTACAAGGATGATCAAGCCCGTCAGATGAAGGAGATGCACGCGTTGTATCGCCGAAACAACGTGCGACCAATTCAGATGGGATGCCTGCCAGCCCTGCTGCAGATGCCAATCTTCATCGGGCTCTACCAATCGCTGAATCATGCTGTCGATCTTCGCATGGCTCCCTTCCTTTATTTTGAGAACCTGGCTGCACCCGATGAGTTGGCTCAGCTTCCGTTCCGCATGCCGGTCCTGGGTTGGACGACATTCAACTTGCTGCCAGTGATTGTCTATGCGTTGTTCATGGTGCAGCAGAAACTGTTCACCCCTCCGCCCGCGAGTGAAGAGCAGGAAATCCAACAGAAAACCATGAATTTCATGATGATTTTCATGTTGGTGATGTTTTACCGGGTCCCTGCGGGACTGTGCGTCTACTTCATCGTTTCCAGCGTGTGGGGAATTGCCGAGAAACTGCTGCTGCCCAAGACGCAGCCGGCTGCGGCGTTGGCCACGACCGCGAAGGATGTGCTGGAGCCCGAGGTGATTCCAGCGCCTCCCCGAAGTTCAAGCCCGGCAGATCGTGGGCAGGATGCGGGTCCGCCGCCATCGGGTGGAGGGATCTGGTCGCAGATCCTCAAGGCGTCTGAAAAGCCTGACCCTTCCCGGCGGTCGGATCGTCGCCGCAACAGTTGACCATCGCCCGGTTTGGGCGAGTTACAGACTTCCCCAAACCTTGACTTGGCCCCACGGACCATTCAGCAGTTTGGGCAGAAGTTGAGGCAGGGACCGGTGGAGGGGATCGGCCGTTAGGTCGTCGAGACCCTGCGCGTCCTGAGGGTGCCCCTGCGCGTCATCAGTCGCAGAGCGGTCCGCAGGCCGATTCCCTGGAGATTTCCTCTCCCTTGCCCCCAGACCGCTCGGAATGATTCCGGGGCTGGCGTTCAAAAACCGCAGGGCTTTGGACGGTTGACTTCCGGGGGCAATTCGAGGGGATGTGGATCGGGGGGAATTGTGAGGAAGTGGGGCAGTCTGTAGGAAACGTGACGAATTTTCCGCCTGGTGATTCCACAGGATATCCCCAGAGACCCATGGTTTTTGGGGACCCGTCACAGTGGCAAGCCGGAGGTGTTTTGATGAAGAATTGCGGAGGAAAGCAGACTCCCGGCGCAGGGGGTGCCGCAGGGGGCAGAATCTGGTTTGACATCGTGTCGTCCGGGGGTATCTTCTGCCTCACCGAGTGAGTGGAAGCCAGTGCTGGTGGATCGGTGAAGTCCCTTGGTGCGGGATTTCTGGTGTCCGAATCGCCTGTCATTGGAAGAGGATCAAACTGACGTCATACCGAACGCGGCAGACCTGGCAACGGGCAGCAGCACGCGACCGGACTCTCTGCGTTTCTTCTCAGGAGCGGCGACCAAGTGTCCATTAAGGACACGGTGCGCCGTGAGGGGGGAGTTTCGCCAGAAGAGTTTTGTGTCTCGGGCGGCTTTTCCGGAGGCTGATGGTCCGCGCTTTCGGTTGGGGGTGGCACGATGCAACCCGGATTTCCGGACGAGTCGAATGATGTGGAACATCTTGTGGTGGTGGGCAAGGTGGGGGCGGGCGAACCGGTCTCTCCAGAGTCGAGGTCCAAGGAACGGGCTCTGGAACAGCGTCTGATTGAACGGTTGGGGACGCGGCATTACGATGCTTTAAGACGCAATGACGTCGTCTTCCGCTGGAACGGCGACGAACTGCTGGTCTTGGCCCCGAGTTCGTTCCTGATGAATGTCCTCCAGACGCGCCATCGCGCCGCCCTGCAGCAAATTGCCCGGGAACTCCGCGGCGATTCCGGGGTAGTCCGTGTCCTGGAGGTGGCTGCGTCGACGGGCCGTAATCCCGTGGCTCGCAGTTCCGGCCCCCAGGAGGTCCCCAGCATTGTCAAAACGCAAACCAGCTCCTCGGGTCCAGTTTCCGAGGTTCCCGAACGCCGTCTGGTCAACGCTCCTGCCGGCGGTTCGGCCGAGACCGCTCTGAATCCGGTTGGCTCGCGAAGTGATTCTTCTGGAAGCAGAAGCCCCATCGTTCGTCGGTTGTCCAGATTGTCCGACTTTGTCCCCGGGATGGGGGGACAAGTGGCCTTGGCCGCTGCCACGCAGTTTGTTTCCGAGGGAGCCGCAGCGGGGCAGGGCTTGTATCTGTTTGGGACCACCGGTGTGGGGAAGACTCTGCTGTTGGAAGGGATTGCTGAGGCATTGCGACGCCAGCCCCAAGCTCCACAGGTCCTGCTGCTGACTGCGGAGCAATTGACGAATCAGTTTACAAGTGCGCTGCGGTCACAGGGTTTGCCCGCGTTTCGGCAACGGTTCCGGCACGTTGATGTTTTGCTTGTGGATGATGTCGATTTCCTGGATGGGAAGCTGCGGATCCAGGAGGAGTTTCTCCACACACTGCAACAGTTGGAGTCGCAGGGGCGGCGATTTGTCATCGCCGCTGACCGCCATCCCCGGATGCTGTCTCGCACCCGGCCTGAGTTGGTGACACGGTTTCTCTCTGGTATCACTTGCCGGGTGGAAATGCCTGATCCGAAGACTCGCGACGAGATTGTCGTCCGCAAGGCCCGGGCTATGGGAATGCTGTTGCCGCCGGAAGCAGCCCGTGTTATCGCCCGGGCGCGTTGCTCGAGCGTGCGGGAAATTGAAGGTGCCCTGTGCAACCTGAAGAATTTGCAGCGAGCCATGGGGGGGGGGCTGACGGTCAGCCTGGCGCGGCAGGTGGTGGGATTGCTCGAACGCGACTGTGTGCGCGTGGTCCGTCTCCCCGACATCGAACGGGTGGTTTGCGAAACCTTCGGAGTCACAGTCGAGGATCTTCGGTCGAGCCGTCGCAGCCGCGATCTGGCAGAACCACGGATGTTGGCGATGTTTCTGGCCCGTCGTCATACGCGGGCCGCCTACGCCGAGATCGGTCGCTACTTCGGCGGAAGAAATCACGCGACCGTGATTTCCGCCGAGAAGAAGATCCAGATGGCCCTGGATGCCGACGCCCCGATTCGTGTGGCTGTGCAGTCTTGGCCTCTCTCTGACCTGGTTCAGTCCCTGGAACAACAACTGCTGGCCAGCTGACCCCTCACGAGTCTCTCCGTGCCGGAATTGCCTGAAGTCGAGACGATGGTGCGGGGGATTCGATCGGCTGTTGAAGGCCGGATCATCCAGGACTTTGAGTCGTGTCCCAACCGCTGTCGTCCACTGACGATGACACCCTCACTGCCAGTGCAGCGGGAACGAGTCCGTGGACAGCGGATTGTGGAGGTCCGTCGCCGGGCCAAGCGGATTGTGCTGCTGCTCGAAGACGAGTCGGCCTTCGTCATCGAGCCCCGTATGACTGGTCTGCTGTTGTTGTCCGATCCCCCCGACCGCGAGCATTTGCGATTGGTTTGGAAACTCTCGGCAACCGGGGGAGAAACCGCCCTGTGGTTTTGGGATCGACGAGGATTGGGAACGGTCTCGCTCTACTTGAAGGGGGAGTGGGAACGGCATCTGGGGCCAGAACGGCTGGGGCCAGACGCTCTGGAGATGACCGGAGCCCAATGGCAGTTGTTCTGCCAATCGACGACCCGGCCCATCAAGGTGGCAATGCTCGATCAGATCCGCGTGGCGGGCATCGGCAACTTGTATGCCAGCGAAATTCTACATGTCTGTGGCATCGACCCGCGCCGCCGTGCCTGCAGTCTGGTACGAAAGGAAATCGGGCGTTTGGGCGAAGCGGTGCGTTACGTGCTCGAAGAGGCCATTCGTTACGAGGGGTCGACACTTTCGGATGGCACCTACCGCAACGCGCTCAATCGCGCGGGGAGCTATCAGAACCAGCATCGGGTGTACGATCGAGCTGGATTTCCCTGTCCTCGCTGCGGATTCGCGATTCGAAGAATTGTTCAGGCTCAGCGGGCCACGTTTTTTTGTCCGGGCTGTCAGAAGCGACGTCTTTGGAAACAGCTCCGGGAAGTGCCGCCCCACTCCTGAACCGGGAATCGGCTCAGTTGGAGTGGAGGTGGACTCGCTCTGTGGTCTACCATCTGATTCACGTCGACTCACTGCACCTCTGTCTCGGATCTGTCTGTGAACGAAGATAAAATCACTCGTGAGGAACCGCTTTTCGAAGCGGGAATCCTGGCCCGATTCCCTCCAGCGATCCAATCGGCTGAAGATGTCGCGGGGGCCGCCTGGTCCGACGGATTGGACTCACGTCGCTCTCCCCCCCGCCCACTGCTCGCGTGGGTGGTGATTCTCCTGTCCGCCGCGTACGTCATTGGATTGCAGGCGAGTCGCCCGAGCAACGGGGCCCGGCTGACTGGAGGAGATCTGGCCAATGATCTGCAGGCCAAGTACCTCGTCGGAGTTGCGCAGTTCTCCCGGAATGTGCTCTCGGAACCCTCCGCACGTGAGGGTTTTTCGGGCAATCGCCGACTCAAACAACTGCGCTGGACCCTGTTGACGCATGCTGTGGGAGACCCCGTGCTGGCTCGGCGGGAATTGGATCTGCTGACTTCAATTCCCGGAGAAGCACCTGGGGAAGAGCAGGACTTGATGCGGGTCGTGACGGGGTTGATTGGAGCGGAGGGAACTCCGGACAGACCCCAGGAACAACTGTCGCCGGAAGACCTCGACCTGATCCGCAGCAAATTCGGCTGGTTGGGGCGGTTGGCCGTCACCTCCACTCAGGGAGAGGAGGCCACGCTTCGTGCCGAGATGCTGGGCCAGGCGCAGCGGACTATGGCCGCTTTCATTGGTCTGGTTGTTGTCGGAATCATGGCGATGGTGATTGGGACCGGATTGCTCGTTGGGTGGGTGGTGTGTGCGGTCAATGGGAAACTTCAGTTCCGGTTGCGTTTACCGAGCGGAACAGGGGGCTATTATGCCGAGACCTTCGCCTTGTGGTTCGTGACCTTCTTCGGGCTCAGTGTTCTTCTGGGGTGGTTGGCTCCTCCGCAGTTGGCCCTCACGGCAGCCGGGGTCGGGGCGGGACTGAGCCTGCTGACGCTGTTTTGGCCAGTGTGGCGCGGAGTGCCACTTCAGCAGGTGCAGCAGGAATTGGGGATCTTCTGGCCTCCAGGCGGTTGGCGGGAGGTCTGTTGTGGCGTTCTGGGATACATCGGAGGGTTGCCGATTGTTTTCTTGGGTTTGCTGGTCACACTGTTGCTGATGCGTTGGCAGACACTCGTTACTGGGCCAGCTCTGTTTGCCTTCGCCGAACCACCGGTGCATCCGATCATCGAACCTTTGGCCCGCGGTTCAATGTGGATTCGGCTACAAGCGGTTGCCGTGGTGCTGCTGGTGCCGATCACCGAGGAAATCATGTTCCGCGGGGTGCTGTACCGGCATCTGCGGGAGTTGTTTGGGCGGTGGGGTTGGCTGGTGTCGTTGATTCTTTCACTGCTGACCAGTTCGTTTCTGTTCGCCGTCATCCATCCCCAGGGGGCATTGGGAGTTCCGTTGTTGACGGCTGTCGCCATCGTGCTGGCGTTGTTGCGTGAATGGCGCGCGTCGTTGATTGCCCCGATTGTCACCCACATGATCGTCAATGGAGTGACCACCACCCTCGTACTGCTGATTTTTGCCTAGTGGCTCGCCCGGTTGCCGAGAGGTTCCTCAGGTCGCGGGGTGGAAGAAGGGGCGGGGTGGCTTCGCATCAGATCCCCGGCTCTTGACAGTCTTCGGACCGATTCGACATCACCAATTCGTCACCACATTTCTTCACGCTCCCGGAGATGTGACCATGTTCGCCCACTTGAGACATCAGGCTTCGCCCGCCCCCTCCCGAAATCTTTTCCGCACCGGTCGCTGGTGGCTGGCACTGGGAATGTTCTGTGGACTCTGGCCCGACGGTTCCGAGATCCGTGGGGAGGAACCGCAGTTCGTGGATTTGTCGTTGTTGATCGCCCCCGAGTATCCCTGCACCTGGACGACTTTCCCACCGTTTCAGATCAATCATTATCGCCAGATTGGACCTCTTTCGGCCTACAACAGTGACATTCTGATCCTCGATGGGAATACGGGCACGCAATTGGATGTTCCTCCCCATTCGGTCACGGCTCCCAATTCGGGATTGCCGAATGCCGGTCCGTTTGGTTTGGCCTTCACCGACAAGATTGAGGCGTGGCAATTTGGTGGAGAGGCCTGTGTGATCGACTGCCAGGATCTGCTGGATTCGACACCGGCTGGGCGCAGCGATCTGGTGACCCGGGAGCGGATCCAGGCTTGGGAAAAGGCGAACCGTCCGCTGCGTCGCGGAGACGTGGTGTTGTTCCACAGTGGTTTCAGTGACAAGTATTACCGGCCATTCCCCGAGGGGAGGCGGTTCGGTGCCGACCCTGTGGCCGGTCTCACTCCCGGGTGGCCCGATCCCGATCCGGACTGCATGGAATACTTGGCCTCACGGGGGGTGTTGACGCTGGGGACCGACAGCACCAGCATGGGACCTCTTCCGAACCTTGCGGAACCGACGCACTTCGCGGGGCTCAAGCATGGGATGATCTGGACCGAGAGTGGGATTGGGTTTGGCCAGCTCCCCGTGACGGGAGCCTTTTATTGCATGATTGGGCCCAAGCATGCCGGTGATCCCTATAGTGAAGGTCGGGCCTTTGCGATTGTGGGGAACCCACTGGCCGGGAGGTTGATCTCTGCGGCTCGGGAGAAGAAGGTGGTGGATCTTTCGGTCACCCTGGCTGACGATCTGCCATCGAGCTGGCCGGGCCGGGGGACGGGCAACCACCGTCAGCCTTACATGACGATCCGTTTTGGAATGAACCCGAATATCAAGGTTCCGTTCATGCTCCACATGCTCGACAGCCACACGGGGACCCACCTGGTCCCACCGAGCTACGCCCTTCCCGCTCCCGGTTTCGACAATGGCCGTTACGCACCCGAAATCCAGGCAATACTGAAGGATTACGAGTCCCGATTCGGAAAGCGGGGGACCAGTACTGTCACGGCCGAGCAGGTTCCGTTGTCCCAGACTTGCGGGGTGGTCCGGGTGGTGGATGTCAGCCAACTGAGAGGAACCACCCCGCGCGACCAGCGGCCCTCATCGCCTGAGATCACGCTCGAGAGACTGAAAGAATTCGAGCGGACCGAAGGGCCTTTGCAGCCGGGAGAGGTCGTGGTGTTTCGCAGTGGTTGGAGTGACGAGTTCTACCGACCTCTGCCGGCAGGCGAAAAGTGTCTGGCCGATCCGTTGAATGGCAAGAGCGAGGGCTGGCCCGCATTGACGGCGGAGGTGGTACTGTACCTGTCGGAGCGGGGAGTGGCGTGTGTGGGAACCGACGGGCCGACGCTGGGGGGGGTGAATGAACGACGGGCCCTTCAGATGTACTGGGCCCTTGGCTCCCGGGGGATGGTGGGGGTCGAGTTCCTGACCAATCTGGCCCAGCTGAAATCTGGGCAGTACTTCGTGTTCGCCCCGATCAAGGTGCGCGACTGCCATGGGGGCCCTGGACGGGCCATCGCCTTCGATTGAGTGTGTGTCGCCTGGAACGGCCTCCCACGGAGACAGATGAATGGGTGTGGCGAGCGGCACTCGTTGCTGGTCTTCACGCAATCTTCATCTTTTCGCCCTAGCATCGAGGGGCGTTGAAAACCTGACAGGTGAGAGATGTTCACAAAACGAAGTCGAGTGGTGTGGTTGGTCGCGGGGGTCTGTGGTGTTGTTGTCAGCGGATGTTCGTCCTCCGCACCGGTGGCACCGGCGGCCAACGAATTGAAGACAACTAGCGGGGTTCCCTCCACCTCTCAGGCGCCTGGAATGTCGAGCCCCCTCTTGGAGCCAGGGGCATTGTCCAAGCTTTCCGGCAAGGTTCGCATCGACGGCTCCAGCAGTCTGTTCCCTGTCGTGGAAGTGGCGGCTGAAGACTTCCAGACGGCCACCCGCAAGGGGGTTGACGTGCCCATCGCCCATGCTGGCACGGGGGGGGGGTTCAAACGTTTTCTGCGGGACGAAATTGACATCTGCAATGCCTCCCGGCCGATCAGTGAGGCAGAACGGAAGGGGTGCCAGGAGGCGGGGTTAGACTTCATCGAACTGCCAGTCTGTTTCGACGCCCTGACGATTGCGGTCCATCCTGGCAGCAAGTTGGACTCGATCACGGTGGAACAGCTGAAGACGATCTGGTCGCCTGATTCCCAGGGAAAAGTGCTCAAGTGGAGTGATGTGGATCCGTCCTGGCCCGAGACCCCCCTGCGGTTGTTCGGGGCCGGGGCCGATTCGGGGACATTCGACTATTTCACCGAGGCGGTGGTGGGAAAGGCTCGGTCGAGTCGCACCGACTACACCGGCAGTGAGGATGACAATGCCCTCGTGCAGGGGATTAAGGGAGATCCCGGCGCTCTGGGCTACATCCCGTTCGCCTATTACATCGAGAACACCACGGCGGTGAAGGCGCTGGCCGTCGATTGGGAGAAGGACGAGGAGGGTCCGGTACGGCCCAGTCTGGAAACGGTGGTTGCGGCGAAGTACAACCCGTTGTCGCGTCCATTGTTCATCTACGTCAACAAGAAGTCGGCAGAGCGTCCCGAGGTCCGTGCCTTTGTTGAGTTTTTATTGATCAATGCTCCGCGATTGGTCGTCGAAGTGAAGTACATGCCCCTCCCTTCGACCGCCTATCAGATGGCTCTGCAGCGGTTTCGGGACCAGAAGTCTGGATCGGCATTCCAAGGGAAACCCGAGGTGGGTGTGAAGATCGAGGACATCCTGGCGCGGGAGCCCCAGTGAGCAGTGCGACTCCGGAGCCGCGCGACCAGCAGGTTGCGACCGCGGTCAAGCCGCGGCCGGATTCCGTCTCTCCCCTGTTCGGGTCGGGTCGACCCCGCTGGGGTGAGCGGTTGGTGGAGTGGCTGCTGTTCCTGGCGGCGTTCATTTCCGTGGTGGTGACCATGGGAATTGTGGCCATTCTCTTATGGGAATCGTCCACATTCTTCCGCAGCGTGCCCACACTCGAATTCCTCACAGGCCGGGTGTGGGCACCGACGTTCGAGCCTCCCCACTTCGGAATTCTGCCGCTGCTGTGTGGGACCGTGGTGACAACGGGGGTGGCTCTGCTGGTCGCCCTGCCGATCGGATCGATCGTCGCGGTTTACATGAGCGAATATGCCCCCTTCGCTGTGCGCGAATTCCTAAAGCCTACGCTGGAGTTGCTCAGTGCGATTCCCACGGTCGTATATGGCTACTTTGCGCTGGTCTATGTTGGCCCGACCTTGCAGAGACTGTTCGCCGACATTCCGGGGGCCAACATGCTAAGCGCCGGCATGGTGATGGGCTTGATGATCATTCCATACATAAGCTCGCTTTCGGAAGACGCCATGCGCTCGGTCCCCATGTTGCTGCGTGAAGGGGCCTACGCCTTGGGGGCGAATCGATTGATCACGGCGTTCAAGGTCGTGTATCCCGCGGCACTTTCCGGAATCGGATCGGCCTACATTCTTGGGATTTCCCGGGCGATAGGCGAGACGATGATCGTGGCGATCGCGGCAGGGGGGCAGCCCAATTTCACTCTCGATCCCCGACAGCCCGGGTTGACCATCACCGCCTACATTGTGCAGGTGTCGATGGGCGATCTGCCCCGGGGATCGGTCGGGTATCAGTCGATTTTCGCCGCTGGATTGCTGCTCTTCGTTTTCACTCTTGGTTTCAACATCCTGGGTTACCTGCTGCGCAAGCGGTTCCGGGAGAGCTACTGATGGCGTCGATTCCAGAGTTGATCGTGCGACTCAAACGGCAGGATCGGTGGTTCGCCGTCTTGGGGCTGGCCTGCACCCTGGTTGGTCTGGTGACCCTGCTGATCCTGTTGGCGGGACTGATCCGGGATGGGCATCACCGGTTGTTCGATCCGGCGTTTTACGCCTCGTTCCCTTCAGCCCGGGCCGCGCGGGCAGGAATTCTCTCACCCTTGGTCGGCTCGATCCTGCTGGCTTTCGTCACGATCCTGCTGGCTGTTCCACTGGGGGTGGCCGCCGGGGTGTACCTCGAGGAGTATGCCCCGCGGAACATCTGGACAACGCTCATCGAGATCAATATCGCCAATCTGGCGGGGGTGCCCTCGATCATCTTCGGGCTGCTCGCTCTCGGCGCGCTGATTTATGGTCTGCATCTCGATCGCTCATTATTGGTGGGCGGAATCACACTGGCGCTGCTGATCCTGCCGATTGTGATTGTCACCACCCGCGAGGCGCTGCGGGCCATTCCCCAGGGAATTCGAGAGGCAGCCTACGCACTGGGAGCGACGAAGTGGCAGGTGGTTCGGCATCATTTGATTCCTTATTCACTGGGGGGAATCGCCACAGGGACCATCATTGCGATGTCTCGGGCACTTGGAGAAAGCGCTCCCCTGATGACGATCGGAGCCCTGACCTTCATCACGTTTCTCCCCCCGCCCCCGATCCGGTCGCAGCCCCCCTTTGTCAATTTCCAATGGCTCAACTCCGAATTCACGGCCATGCCGATCCAGATGTTCAACTGGATTTCTCGGCCCCAGGCGGAGTTCAGCGCCCTGGCTGCGACGGCGGGAGTGGTGCTGATCCTGATGACGCTGTCCTTGAACGCCGTCGCCATCATCTTGCGCTATCGCCTGCGGAAACGGATCAAGTGGTAGGAAGACGCAATGAATGAGCCGGGCAGTACACCGTGGCCCAAGGAGAATGTGCCCCGGGAGAACGTTTCACCGCCGCCGTCCTCCTCAACCGCGTCTGCGGGTTCCATCGGGGCTGGGGTCGACGCCAATTGCAAGTTGGTGGTCCGCGACCTCAGTTTCTTCTATGGGCCCAAGCAGGCGCTCAAGCAAATCAATCTATCAATTCCCCAGAACACGGTGACCGCTCTGATTGGCCCATCGGGTTGCGGGAAGACAACTTTGCTGCGATGCCTGAATCGGATGCATGATCTCTATCCGGGCAATCGCTATGTCGGCGAGATCCGCATGTATCCGGAGGGGATCAACATCATCGGACGCGATGTCGATCCGATGGAAATGCGGTTGCGCGTGGGGATGGTGTTTCAAAAACCAAATCCATTTCCGAAGTCGATCTTCGAAAATGTGGCCTTCGGTCTGCGGCTGGCCGGACTGCGGTCTTCCACCCAGATCGAAGAGCGGGTTGAGAAGTCCCTCCGCTCGGCCGCTCTCTGGGACGAGGTCAAGGACCGCCTCAAGGAGAGTGCCTACGCCCTGTCGGGCGGGCAGCAGCAGCGGCTCTGTATTGCCCGTGCACTGGCACCCGAACCGGGAGTGCTGTTGTTCGACGAGCCGACGTCCGCCCTTGATCCTGCGTCCACCGCCCGCATCGAAGACCTCGTCTACGAACTCAAGGATCGGCTGACCATTGTCATTGTCACCCACAACATGCAGCAGGCGGCCCGTGTTTCGGACCAGACCTGCTTCTTCTACCACGGCGAGTTGATTGAGGCCAACGCCACCTCCGAGATGTTCGAACATCCCCGTCAGGAATTGACCTCACGGTATCTCACCGGACAGTTTGGGTGATGGCAACCGCGTCACGCTCGCCTCGGACCAATCCATGTTTGTCAGGGCGGATGAGGTTGGTGCTGGCCCTCTTTGGGCGAGTTGTCTCTGGGCGAGTTGTCTTTCAGGCCAGACTCGCCCGCCGGGTCATTTCCAGGTGCTGATCGTCGAAATGGCGCCGAGAATTCCTACGATCCAGAAGTAGATCCCCACCAAGATCAGTCCCAGGCGAGACAACCACCCGGGACGCAGCGGCTCAGGCATCAGTCGGGTGTTGATGGCCAGCACGTGCCAGCAACTGAAACCCAAGGCGAAGTTGTAGACAAACCCCGCGATTTGCAGCAGTTTGGCTGGCTCGGCAATCCAGGCCAGCATGCACAGGCTGACCACGGCGTAGACTCCCAACACGGCGAAGTACAACACCCGGATCTTGGAGGCATCCACCTCACGCAGGCGCTTGCTGGAAGTCCAGAAGACATCGACCCAGCGGCGCACGAAACCATCGATGGTCGATGCCATACTGGGGGCGAGGACCAGAAAGCCGCAGAACAGCGTGAGAAATCGGAATACCGTCCCCGCTGCCGGCCCCAGCGCAGCCCCCACTGCCTGTCCCACCCCATTGGAAGTGGCGACGGGACCCATCCACTTGTTGCTCAGATCCACCCCCTTCTGCAGGAACTCGATCGACAGCATGCTGGGGAGTGCCAGGCCAAAAAAGCAGGCGGGCCCCCACACCAGGAATTGGTCGCGAACCACGTGGCCCACCCAGGCCCGCCAACGCGGCAATGACTGCTCGGTGGGAACGAACACCGTTCCTTCATGCGACAGGGTAATGTCATTTCCTCCGACCAGACTGGGGATCGCCCCCACATGCGCCCCCATGCCCCATCCCTGGTCTCGGGTGTAGTTGCTGATGGGGGTGTTGGTCAGGCCCCCCTGACCCGAGATCGCCACCAGGGCCGACAGCAGTCCGATCTCTTTGATCCCTAAAGTCGGGAGTTTCCCATCCAGCAATGTCGAAAAAAGGTTGACCACCTCATTGCCGTTCCCCGTCGGAATGTTCCCGAACTTGAAGAACCCCGTGAAGATCTCCACCCACGTGGATCCATGAGAGAAGAACAGCGCCAAGATCAACAAAAAGCCCATCACTGTGACAATCTTGAAGGTCATCACCGCCTTCAAAGAGTTGTAGATCTTTCCCCCAAAGACCATCGGCAGCAGGGCGGCGGCAAAGATGAACAGAGACAGCATCCTGAGAGTGGTCGCGTTGGCGGTCATCAGTTCTGGCGTAGGTTCCGGGCCTCCCTTCAAGACCAGCAGCAACGGAATGGCGGCACTTGCGGCGAGGTAGGGAAAGGCGGTGCCAATGTCCAGCAACAGATAGACCCACACCCAAAACCGAGGTCCTGGCTGCGTGCGGAATTTGCCCGTGAAGATGGGCTCGCCCGTATACAGCGTGTACCGGCTGATCTCGATGTTGTAGAGGATCTGTCCAAGGATGCTCATGGTGGCCAGCCAGAGCAGGCTGCCGCCGAACTTGGCCGTGACCTGCGGACCGGTCAGCCATTCTCCCCCGCCAATCGCCGCTCCTCCCATCAGCAATCCCGGCCCGAGGTACTGCCACAGTTTGCTCCATTCAAACCGGGGGGCTGCGCCCAGTTCCCCCAGCGACCAACGGGGCATTTCGTGCGAGCCCGGCCAAGGGGCCTGGGATTCTGGGGCAGCCGCGGGATGGTGGGCCATGCGATTCCTCGATTCGGGCGCGAATCAAAAACGCGGTGGATTCAGGGTCAATGAACGGACGGGTCAGTCGCCTCCGCGGCGGCTGTCGCCAGCCGGAACACGAGAGATCGGCGTCACACGAAGTCGTGTTCCCCTTGCCGGACGGTCAGCACCGGGCAGCCCGCCGTGCGGACGATTTTTTCTGCCACCGAGCCCAACAACAGGTGTGTCAGGGCACCGCGGCCGTGAGTTCCCACCACCAGCAGGTCCGCCTGTTCCTGCTTGGCGGCAGCCACGGTCTCGGCCGCCGGATTCCCGTGCGGAAGCACAATCCGGCCGTTCTTGATTCCCGCCTGCGCCAACTGCGACTCGGACTCCGCCCGGGCATGCTTCTCGTGCAATTCGGCGAGATTCGGCGGGAAATACCCCTCCATGACCGGGGGCAGCGTCGACAGAAAGTCGGGTTTCTCCAGCACGTGGCACAGAATGACCTCCGCCCCGAACGCCTGCGCCAAGGTGGCGGCGTATTTCAGAGCCAGGCGTGAATGCTGGCTGAAATCGGTCGCTACGAGGATCCGCTTGAGATTGATCATCGGCCAGTCTCCCTGAGTGCAACGGGTGAAGTCGGGGCCAGAGCCAGGAATCGGGCAGGCCGACCCGGGCCGGGGCCTCGGACGAAGTTCCAAACCATAACGGAAGGGAACAAGCCCCCGCCAGTCTCCCCCCCTGCCCCCGCCGTGTGATTGGTTGGCTTGACGCCAGGATGGAAGACAGTCGATATCTTCGGAACAACATCCCCCCAGGGGGACTCAGGTCCCCTCGTCTTCCAAGTACCGGATTGCGCGTGTCTGCTCCGAACAACCCCCCCGCCGATCCACCTCGCACGCTCGGTGTGGTTTCGGGCTCCCTGCTGATCATGGCCAACATGATTGGTGTGGGGGTCTTCACGACGACGGGGTATATGCTGTCGGCCCTTCAATCGGGTCCGGCAATCTTGCTGGCGTGGGGCATTGGCGGGTTGGCCGCCGTTTGTGGGGCGCTCTCGTATGCCGAGCTTGGGGCGGCCATCCCCCGCAATGGGGGGGAGTTCCAGCTGCTGTCGCGGATCTATCACCCCGTGCTGGGGTTTCTGGCGGGCTGGGTGGCGCTGGTCGTCGGTTTCGCGGCCCCTCTCGCGTTCTACGCCCACGTGTTTGGCGACTATTTCTCCCAGTTGTTTCCGGTGCACCCTCTGCTGGCTGGTATCGGTTTGATCCTGTTCTTCGCCGTCACCCATTCCCTGTCGGTGGGGCAGGGGGTCTGGGTGCACAGCCTGGCGACCTTGCTCAAGCTGCTGCTGATCATCCTGTTCGTCGGATGCGGTTTTCTGAGGGGGGATCCCGCGCGGTTGTTCTCCGGCGAGGGACCGCCGCTCGCAGAGGCCGTGTGGCAGTCGGCGTTTGCGGTGCAACTGGTCTATGTCTCGTTTTCGTATTCGGGTTGGAACGCCGCCGCCTATCTCTTGGGCGAGTTTCACAATCCCCAACGGGACGTTCCTCGGGTCGTGTTGTGGGGGACTGGCGTGGTCACCCTGTTGTACGTCGCGCTGAATGCTGCCTTCCTTGTGGCGGCTCCTTCCGATCAATTGGCCGGACGAGAGGATGTGGCCCGGGTGGCCGCCACGCACCTGCTGGGACCGAACGGGGGAAAGTTCGTTGCATTGCTGATCGCATTGGGCCTGGTCTCGACCGCCTCGGCGAATCTGCTGACCGGGCCCCGGGTTTACGAAGCGATGGGGCGACGGCATCCGCGGCTGGCGTGGCTGTCGCTGCGGCGGGCCGGGGGCGGTCCCTTCATGGCGATCGTCCTGCAGTCGGTCTTGGCGCTGGTCATGCTGGTCTCGGCCAGTTTCGAGACCCTCATGTCGTACATTGGAGTGACACTTTCGCTGAGTGCGGCGACCACGGTCCTGGGATTGATCGTGCTGCGGCACCGTGAACCGAATCTGCTCCGTCCCTACCGCGTGTGGGGTTATCCCTTCACACCCCTGGTGTTCCTGGTACTCGAGGG
>CAIOTJ010000320.1 GCA_903861195.1 uncultured Planctomycetaceae bacterium | reverse complement strand
GGACCCGGGAACTACTGGGCCGGTTCTTCCAACACAACGGCGACGCTGGTGTCGGGCTCGATCCGGGCGTAGGTGTGCAGCACGATGACCTGGCCGGAGTACCGTGCGCAGATCTCCACCGGCGTCCGCCCCAGGGGGTCGTAGACCGTTCCCAGCAGGTCGCCGGTGGCGACGTGGTCGCCCAGTTTCACTGCCGCTTCGAAGAAGCCCCCCTGGGGGGTGGGGTGGTTGATCTGCATGTGGCCAGCCGAGGGACGGTCATCTTCGACCACCCGTTGGCCGGCGGGAACCTGAGGGGCCGGGCCTGGCAGCAGGCCCAGGTCGGTGAGAATGTTTTCGCAGCCGCGGACGTAGGCGTCGACCCCCTCGGGAGCGAGCTGGCCGCCTCCCAGGTATTCGCAGTAGATGGCGGGAACGTTGTGATCGCGGGCGACCGACAGCGACCGGCCATTGAGACGCCAGTCGGTTCCCCAGACCAGGGGCAACCCGAAGACCTGGGCCATGCGCCGCTGCTGTTCGAGCACGCGGGTATTCGGATGCAGCACGTAACCCGCCAGGGGCAGCACCTGCAGCCGGGTGCCGCCCGTGTGCAGATCGATGTAGACATTGGCCTGTGCGATCTGGGCCGAGAGGGCGTGGGCGGTCTGCTCGGTGAGGGACCCATCCTCCCGGCCTGGGCAGGTGCGGGCGAGATCGAGGCCATCTTCGGCGGTGCGGGCACCCCGGGCGAACGCCCCTTCGTTGACGATGGGAATGAGCGTGACCTGTCCCTTCTGCAGGCGTCCGTCGAGGCGGGTCAGCAGGCGGCGAATGGCGGCCATCGGCTCCCATTCATCCCCATGCACCCCGCCGGTGATCAGCACGTGGGGGCCGGGTTGGGGACTGCCAAGGCGCTGGAGCTTGAGAGTGACGGGCATGAGAGGGGCGGTGCACGTGAGGTTGGGGGCCGATTTACGAATCGGCCCGATTGTAGCCAACCGGCGCACGTGGGCATGGGCTTCGTGCCATCATTCAGGCCACCCGTTCCGTCGAAGGCGGGTGGAATGGCAGCGTGTGGCGGGATCCGATAGGCTCGCGTCTTCCAGAAAGAAGCTTGCCACCCCACAGCATTCGCAATTGGTTGGAACCATGCTGGCCATCATCATCTACGGTTGGACCACCAAAGAGAAGACGCTCGAATCGACCGAGTTTTTTTGCCCGAATTGCCGCGAACACCGGGATTGCGAACACCGGGCGGTCAAACGGTATTTCACGCTGTATTTCATTCCGCTCATTCCGCTGGGGACGGTGGGGGAGTTCATTCACTGTGACACGTGTGAGGGGCAATTCGACACCGCGGTACTGGATCTGACGGACGCCGATGTCGAGCGTCTGACCCGACCGTGGCGGTGCGACGAATGCGGCAACACCAACCCCAGTGACCAGGAACGATGTCTCAAATGCCGGTGTTTTCGGGAGGATGAGCCGGCCGCCGAACTGGAATTCGACGACGACTGACCAATCCCCGCAGAGCAGCCACAGTTCTCGCCTTGCCTTGCCGGGGGCGGACTCGCACGTGCGTGAGCCCCCAGACTGTCCCGTCCCCCCAGATTGCCCTGTTCATCTTGACCACCGGGAGAGGTCGGGCGTAGGATCCGCCCGCATTTTTCTGGGCCGAGGCCGGGGAGGTTGGACCCTTCCGGATTCGGGATTCATGGACTGCCGGGATACACGGCGTGCGAGTCGAGACAGGACGTTGGCGACTGGCATTTGCGGCCCTTGTGGTCTGCGCGCTGGGGGTGCGCCTGGTGGCGGCGTTCGTAGTGCAATCTTGGGTGTCCCGTACGCCCGGTCGGCTCTGCCTGATCGCGGGGGATGCCGAAGGGTATTGGGGATTGGCGCAGGCGCTGGTGCAGCGGGGGGAATTTGCGATTTACGACCCTCCCCGGCAGGTGTTGCGGATGCCTGGTTTTCCCCTGTGGCTGGCGGGGGGGATGCGGCTGTTTGGAGAGCGGGTGTTATGGCACCGGGTGGGATTGGCCCTGGTGGGGACCGCGACGTGTGCGATGACGGCGTTGCTGGCCCGTCGGCTGGGGGGAGATCGGGCCGGTCTGGTGGCGGGTTG
This sequence comes from uncultured Planctomycetaceae bacterium, assembly GCA_903861195.1. Classification (GTDB taxonomy): domain Bacteria; phylum Planctomycetota; class Planctomycetia; order Planctomycetales; family Planctomycetaceae; genus UBA10511. The sequence goes on along the minus strand of CAIOTJ010000320.1, from coordinate 20,072 downwards.
GCTGGCGGCCCTCTCGCCTCCCCTGGCCGGATTGAGCGTTTTGATCCTGAGTGAAACGCTGTTCGCCCTGGCGATCGTGGTCCATTTGTGGTTCCTGGCGGTGGTGTGGGAGCGACTGACCGACCAACCGGCGGCGAAGGCGGGGGATCCTCCCACCTCCCCAACCGGCACGTTGCTGCTGGCTTGGGGGGCGGGCGGGACGGCGGGGGTCGCGACGTTGATCCGCCCGAGCTGGCTGCCGTTTCTCCCTCTGGTGGCCGCTCTGTTGGTGGCGGGGCTGCCGTGGATCGAGAGACTGCGGGGTGGCGTTTCGCGGGGTGGCGGGGCTGTGGGATTTCGTGTGTTTGTGTCCGGGGTGATGCTGGCGGGACTGGCGGCCAGCATGGCCCCGTGGGCGATGCGGAACGCGCGGGTCACCGGGCATCCGGTGGTGACGACGCTGTGGGCCGGGCCGAGCCTGTACGACGGGCTCAATCCCCAGGCGACCGGAGAGAGTGACATGCAGTTCATCGAGAACGACGGCATTTACCAGCGCCTGTCGGAATACGAGGCTGACCAGTACTACCGCGCCGCCGCCCGGGAGTTCGTGCGTGATCAACCGTCGCGGGCCGTCGAGCTGGCGCTGGTGAAGTTGGGGCGTTACTGGAATCCCATTCCCAATGCCGCGCAGTTTGGGCATGGTGCGATCCGTTGGATGTTCGCCCTGTGGTCGGCACCGGTGTTCGCGGCGAGCGTCTGGGGATGGGCGCGACGCTGGCGTGACGTGCGGCTGTGGGTCTTGGCGGCGGGTCCGATCCTGTTCCTGGGGGCGGTCCACGCCGTCTTCATTGGGTCGGTGCGGTATCGCCTGCCGGCCGAGTATCCCCTGCTGACGCTCGCCGCCCTGGGACTGTTCGACCTCGGACTGGAAAACCTGGGTGCCCGATTCGGGCGGGTGACGCACTGGCTCTGGGGCGCCCCCGCACACACCAGCGAGACCGGTCGTCCGCTGTCATCCACCTCCGTTCCACCGGGAAGGGGGTAGGTTTCGATGCGTCGCACCCTGCTGCTGGCCCTGTTCCTGGTTTTGATTGGCGCGACCGCCGCGGGGACGTGGTCGTACGTGATGTGGAACCGCAGTGACGAACTGCTGCGGAAGACGATGCTGGAACGGCTGGAGGAGATGTTCCCCGATTACGACATCACCATCGCCCGCGCCCGACTCGATTTCCAGGGGCGGATCCACGCCCATGGCCTGCGCTGGACGGTGGGGGAGGCCCGCGAGCGGTTCATCGATGCGGACGAGGTCATCATGACCATCGATGGCGGCCGCCTGGCCGACAGCAACCCGCTGGTCCGCCGTCTGGAAGTGGTCCGGCCGCGCGTCTGGCTGACGCGCCACGCCTCCGGAGATTGGAATGTGACCGGGCTGCCCCCGCCGCGGCGAACCCCCGGCGTGCTCCCGGAGTGGAATCTCTCGCCCCTCAAGGTGCAGCTGCGCGTCGAGCGCGAAGAGGGTCTGGAACCGCTGGAGCACTCGCTGGAGAATGCGTCCCTGCAACTCTCGGCGATTGGCCGGCGGCAATACAAGTTTCGACTTGGCGGCAGATCGAGTCTGGCCGAGAATCTGCGTCTGGAAGGCAACTGGCATCTCGACGCCCGCAATTGGGGGGTGAAGGGGGACCTGACCCGGTTGCGGGCCGACGACAGTCTGCTCGACCTGTTGACCGAGTTTTCGCCCGAGTTTCAAGCCGGGCTGCGGCGGTCGCTGGAGGCGATCGAGGCGCGGGCGCGGTCGGCTGGGGAGGTCTCCGAGATCGCGCGGGGCGAACCCGAAGTGGTGGCAACCGAGTCCCCTTTGCGGTTGGGCATCTCGGCCCTGGGCGACCTCAATCTCGATCTCACAAAATCCGGGCCCGAAGAACCCCTGGAGTACCGCGTGCGGGTGCAGCTGCATGACGGGGCCATTACCCATCCGCCGCTGGATTTCCCGCTGACCGACCTGCAGGGACGGGCGACAATCGACAATCAGCGGATTGAGTTCCGGGAGGTGACCGGGCGCAGCGGCCCAATTGGTGTGTCGATTCCGCTGGCCCACATCGAGAATGAAGGAGAGATCCGCCCCGCGCATCTGGAGCTGCACCTGACGGAACTGCCGCTCGATGACCGGGTGGTGGCGCTGCTTCCCCCGGCTCCGCGCAAGATCTATCTCGATTGCCGCCCGACAGGGCGGGTTGATGTGCATGTCGCCGCCGAGACCGCGGGAGCTGGTCCGTGGCAGGTGGAGTGGGCGGTCAATCCGCGCGACTGCACCGCCCGGCACGTGCAGTTTCCCTACCTGGTCGAGGGGGTGGAGGGTGAGATCGCCCAGCGGGAGGGAGTGGTGCGGGCCGAGTTGCACGCCACGGCGGGTCGACAACCGGTGAAGTTCTCGGGCAAGACCCTCAACCCCGGTCCCGAGGCCGAGTCGCATTACGAGATCACCGTCGAGGGGATGCCCATCGACAGCCGGTTGCGTGAGGCGGCCCCCCCTCCGCTGCAAAAGGTGCTCGACGCCCTGCAGCTCCAGGGAACCGTGGGGGGCAAGGTGACCCTGCACCGTCCGCCGGGACTGGCACAGCCCACCACACCCACTGTGGACGTGCTGCTCAAGAACGGTTCCCTCAATCCCAAGGCGTTTTCCTACAGCCTGTCGAAGGCGTCGGCCCGCATTCGGGGTTCGGGCAAGTCGTGGACCTTTACCAACTGCAAGGGGGTGCACGACCGGACCCCGGTGACCGGGGCGGGAAGTTTCGCGCCCGATGAAGACGGCGTCTCGCGGCTGGCGTTGAAGTTTCTGGCCGAAGACGTGCGGCTCGACCGGGCCCTGTACGAAGCGCTGCCCGACGACATGCGGAGTCTGTGGTACGAATTGAATCCCGAGGGGAGCTGCCATCTCGATGGCACGCTGGACTGGGTTCCCGGTCAGGGGCGGCCCGTGGTGCAACTGGAGGCCGAGCTGCTCGATGCCTCGGTCGCCCTGCGGTCATTCCCCTATCCGCTGCGGAACATCCACTGTTGGGTCAGTGTGAAGCCCGGGAAGATCACGCTGAAGGAACTGCGCGGCCGGCACGATGAGACCCGGCTGCAGTGCGAGGCGGTGGCGACCTTGGGGGACGATGGCGAATGGCGCTTCCGGGCCGAGCCGCTGATGATCGATGACCTCGACGCCGGGACCTCGTTCCGGCGGGCTCTGCCGGGGGGGCTGCGCTCGGTGGTCGAGGCGTTCGATCTGCGGGGAGATGTCTCGCTGTCGGGAATGCTCGAACTGCGCGGGGTGCGGGGGGGAGACTATCCCATCACGGCCGCCTGGAACCTGACCACCGTCTATGGGGGGAACACGGTGACCGCCGGGGTCGAGCTGCAGGAAATGCACGGCAAGACCGACTTCACCGGTACGTGGGATGGCGAGGCAGTGCGGGCGAACGGGCAGCTGGCGCTGAACTCGGTGAAGGTGCTGGGCTACCAGCTGCAGCAGGTGCAGGGGCCGATCCGCATCGACAACGGACAGCTGATCCTCGGCTCGAAAAATGTGCTCGAGCAGGGGAACGCCACCTCGGTGGCGGATTCGGAACGTCTGACCGCCCAGTTCATTGAAGGTGTTCTCGCGGTCGACGCCCTGATTCGCCTGGGAGACAAAATGAGCTACGACGTGCGGGTGGGTCTGCGGAATGGCCTGCTCGAACGCTTCAACGAAATGTATCTCTCGGGGCAGGGGCGGCTCGCGGGGGTGATCAACGGTGTGGTCTTTCTGACCGGGCGGGGAACCGACTTCCGCCAGCTCAAGGGGAATGGGCGGATGCTGATTGAACCGGCCGACCTGTACGACCTGCCGTTGATTCTGGCCGTCCTGCGGGTGTTGTCTCTGCAGCGGGCCGACGCGGCGGCGTTTGACCGGGCCCAGTTCGATTTCAATGTACGCAATGGTCTGGTGGTGTTCGACCGGATCAACCTGCAGGGAGAATCGGCCAGCCTGTTTGGGCGCGGGAACGTGCGAATGTCAGACAAGCGGATCCTGTTCGACTTCTATTCGGCGTCGGGTCGCCGGCAGGTGCCGATTCCGGTCGTGAGGGAACTGGCCAACGAGCTGACGAAGGGCTGGGTGGGGATTCATGTCGAGGGGACGCTGAAGGACCCCCGCCCCGAAACCCGCCCCATTCCCATGCTGGACGATGCCCTCAAACGCCTGCTGGGGGTCTTCGACAATCGCCCGCTGCAGCGGCGGTGACCTCTGGGCTTATCCTGTGTGTCTGGGTAGCCCCCCCCAGGACTCACCCCAAGGGTGTGACAGTGTTTGCCCCCACCCGGTTCAGCCCCGGCGCGGCGCTGCCTGACCCACGTTGGATCAGAACAGCCCAATGTATTTCCGCAGGGCCCAGAACAGCGTCAGCAAGGCGATGAGGGTGCCCATCACGGCGGGGTGGCTCCAGAGCTGCAGCCGGCGTTCGATGGCGGGGGGTTCGGGCAGGTCGGCCAGCGACTGCACCACCTCGCGCCACTTGCGCGGGGCGATGACCCGGCCGCGGGTGATGCGGGCCACTTCCTCGAGCACCTCCGGGCGGGCGGGCTTGCCGACCCGCTCGGTCGCCTCTCCCTGTACGAAGAACGTCGTGTCGAGTGTGCCCCCTGTGGACTTGCTGGTGAGCCGCACATCATGCCGGCCTGGTTCCACCGGGGTGTAGCGCCCCGCGAACAATCCCCATTCGTCCCCCTCGCTGGTGAGCTGCACGGTGTCGCTCTTGCCGCTGGGCGCCGTGATGCGGGCGGTCACCTCGCCGGCGGTCAGCGGTTCGCCTCCCCGATCCATCACGTTGGCATTCAGCGCCAGCGATTGCCGCAACTGCGGCTGATCGGGAGCGTAATACAGCCGCATCGTCTCTCCCTTGGCCATGTTCCGCTGGTAGGCCATCCAGCGGACCACCTGGCCCCAGAAGCGGTAGTGGTACTTGTCTTCCACCCCCTTGCGCCAGCGCCACGCCCCATCGGTCCCCATGAAGAGCACCTTCCCGGCGCCGAACGTGCGGGTCACCAGCAACGGGAGCCGGCCGTATTCGTTCGAGGCATCCTTGTGCACGCTGAGCACTTCGGAACCAGGCTTCGCCCGCAGCACGGGGGCGTACCACTGAAAGCCGGGAAGTCCTTCCCAGACCTCGAGGTTTTCATCGGCGGTGTCGGCCAGGCGCGTCAGCAGGCTGCGACGGCCCAGCTCGGTCAGTTCGAAATGGCTGGCGGTGCGCGAGCCCCAGCCCCCGGGCTGTCCTTCGTCGAGGATCACCGGGCAAAGTTCCCCCAGCTCGGTTTCCAGCAGCGAGAACTGCCGGCCGTAGAACCCCGGCAGGAACACCAGCCCGCTCGCCTGCTGTTCGACCAGCCCCTTCAGCCACCGGCACTGCTCGGGGGTCAGTTGCCCCGCTTCGACCCCCACATCTCCCAGGAAGACCACGTCGTACTTCGAGAGTTCGTCAAGCCCGGTGGGGAACTGCTTGAGATAGTCTTTGTTCCCCCCGCCGACCTTCGACAGCCCGGGATGAAACAGCAGGCACGAGACTTCGACCCCTGGATCGCGCGACAGGGCGTTGCGCAGGTAGCGGTATTCCCACCGCGGGACCGACTCGACCACCAGCACCCGCAGCTTCTCTTCGCGGATCGAGATGGGGGCGGTGAGACTGTTGTTCTCGGACAACAGTTCGTCGGGCTGCGTCGGGATCGTGAGGGTGAGGTTGAAATCTCCCACGCTCCGCGGCTTCCAGGTCAGCGACTCGGTGGTGCGACCCATGGCCGCCACCCGCACCTCGCGCGTCACTTCTTCACCATCCGAGCTCTTCAGCACCACCGTCAGCGTCTGCTCGCGCGGCAGCGAGCTGTCGATGGTGAAGGGAATCCGCACACTCTTCCCCGCGATTCCAAACGTGGGGACATCGAGCGTCAGCAGTTCGAGATCGGGCAGGCGGGTGCGGTTGCCGACGGGAACGCCAAACACCGGCACACCAGCCAGCCGCAATTTGGCGGCGGCCTGTGCCGGCGGACTTCCCTCATTCCAGTCGCCATCGGACGCCAGCACCACCCCGCGCACGTTCTTGCCCTGTTCCAGCACGGCGGCAAGCGGTGTGGTGAGATCGGTGCCGCGGCCGGCCTGGGGCTCGGCGATGGGCTGGATGATCACCTCCAGGCGTTCCGAGACCGACTTCCACGACTCGGCATCGAGCAGAGGGGCCAGCGCTTCCTGCCGGGTTTGGGCCTGGCTGCCCACCGTTGTGTCTCCCTCTTCGGGGAGCACATCGCGGGTTTCCATGCTGGGGGAGCGGTCGGCCAGAACGTAGACGGTCGGTTTTTCGCGGGGGCGAAACTGCTCGATCCATTCCGGCTGGTTGAACAGCAGCGCCACCAGGCAGACCAGCGCCAAGCGGAACAGTTCGAGCAGGCCAATCGACCGTCGCCAGCCACTGGCCCGCCAGGCGAGCCAGCCCAGCACCGCCGTCGCGGCGATGACCAGCAGCGAGCCGATGAGCGAAACCGTGGTCCATTCGAGATGGGGCCAGGAGAGGCTGTTCATGCCGCGGCCCCCTTGCTGGCGGCGGGAGAGCCCGCCGACGGGTTGGTGCCCCCCCGCAGCTCGATGGTCGCCTGTTTGGCCGCCGTGGGAAGACAGAGCGCCGCCTCGCCCACCAGGGCGATCAGCATCGCCCCCAGAAAGAGCCGCCAGATTTCCTGAACCAACCCGGCCCGGCTGCCCACCGTCTCGCTGACCCGGCGGAATTCGAGTCCGTCGAACAGCGCGTCAATTCGGGTGTCGGCCAGCACGGCGGCCTGATCTTCCGCGGGGGGGCGGTTGAGGGCGAAGAGCTTGTCGTCACTGGTGTAGATGCCGCGATGGTAGACCCAGGGGGTGGCGATCGCGTCCTCTCCCCCCGCGAGTCGTTGCCAGGCGGTGGAGTCTCCCAGGGCCAGATCGCCCGCGGCGGCCAGGCGGGTGTCTCCCAGCGTGCTGGTTCCCAGCCCGAGGGCCCGCTGCACCAGCACATAGAGCACCACGCCATTGGTGGCGAGGTTCGAATCTTGCGGGGCGGCGGTGGTGGCGAGGAAGTAGACCCCTCCCCGGGTGGTGGCAACGCGGGCCAGCAGAGGCCCGCCGCCGCTCAACGTCGCCAGGGGAATCAGCTCTCCTTCCAGTCCACAGTAGCGCCGGATTTCCAACTGCCCCACGGGGAGCGATTGACCGGCGAGGCTGTTGGCCAACAGGTCGGCATCGGCCCGCCACGTTTCCAGAGGCCAGGTCCTCTCGTCGGTCGACCAGTCGGTCCAGCCGGCCGAGAACAGACGGGCGGCGGTGGGGCTGTTCGGGGCCATCCACAAGACCACTCCTCCCCGATCGACAAACCGCTCGATCCGCGCGGCGGTTTCGCCTTCGGGAAGTGGGGCCTGCCAGACCAGCAGGGCGACGTTGTCGAGGTCCAGGGAACCGGCCTGTTCGGGGCCGAAGGTTTCGACCTGCCCGGCCGGCAGGGATTCGGGCGAAATCTGGGCGGCGAGTTCCAGCGGACGCACGGCCGTGGGATTTTCCGTGACCACAACCGCCTTGCGGGTCGGGGCCTGGTCGTAGACGAACTGGGCGTCATTGTCGGCCGGGTTGGCGTCGGCCGGCAGCAGCACTCGTCCCCAGCCGCGCACCTGCGACTTGTCGAGCGGAATGCGGTGATCCTTCAGATCGAAGGTCGGGCCCGCCAGTTCCACCGTCAATTCTGACCGCGCGCCGTCGAGCTCGATCTGTAGCGGGACGACCTGCCGTTCGGTTGGGGCTGTCTCCCCTTCGCGGCTGATCCGCAAAGACAACAGCAACTCGGCGGTCTCGCCCACCGCCCGGCGACGGACGTCGGTCACCCGCACCGCCAGATTTCCCGGGGCGGACTCGGGATACGAGAGCAGGTGGAACCGCACCCGTTTGCCCAACGCGGCGAATGACTGCCGCAGAGCGTCCCAGCGGCCCCCTTCGGCATCCCAGTCGTTGGCCCGCAGATCCGACGCGATCCAGATTTCGGTCCGCCCGGTGTTGTTCGCCTCGATGTAACCGCGGGCCTGTTCCAGCAGGGTCGGGAGGTCGGCGGGGGTGCTGAGGGGTTCGGCCAGGGCGGCATCCCCGAGTTGCTTCGGCCCGGTCAGTTCGCGCGGCTGGGCATTGATGCCGTCGATCAGCAGCCAGCGATTCGACCCCAGCGTCGCCAGGGTACTGGCCAGTTGGCCCCGGGCGCTCTCGAGTTTCGAAAGGCCCCCCGAGGCACTGGTCTGCTGCATGCTGGGAGAGCGATCAAGCAACACGAGGGTTGTGTCGGCCTGGCTGCCGGCCGCCCAGCCCAGCCAGCCGCTCGCCAGCGGCCGGGCCACCGCGAGAATCAGCCCCAGCAGCGCCAGGATCCGGCACGCCATGATCAGCCATTGCCGGATGCGGGCGTAGCCGCGCGACATGCGGTTGGCCGCCACCAGGAACATCATCGCCCCCCACTTCAGCGTCTGAAAGCGGCGCTGATTGATGAGATGGATGATGAGCGGGATGGAGGCCAGCGGCAGGGCCAGCAGGATCGCCGCCTGTTGGAAGTTCATCGGGCACCCCGCGTGCGGGTCCGTCGGATCAGGAAGCGCATCAGCACCTGCTCGTAGTCTTCCTCCAGCGACACCTGGTGATAGTCGACCCCCGATTCCAGCACGATCTGCTTCATCGCCTCGAGATACTGCCGGACCGCGTCGAGATACCGGGCGGCGATCTCGGTGGGGTCGGCGAACAGCGGCGGCCCCCCTTCGAGGTCGATGAACCGCATTGGCCGGCGAAAATCAAACTTCAGCTCCTGCGGGTCCAGCAGGTGGAACACCGCCACATCGTGCTTGCGGAATCGCAGGTGCTGGAAACAACTGCGCAGCGTCTCGGGCTCGACGAAGAGATCGGAGATGAGAATCATGAGGGCCCGCTGGCGGGTGGTCTCGGCCAGTTCATGCAGTACGGGGGCCAGCTGCGATTCTCCCGCCGCCCGGGTCTGTTCCAGCGTGTCGAAGACCGCCATCAGGTGGGCGGGGTTCCGCTTCGGGGGAATGTGTTTGACGATCCCCTTGGCCACGCACGAGAGACCCACGGCATCTCCCTGCTGCAGGGCCAGATAACCCAGTGAGCCGGCGATCTTCCGGGCATAATCGAGCTTGGTGGTGCCGGTCGAACCGAAGGCCATCGAGCCGCTGGTGTCGACCACGAAGCAGGCCCGCAGATTGGTGTCGGCCTCGAATTCCTTGACGTAATACCGGTCGCTGCGGCCAAACGCCCGCCAGTCGAGACGTCGCAGGTCATCGCCGGGAACGTACTTGCGGTACTCGGCGAACTCGACGCTCGATCCGCGGTGGGGGCTGGCGTGCCGCCCCGAGACGGTCCCCAGCATGGGGAACCGGGGCGAAAAGGGAATCGCCGCCAGCCGCGACAGCACGCGGTGATCGAGAAAGCTGCGGGAACGTTGATCGGGAAGCATGCCAGGTCGAACCGGGAACAGGCGGGGGAGAGGGAACCGGCTGGAGAAGGAAATCGGCCCAGCGCGGGCCCGGGTGACTAACCCTCGGCCACCGTTTCACTCAGCAGCCGCCTCACGATCTGCCGGGCGTCGACCCCTTCCGACTGCGCGGTGAAAGTGGTGATGACGCGGTGGGTCAACACGGGAACCGCCACCTCCTGCACATCTTCCAGCCGGACCATGTAGCTGCCCAGCAGCGCCGCCCTGGCCTTCGCCCCCAGGATGAGGTACTGCACCGCCCGGGGACCGGCTCCCCACCCGACCAGGGGCTTCAGCCAGGCGGGGGCGGTGGGATCCTGCGGACGGGTCTTCCGCACCAGCTTCGCGGCGAAGCTGTAGATGTGATCGGGGACTGGCACCCGGCGGACCAACGCCTGCTGTTCGAGAATCTGCTCGCCCGACAGCAGGTGGGCCAGCTGTGGCAACGCACCCCCCGTGGTGGTCCGGGCGATCTGGATCTCTTCGGTCTCCGACGGATAGTCGAGTTCGATCAGGAACATGAAGCGGTCGAGCTGCGCCTCGGGCAGGGGATAGGTCCCTTCCTGCTCCACGGGGTTCTGCGTCGCCAGGACCAGGAACGGCTGCTCGAGCGAAAAGGTCTTCCCCACCACCGTGACCCGATGCTCCTGCATCGCCTCGAGCATCGCCGCCTGGGTCTTCGGAGGGGCGCGGTTGATTTCGTCGGCCAGCACGATGTTGGCGAAGACCGGCCCGTGCACGAACTGGAATTCGCGCTTCCCGCCCGTCCCTTCCTGCAGGATGTCGGTCCCGGTGATGTCCATCGGCATCAGGTCGGGAGTGAATTGGATGCGGTTGAACCGCAGCGACATCGTTTCGGCCAGCTTGCTGACCAGCAGGGTCTTGGCCAACCCGGGCACCCCCATCAGCAGGGCATGGCCCCGGGCGAAGAGGCAGAAAGCGAGTCGTTCAATCACCGGCTGCTGCCCCACAATCACGCGTCCCAGTTCCGCCTTCAGCCGGGTGAAGGTGTCGCGCAGCCGGTCGATCGCCTGCACGTCATTGTCGCTCAACCGTTCTGCAGAGGAATTCGCCGCGGGAGAGGCCATGGAACAATCGTCCGGGATGATGGAGATCGGGAAGATCGAGATGTCGAGACGGGGGAGCGGTGGTGCCGCGGACAGCCCCACCCTTCACACCCCCCCGGCGGAACGCCGGGAAGATCTTGAAGGAAGATCTGGAGATTATGTCATTTTGTCTGGCGAATGTCCCGCAGGTGAAGAAAGTTTCAGGTCGGGGTAACCAGGGTTCTTAGCGCTGTTCCGCGGGCTGGGGCCGCGGAAGTCGCTCTGCCAGTCAGTCGCCACCCGAAGGCCGCCACCACCCTTGCGGAGGCGGGGCTGGCGGGGCCCGGGATTTCACCCGGGTCACCCGCTGCGGTAGACTGCGGAAGCTGGTCGGCCCGGGTCGGGACTTGTCTCCCCGGGCTCACCGGGTTTCTCCCCACCCAATCCGCTTCAGGACTTGTCCGCCATGGCTGCTTCGTCCCGCGTGAACCGTGCCTCGTCGTCGGTGGCCTCCCGCCGCGAATTCCTGCAACACGCCTCCCTGGCGGCCCTGGCGGGAAGTGTCTTCCCCTGGGCCAACCCGTCGGGTGTCTCGGCCGCCTTCCCCCTGGCGAATGACCGGGCGGTGGTGGGCTGCATTGGCGTGGGAGACCGCTGGCGCGGCGGCATCGGCCCCAATGTCATGGCGTTTGGTGATGTGACGGCGGTCTGCGACGTCGACGCCAACAACGTGGGCCGGGCGGCCGAGCAAGTGAAGAAGACCCAGGAGAAGCGCGGCGTCAACCGCGAAGTGTCGACCCACGAAGACTACCGGGCGATTCTCGATCGCAAGGACATCGACGTGGTGACCATCGTCACCCCCGACCACTGGCACAGCAAGATCGCCATCGAGGCGCTCCAGGCCGGGAAAGACGTGTATTGCGAAAAGCCGCTGACTCTCACGATCAACGAGGGGAAGCAGATCATCAGTGTCTTGAAAGACTCGAAACGGGTCTTCCAGGTCGGCACCCAGCAGCGCAGCGAGATGGGAAACAAGGATGTGCCGCAGTTCTTCCTCACGGCGGTGGCCCTGGCCCATGCCGGTCGGCTGGGGAAGATCCAGAAGGTGACCTGCGCCATCGGCGCGGCCCCCACCAGCGGCGATCTCGCCAAGGCCGAGGTTCCCAAGGGTCTCAACTGGAATCTCTGGCTGGGTCAGGCCCCCGTGACCGACTACGTCTCGGGCCCGGTTCCCGAGCGGGGCTATGCCCAGACCCGGTGCCATTACGAGTTCCGCTGGTGGTACGAGTACTCCGGCGGCAAGATGACCGACTGGGGAGCCCACCACGTCGACATCGCCCAGTGGGCGATGGGGCTCGACAACACCGGCCCGATCTCGATCGAGGGAACGGCCACCCACCCCTGTGAGATGAAGGGGGGCGTTCCCCAGCAGACCAACCGCTACAACGTGGCCGAAAAGTTCCACGTAAAGTGCGTCTTCGCCAACGGAGCCGAACTGCACATCGTCGACACCCATCCCGAATTCGACAACGGGATTCTCATCGAGGGGAGCGATGCCCGGCTGTTCGTCAACCGGGGGAAGATCACCGGGAAGCCGGTCGAAGACCTCAAGACCAACCCGCTGCCCGAAGAGGTCATGGCGAAGCTCTACAAGGGGAAGAAGCCCGGGAACCACATGGGCAACTTCTTCGAGTGCCTCAAGGACCGGACGCAGCCCATTTCCGACGTCTACACGCACCACCGCGCGATGACCACCTGCCACCTGGCGAATATCGCCATCCGGCTGGGGCGGAAGCTTGAGTGGAACCCCGAGACCGAGCACATCATCAACGATGCCGAGGCCGCGCAGTGGGAAGGGCGCGAGCAGCGGAAAGGTTTTGAGATCGTGGTGTGAGGCCTCTCCCGTTCAAACCCACCCGGGATCAGGCCGACCGCCTGATCCCGGGTCTTTTTTTGGGGGGACGGCACGGGTGCGGGCCAGTCCGCCAGAGGTCGGCACCAGGGGACTGCCAGTCGAGGTGATTCGGACCGAACTCGCGCGGCTGTCGATGCAGCCACCCGTCCCTTGCCAGCCCAGCCACATGGTGTTGGAGAAGTTTGCCACCCGTCGGGAGCCCCGGTACCTTCGCCCCCGTCGTCGGGATTTGGCGATAAAGACAATTCCAGCGATTGTGCCCACTCATTGGGCTCTGCGGAGATTGGGAGGCTGATGTCGTCACCCGACTGCCCCGGAGACAGAAAGCCGTTCGCCGAGAGAGAACATCCCAGATACGCTGGTCAGTCGAGGTGGTGTCTGGTTCCCCACAGCCGGTGTCGTGCGATGCACAAATCCATGTTTGGGACGATGGGGTTCGCCCGCCGGGCGGGCTGCGGTGTTTGGTCTGCCAGGGCGGCCCGATCGATCGGGCTTGCCGGGTGGATTTGTCTGGGGTTGCTGCCCGGATTGGTCTTCGCGCAGGGCCGTCGCCCCGCGGCAAATGATGGCGGCCCCACGGTCCTGAAAGACCTGGCGTATGGTCGCGACCGAAGATACCAGCGTCTGAATCTGTCGCTTCCCGACCGCAAGACCGGTCCCGTGCCCCTGGTGATCTGGATTCACGGGGGGGCCTGGGTGACGGGAGACAAGGATGAAGACAACCCGGCCGAGGCGCTCGTGGCCGAAGGGTTTGCGGTGGCCTCGATCGATTATCGCCCCGCCACGTTTGCCGCCTATCCCGCACAGCTCGAGGATTGCCAGAACGCCTTGGCCTGGTTGCGCTCCACGGCGAAGAAGCACCGGATTGATCCCGAACGCGTGGGGGTCTGGGGACACTCGGCGGGGGGACATCTCGCGACGATGCTGGCGATGACCGTCGGCTCGGGCCAGCGGAATGGGGTGCAGGCGGCCTGTGACTGGTCGGGGCCGGTCGACCTCTTGCGATTTGCCGAAGATGCCGCCGAAGAAAACCGCAAGGCCTCGATCGAACTGATGTGGCGGCTTTACCTGGGACCTGCGGCCGACAACCTGAAACTGCGGGATTCTTTCTCCAGTTCCGCGCGGCAGAAACTGCTGCAATCAGGCAGTCCCATGGCCTATCTCCCCGAAAAAATTCCCCCGCTGCTGGTGATGCATGGAGACCAGGACCGGATGGTCTCGGTCCGCCAGAGCCGGCGATTCGTGGGGCGTCTGGAGCAATTGGGAGCACCAATCCAATATATCGAAATGCCCGGCATTGGTCATGACCCTCGGGAAAGCCCCGTGGCGATGAAGCGGGTGATTTCGTTCTTTCGGAAGCATCTCGACCTGCCGGAACCCCTCCTCGAACGGGACTCCGGCCCGTGGCGCAAGGAAGCCGAGGAGGGAACGATGGCGGGCAAGACCCGCAGCGTGGCCCAGGCGAAAGCTTCGGAAGGGCGGAAGGTCGGATTCATCGATTCCGCGGACAGCACGCTCGAATTCCTGGTCCGCGTGGCGGAGCCGGGACTCTGGACCCTGCGGGTGCAGTTTGCCAATGGCACGCCCGGGCGGAAGGAAGCCACCCACCAATTGACGATCAATGACCAGCCCGCGCAGGGACTGCGGTATCCATTCACCGGTTGGGATGTCTGGCAGACGCTGGACTTGAAGGTGGAACTGCAATCGGGGGTCAATACGCTCCGGTTCGGCAAGGGAGAGCAATCGGCCGAGCTGGACTGGATTGAACTCGTGGCGGCTGATGGCGAGCCGTCCCCCGCGTCGGCCGACACCGATGCAGTCCCTCCCCCGGAACGCGAAGATTCCTCGGAAGTGCTTCCTCCTGAGTGACCGTGGGGGGCCGAATCTGCCGCCCGAAGTCGCCGCTGTCCCAACCCCGGCCCGCACAGTCCACTGGGAATCGGGAACCCGGGTTCCTATTATCAAGAAAGGTTGATGCTTTCCGGAAGCACGGGGCTTTCGGAAAACAATCGAATCACTTCAAGCCGAGGGAAACTTCGATGCAGCGAATTGTCAGCGTGGCGCTGGGCCTGGCCCTGGCGGTGGTGGTGGGAACGGTGGGAGCCGACGACAAGGGGGCGAAAGTGGCCGACGTCTTCAAGTTCAAGATGAAGAAGCTCGATGGCAAGGAGGTCGATCTGGCCGCCTACCAGGGGAAGGTGGTGTTGTTCGTCAACGTCGCCAGCCAGTGCGGTCTGACCCCGCAGTACAAAGAACTGGAAACGCTGCATGAGAAGTATGCCGAGAAAGGTCTGGCCATCGTCGGCGTGCCCGCGAATGACTTCGGCAAGCAGGAACCGGGCAGCGACCTGGAAATCGCCAAGTTCTGCAAAGACAACTACAACGTGAAATTCGACATGCTGTCGAAGGTGTCGGTCAAGGGGGACACCAAGTGCGATCTGTACAAGTACCTGACCGGCCAGAAGATTGCCGGTGGTCCCGAGGGAGAGGTGAGCTGGAACTTTGAGAAGTTCCTGGTGGGTCGCGATGGCAAGGTGGTGGGCCGGTTCTCGCCCCGCACCAAGCCCGACGCCAAGGAAGTGATCGCGGCGATCGAAGCCGAGCTGGCGAAGAAGTAGAGCGGGCGCAACCGCCGCTGGTCGATTCCCGCGGACTGCAGTTCCGTCACGGGCTTCGATTGTAAGATGTTCCT
Source organism: uncultured Planctomycetaceae bacterium (assembly GCA_903861195.1). GTDB lineage: Bacteria > Planctomycetota > Planctomycetia > Planctomycetales > Planctomycetaceae > UBA10511. The sequence continues at coordinate 4,880 of CAIOTJ010000320.1, read as the reverse complement.
GATCTCAAACCGCGGATTGGCACTCGCCGATCCGCGGTTTGCTGTTTTCCTGGCGAGCGAAAATCGCCCATCGGGCTTGAGATGAGGAACCTTGTCGGGGGCAGCAGCATCCAGGGATGTTGCAGCAGAGACGAGGCTCCTGGTTGAAACGCGGCGTCCGTTGCACGAGCGAGACGGCGGGAGAGGGTTCAAGAAAATGGATGCGGTCCGGGGTCACGAAGGCCCGAGATGGTGTAGAGTCAGGGCACTTCTGCCATCCTTCACTGCCCCCATCGTGGAGTCTGAGACTGAGGGTCTCTCTCTGCGGGACTGACGGTCATCCCGGAGACTGCGTTGGGGGTAGGGATACACTCTCCCGGGGAATTGAGGATCAGCATGTTGCAGATTTGGCTGGTGCGGCACGCCGTGGCGGTGGAGCCCGAAGAGTTTCCGGGGACCGATGCTGAGCGTCCCCTCACCGAAAAGGGGATCCGCAAGTTCAAGGAGTTCGCGGAGTGGCTGGCCGAAGAAGCGACCGGTCCGGAGATCATCCTCACGAGTCCCCTGGTGCGGGCGGTGCAGACCGCCGAATTGTTGGCCAAGGCGTTTGGGCACAAGAAAAAAGCGGTGGTGCAGGAGTCAACGTTGGGGCCCGGCTGCACCCCACATGCGATTCTGGAAGCCGCTGCCAGCCAGGAAGTGACTCGGGTGGCCATCGTGGGACATCAGCCCGATCTGGCGATCAACACCGCCGCCCTGCTGGGGGGGGGTGAGGTGGTCTTCGACAAGGGGTGCGTGGCGGCGATCGAATTGCCCCGCCTGGCGGTCGGTTCGGGACGGCTGCTCTGGTTTGTGGGGCCGAAGCTGCACGGCGGCTGAGCGGCTTCCAGCGGCCCCAGTCGACGTCCGCGCCGCAGCCAGCCTCAACGCTGGCTGGCGTTGGCGCACCGACCGGAGGGTGGCACCCGCCCAACCACCACGGGCCAGCTCCCGGCACCGCCGGTCGCGCCAGTTGGGGTGTCGCTGGGGCGCGAATGGCGGACCAGCTTCCCCCATACCCTGCCAGCCGCACGGCTGCTGCCACTTTGGCAGGTCCTACTCTGGCAGGTGGTGCTGGTTCACCTGCTCTGGCAGCAATTCGCAGTTGAGCAATCGCTGTAAAGTGTTTCCTGTTGATGGTTTGCAGTTTTTTTTATGTCTGGCATGCCGTTCGCAGTTGAAAAGTCTCACGCAGAGATTGTTGTCGCGTGGCGGTGTCTGCCCAAGGGTGGTTGGGGCGGGCTGGTGCAATCAGAACTGAGTGATTGTCCACAACAGCGAGCAACTGCAAAGAATCCACCTTCACCAATTCACTGAGTCGAACTGGAAGCTTGAGGAGCTACTCGATGGCCAAGAAGGAAACCAAGAGCTCTGGCGAGAGCAAGCTGGTTCCGCTGCACGACCGCGTTGTGCTGAAGCGGGACGAAGCCGAGGGAAAGACCGCGGGGGGCATCGTGCTGCCCGACACCGCGAAGGACAAGCCCCAGAAGGGGACTGTGGTCTCGGTCGGCGAGGGGATGATCACCCGCGACGGCAAGCGGCATCCCCTGACTCTCAAGCCGGGCGACCGGGTGATCTTCAGCTCCTACGCCGGTGACGAGATCAACGTCGGCGACGTGAAGTACCTGTTGCTGCGCGAAAGCGACGTGCTGGCGACGTTCTAATGCTGCCGGCGGGCTGGTCCCCGGGCAGGAATCGGGGCAGGGTCCTGGCGACGCCAGGGCTGTCTGCCTGTCGGGGCGGGTCCACGGATCGGTGGTGACCTCCGTTTCCCCGATCCCACCTTCCGAATTTTCCATTTTCGAAGAACGGCCATCTCCGGCCGCAGGAGTGTGTGTTCATGGCGAAGATGATTGCGTTCGATCAGGAAGCGCAGGAAAAGATCCGCGCTGGTGTCAGCAAGCTGGCCAAGGCGGTCCGCGTGACCCTCGGCCCCCGCGGGCGGAATGTGATTCTGCAGAAGAGCTTCGGCTCTCCCACCGTGACCAAGGACGGTGTGACCGTCGCCCGGGAAATCGAACTGTCTGACAAGTTCGAAGACATGGGCGCGAAGATGGTCAAGGAAGTCGCCAGCAAGACTTCCGACGTGGCCGGCGACGGCACCACCACCGCCACCATCATGGCCGAGGCCATTTACAACGAAGGGCTGCGGGCGGTTGTCTCGGGGGTCAATCCCGTCGAGATGAAGCGCGGAATGGACGCTGCCGTCGAGGCGGTGGTCGAGAAGCTCAAGGGTATGTCGATCGAGTGCCGCAACAAGAAGTCGATCGCCCAGGTGGCGACGGTGGCCGCCAATGGCGACACCGAGATCGGTGACATTCTCGCCGACGCGATGGAGAAGGTCGGCAAGGACGGCGTCATCACCGTCGAGGAAGGGAAGAGCCTGAAGACCGACTACACCGTCGTCGAAGGGATGCAGTTCGATCGCGGGTTCCTGTCTCCCTACTTCGTCACCGATCCCCAGACGATGGAGGCGGTGCTGGAAGACTGTTACGTCCTGGTGCACGAGAAGAAGATCTCGAACATCAAGGACTTGATCCCGATCCTTGAGAAGGTGGTCAACGCGGGCAAGCCCCTGCTGATCATCGCCGAGGAAGTCGAAGGCGAAGCCCTGTCGACCCTCGTGATCAACAAACTCCGCGGCACCTTCCGCTGCGTCGCCGTCAAGGCGCCTGGCTATGGCGATCGCCGCAAGGCGATGCTGCAAGACATCGCCATCATGGTGGGCGGCACGGCCATCTTCGAAGACCTGGGTATCCAGCTCGACGGCATCGAGCTGTCGGACCTGGGCCGGGTGAAGAAGGTGGTGGTCGACAAGGACAACACCACCCTCATCGAAGGGCATGGCAAGAGCGCCGACATCAAGGCCCGCATTGACCAGATCCGCAAGGAGCGGGAGAACTCGACCAGCGACTACGACCGCGAGAAGCTCGACGAGCGGATCGCCAAGTTGTCGGGTGGTGTGGCCCAGGTCAACGTGGGTGCCGCGACCGAGTCGGAAATGAAGGAGAAGAAGGCCCGCGTCGAAGACGCCCTGCACGCGACCCGCGCCGCGGTGGCCGAGGGAATTCTCCCCGGCGGCGGGGTGGCTCTGCTGCGGGCTTCGAACTCCGTCAAGCCCGGTGGCCTGTCGGACGACGCCATTACCGGCTTCAACATCATCCTGCGGGCCTGCAAAGCCCCCGTCACCCAGATCGCCAACAACGCCGGTGTCGACGGCGGTGTGATCTGTGAGAAGGTGGGTGATCTGGCCGGCAACATGGGTTACAATGCCGCCACTGGCAAGTTCGAAGACCTGGTCAAGACTGGGATCATCGACCCGACCAAGGTGACCCGTTCGGCCCTGCAGAACGCCGCCTCGGTGGCCACCCTGCTGCTGACCAGCGACGCCCTGATCGCCGAGAAGCCCAAGGACGACAAGAAGAAGGGTCACGCTGACCACGACATGTACTAGGCGACTCGGGAACTTCCGTTCCCGACCCCGCTGAAGATCAAGCCCCCCGCCCGTCTCTGGACCGGCGGGGGGTTTTTTATTGGCCCTCGGGCGGCGAAATGACGCCGGATTTCCACGATCCAACACCGCGTGGACCGACCTTGTGGCGACATCTTTCCCTGATGAGCCGTCTGGGTCGCCAAGGATCCAGCGAACCATTTCCCGCGTTTCCCGCAAAAGTGGTTACAATCCAACCTTGCTTTTTGTCGACGTGTTCACTTTTTCATTGGCGGTCAGGTTTCTACAAGTCATGGGGCGCGAGTTATTGATCCGGGTGATCAGAACACGGGAGACCGCCCTTTGGGGGGAGTTCCGTTGACCGCGACGGTTAGCACTCGGACTGAGCCAAGTTCTTTCGGAGGCACCCAGAGCGGCATTCCAGGTGTGCTATGGGAGGGGAAGCGATGATCCGCAAAAAATCACAGCAATTGCGATTGGGCTTTGACAATTCCGAAGTAATTCCTGCCCAGTCTCCTGAGGTGACAGCTGCCCTGCGGCAACTGGCGACTGGATCGGTCGATGATCGGGGAGCGATTTTTACGCGCCCCGAGGTGGTGGAGTTCATTCTCGACCTCGCTGGCTACACACCAGATCAACCCCTCCATCGTCGGCGTTTACTCGAACCGGCATTTGGCCATGGCGATTTTCTCCTCCCCTCCATCGAACGGTTATTGAGGGCCTGGCGTGCCGATCGTCTGCCACGCCACGAGCGATTGACGCTTTTGGAGCGGTCGTTGCGCGGAGTGGAATTGCACGAGGCCAGTTTTACGCAAACACGCAGTCGGGTCGAAGCCCGCTTGAGGGACGAAAGGTTCTCGTCCGTCGAAATTGAGCGTCTTCTGACCGCCTGGTTGCTGCACGGAGACTTTTTGCTCACTGAGCAAGACCCGAGCTTTGACTTCGTGGTGGGTAATCCTCCCTATGTTCGTCAGGAAAAGATCCCCACAGCACTGCTGCGGGAATATCGACAGCGATTTCAGACGCTTTATGATCGGGCTGATCTGTACGTACCGTTTATTGAACGATCGCTGTCCCTCCTGTCCCCGCAGGGTGTGCTGGGATTGATCTGTGCGGATCGTTGGATGAAGAACCGGTATGGTGCCCCTCTACGCCGCCTGGTCCATCAGGGCTTTCGACTCAGGACCTATGTCGACATGGTGGATACGGATGCCTTTCAAGCGGAAGTGTCGGCCTATCCAGCGATTACCATCATCAGCCGTGAGGCCGCGGGCCCGACACGCATCGCTCGCCGACCCAAGGTGGAGACACGTGTCTTGACGACCCTGGCGGCCCGACTGCGCGACGCGGATGTGAACGTTTCAAAGCAGACCGTCGAGGTGGTCGATGTCGTGCGAGGGGACGCGCCGTG
>CAIOTJ010000319.1 GCA_903861195.1 uncultured Planctomycetaceae bacterium | reverse complement strand
GGCCCGCCGGTCCCGGTCTTCAACCTCGAAGTCGACGCCGAGCACGTATATTACGTGTCGGTAGATGGGGTGTTGGTGCATAATGCGTGTCCGTCGGACGCCTTTGATGGGCTTGATGACCTCGATTTCAAAGGTCAGAGATCTGAAGGCCGAAAGCTGGGAATTGATCCATCTGATAATTTCCCCGATCTGCATCTTAATGGAAATCGTTTGGATGCCCCAGGGCCCCACGATGTATACGTTATTCGAGAAAGGAAAAGCGGAAGATTGCTTCACTTTGGGGAAACAGGGCGCGGGTTTTTGGAGCGATTCAAGGAGCAACAGGGAAAATTCAAAAGGCTGGGTTTCGACATCGAAGTCGACCTCTTGGAAACCGTTGACGGCAAGGCCGCTGCGAAAGAGTTGGAAAAAAGGTACATCGAAACCTACATAAAGATCTTTGGACAGCGTCCGCCGTTCAATCCCGTAAATTGGTGATAGCGAGTACATAATGAAGCTCGGATTAGGATGCGCGACCCGCCACCGCGCGTTTGGAAAAATGTTCCGACGAGTCGCCAATGCACTCGAGCCATTAGTTCAAATGCTAGGCGAGTTGAGAATTGATGATGCAGACTACGACGGACTTCTCATCGGAGTCACGGATGAAGAATGTCAGGAGTTCTTCGAGATTGTTGAGAACAGCGAACGATTTCTTCAGGTCTTAGTCGGCTGCCGCACCGATGTCACAGATGAGGAATTGCGCCAACATTTGATTGCCACAACGCTGCGAGGCATAAGACTTTGCCAACTGACCTCCGAGGATCTGCAGTACTACGAAACACTGCTTTCGATAGTTCTGGAGTGTGGTCCGGAAAAACGATGGCAGGCACCTGAGTAAGAAGCTTTAGGCGAACAAAACTCACATCGCATCGGCTCCAGAAATTGCTCAAAGAGAAACTTGTCAGTCGATCGCAAGTTTGAGAGTTGTGCCGATTCCATCTGCAAGTCGTGCGTCTGTATGGTGCTCCGATCTGCGATGACCGCCCTGGCCACCGTTGCCGCCTTGCCGGGTGCGGCGGTACTCTGCGAATCAGTCGTTCCAACCCGAAGCGCCCTATCGCGAGGATGGAACCTGATCTGGAACCTCCCGGAGTCGTCGCGGGTGAGTGCATCGTTGGCAGTGACCGCTTGGCCGAAGACTTCCGCGACGCGGGATGCCGGTCGCGGTGCGCGGCGAACCGGGTTTGGTGCCGGACATCGCCGGGGCATGGCCGTCGTGCTGGTGGTGGCGGCTCTGGCGTGCTGGTTTGGGAAGTGCGGGACCAGTCCGTTTGCCCCGTTGGGTGACGCGGTCAGTGCTTCCCTTGCCGTGGTCGCCGAGCAGTTGGCCGCGACGAAGCCAGCCGGCAGCCAGCCGGTGACGGGGCCCTCGGGTGCGGCCTACTACGCCCGGGCGATTGAGACGATTCAAACCGGCCAGCGGGTCTTGGCCCGGAATCCGGAGTTGGCCGGGGGGGAACTGCCGGATGCTGCGGTGGATCCCGTCACGTGGGTCAACATCCGGCTGCGGATGCCGAAGCCGACCGGTGACTTTCTGGAGATCACCCTGCTGCGGCCAGTTGAGTGGCTGGCTGGGCATCTGGCTCAAACGACGGCTCTTGATGGGGAGTATCCGCAGACGCTGGCCGAGGCTCGGGAGACGGGCTCCGCTGCGCGGTTGCGGGGGATCACCTCGGTGATTCCGGCAGAGGACTCGGGCGGACCT
>CAIOTJ010000318.1 GCA_903861195.1 uncultured Planctomycetaceae bacterium | reverse complement strand
GGTGCTGGGGGGGATGGCGGTGTGGAAGGTCTTGGCCGAGCGCGCGGCGAACCACGGCATTCAGCCCCGGCAACTCCGCGACGCGCTGGTCTACGGCAACCTGCCGTCGCTGTTTGAACCGCACGAGGGGGACGTGCGCGAGATCGTCGGCTATCCCCAGCTGATCGCCCTGCGGGAGGAGGCACAGCGGGCGCAGCAGGCGGCCTCCCGGGCGGCCCTCCTGAGCGGCCGCCCCCCGGCGTCTGTCGACCCCGCGTCCACCACGCCGTCCTCCATCCCGACCCCCTCCAGTCCGCCGGAACCGATTGCAAATCCCCAGAAAACCAGCCTGGAACAGCCCACCCCCCCGGCTGCTGCCAGCCCGGTTTCCGAACCGGCGGCCGGACCAGTGACGGGAGCCGCGAGCTTTATTAAACCAGAAGTCAGGCCAGGGGAAGCGGGGCTCAGCGAGCCCGCGCGGCGGGGGGACACCGCCCCTCGCCACGGGACGCACACCCCCGCGCCAACCGCCAAACGGGTCGCCTGACCGGGTCCAGCGGTTCAATCACCGGTTCGCGTCAGCCTCGCGCGGGTGGGGACCGGAGAGGCTGCGCCGTGTCTCTGCCGTGTCTCTGCCGTTTCCGTCCCCTCAGGACTGCGAAAAGGGTGAGGAGAGTCGGGTTTGGGGGACAAGACGGGGGGGGGGCTCGCGACCGGCTACTTCGCGTACTCGATCTCGCACCCCTTGGCGAGGGTGTCGACCGGGTCGACTGGCTTCCCGGCCAGCAGGTTGCGGACCGCCTCGGCCACATATTGCCTCTTCACCACCGTCCCCTTGAGATCATCGTCGAACGCCCCCATGTAGGCGATCTTGCGGTCCCGATCGAGCACGAAAAATTGGGGGGTGACCGTGGCCCCGTACTGGCGGCCGGTGAATTGAGAGTCATCCATCAAGTAAGGCCAGGCATACTGCTTGTCTTTCGCCCGGGCCGCCATCCGGTCCAACCCCTCCGCCGGATTCCGGCTCACACTGATCGCCACCACCTGCACTTTGTCGTTCGCGAACTCCTTCGCGAAACTTCTCAGTCGGGGCTCGTACTGATGCGTCGTGGGACAGAGATTCCTCATAAAAACCACCACCAGCACCGGGGCGTCCCCAAAGTTGGACAGGCTCTGACGGCGGCCATCAATTCCCAGCAGGCCTTCGAAATCCGGAGCCGGGTCTCCCACCGCCAGTTCCCGATTGAATTTGGAGCGGGGGACCGGATCGGCCCCCGCCGGCCAGTTCGCACCCAGGCTCCCCACCAATGCCGCCAGGACCAGCGTGATCCGGTGGATGCGGAACACCGACAGACTGCGACGAAACCGGGGAGGAGTGGGCATGGCAATCACCAGAAGAGACCGCAGTTGTTATATCAGAATCCGGAATCCCGGCCCCAGTGGGCGGGCCACCGGGTTTCGGAACCAGCCGTCTGTCGTTCCCATGCCCCCGATCCCCATTCACCCGATTCCCTGGCCGCCCGGCGGCGGCAGTCCTTCAGTTTGCCCAGTTTGCCTCGCTTTTCCAGTTCGCCTGTTCCAAGTGGCGCTGACCCACGGGGGGGAAGGGTGGTATTGTCGCCTTGTTGCGTGTCTGTGTCGGCAAGGAGGTCAAGCAAGTCATGCGCGTCGTTGGAACCTGGCAGGTGGTGTTGATGTGGGTGGCACTGGGTCCGTTGGTCGGCTGCCAGCAGTCGGCCTCCACCGATCCTGGGGTCAAACAGTCCGGTGACGGGACCACAGCGGCTGCGGCACGCGGCGAGTCCGGAGCCTCGACCAAGGGGTTGTCGTCGCCAGCCGCCACCCCCGATGCCGCCGTGCGGACCGTGCTCGAGGGCATGGAGCGGAAGGAATTGACCGCCTTGTGGGAGTTCCTCCCCCCGAGCTACCAGCGGGATCTGCAATCCCTGGTGCGGCTGACCGGTGAGAAGATGGATCCCGAGGTGTGGGACCGGCTGGTCGGGGTGGTGCGGCATGCGGCCCAGGTGATGAAGTCGAAGGAGCAATGGTTGCAGACTCCCGCGGCGAATGAACCGGCTCCCACCGGTCCCGCGGCTCACCAGGGACCGGTCAACTATGCTGAATTGGCCCATCTCTTGGAGTTGCTGGCGGACAGCGAGTTGGGCCAGACCGAAACGCTGAAGACGATGGACCTGGGAGCCTGGACGGCGAAGGTCGGGAGGCCGCTGCTGCAGCAGATTTCGGTATTTGCCCGGCGGATGCCGGCGGATCCCCTGGCCCGCACCCTGACCGGGCTGCAAGATCTGAAGTTTCGATCGCGGGACGTCAAGGACGATGCGGCGACCGTCGAGATCATGATTCCGAATGAGCCGGCCGTCGAGGTTCCCTATGTGAAGATCGATGGCAAGTGGATTCCGGTGGATCTGGCGAATGGCTGGATTGAAGGGATGGGACAGGCGCAGGCTCGACTGGCGGTATTTCTGGCTCCCGAAAATCAGGCGTCGCTAAAGCCCCAGCTGCTGACGGGGCTTGATGTGATGGACGATTGGCTGCAGCGGCTGGAAGCAGCCCCCTCCAAAGAGGCGTTCGACTTCGCCTGGTCGCAGGGGCTGCAGAATGTGCTGACCGTGGCTTCCAGCCTGGGCCCGAACCCATCGGCCGAGGGATCGACGGGCGAGGTCGACCCGGCGATGGAAACTGAAATCCCCGTGGTGAAGGTCGTGGTGCGGGGAGAGTTGACCTTCGAGCAGCAGGACGAATTGCTGGAACGCCTTGCAGGACAGACCGATGATGGGACGGGGCCCTTCCGGGAAATCTCGGCCACCAAGCGCGAAGTGACCTTTTTGCTGGGGCCGGTGGCCGACGTCGCCACGTTCGCCAAAAAACTCGAGATGCTGGACGTCTCGAAAGTGGACCCGTCAACCCGTATGATCTGGGCCGCTCCCAAGTGACCGGCCGGCCGGAGGCAACCCGCAGGTCTCGCCCGATCACTGGGACAGGGGGACGGAGCGGCGGATGGTCCGCCGGGATCTGTTCCCCCGGCCTGGTCCGAGCTGGCGATGAACGCGATGACGAATTCCTCCGATGGATTTCAGATCGAGTGGCACGGCAATTGTGTCGTGATCACCCCCTCCACAGACATTGAACACCTGCGGTGGGACATCATCGACACAGCGGCCCAGATCGTCATGTCGCCGCTGAAAAAGACGAAGAACCCCACCGTGGTCTTCGACTTGTCGAAGGTCGCCTTCTTTGGATCGGTCTTCCTGGCCCTGCTGCTGCGGTGTCACAAGTATGTGAAGGAGCGGGGGGGCGAAATGGTCTTGGCCGCCCCGGCCCAGATGGCCCGCGAACTGCTCTCGGTCACGGCGCTCGACACCCTGTGGGCGATTTACGACACCACCGAAGAAGCGGTGGCGGCCCTCGAAATCTAGATTTCTCCTCCCCAATTGGGGGGCAGACTCTCCGGCGATGGCTTCGCGAGGTGCACGATGAAGGGTTGCAGGCGACGGACTCTGGGCGTCTGGGCTGTGGCGATCGGTGCGGCGGTGCTCTGGACGATGGCCCCGTCGGGTTGCCGATTGTCCGCCCTGGAGGACGACGGTTTCGTCCCCCTGTTTGATGGCCAGACCCTCGACGGATGGGAGGGAGACCAGACGCTCTGGAAGGTGGTCGACAGGGAAATCGTGGGCGATTCTCCCGGGATCCCCCACAACCAGTTTCTGGCGACCCGCAAATCGTATGGCAACTTCGAGTTGAAGCTCGAGTTCCGACTGGCCGCCGGACGTGGCAATTCCGGGGTTCAGTTCCGCTCGAAACGGGTGCCCGACAGCAGTGAAGTGGCGGGCTACCAGGCCGACATCGGCGAACAGTACTGGGGTTGTCTGTATGACGAGAGCCGGCGCAACAAGATTCTCGCCCAGGCTCCCGCCAAACTCGCCGACGTACTGAAGAAAGAGGACTGGAACAGTTACACGATTCGCGCCGTGGGGCCCCGAATCACCCTGGCGATCAACGGTGTGACCACCGTGGACTACACCGAGGCCGATTCGGGAATTTCCCGCACCGGCCGCATTGCGCTGCAGGTGCACAGCGGACCCCCTTTGCGGGTCGCCTTCCGCAACATCCGGATCCGGGAATTGCCGCCGGACGCCCAGTAGGCGGCGGAAACAACGTGCCGCTCCCTCCTTTCCCACCATTCCAACCATCGGCGGAGTTTCCAGCCGGCGGTGTTTCGAACTTCCGAGGATTTGGCTCACAACATGCTGCATCTGGTGATTATGGCGGGGGGCAGCGGAACACGCTTCTGGCCCGAAAGCCGTCGGGGCCGTCCCAAGCAGTTCCTCACCCTCGCGGGGGACGAATCGCTCATCCAACAGGCGGCCCATCGGGTGCGTCCGTTGATCGCCGCCGAACAGACCTGGGTGGTGACCGGGGCCGGCCATGCGTCGGAGACCCGCCATCAACTGCCGGAGATTCCCACCGCCCAGGTGCTGCTTGAGCCCTGTGCCCGCAACACCGCCCCCTGCCTGGGGCTGGCCGCGCTCGCCGTCCTGCTGCAAGACCCCGACGCGACACTGTTGGTGACCCCGGCCGACCATCTCATCCGCCCCGCCGAGCAGTTTCGCCAGACGGTGGCCCACGGGGCGGCGCTGCTGGACCAGCATCCCGACGCCAGTGTGCTGATTGGCATCAAGCCGACGTATCCGGCCGAAGGCTACGGCTACATCGAGCGGGGGGCCGAGTTCGCCGGTGGTTATCAGGTGGCCCGGTTTCGCGAAAAACCCAACCGCGAGACGGCGCGGGAATTTCTGGACACAGGGCGGTTCTACTGGAACTCGGGAATCTTTCTCTGGAAGGCCTCCCGGCTGCTGGACCTCTTGCGGCAGCATCAGCCCGCGATCGTGGAGGGGCTCGACCGCCTGCGGCCGGCCTGGGGGACTGCAGGTTGGAACGCGGCGCTGGCCGCAGAGTTCCCCCGCCTGCCGTCGATCTCAATCGACTATGCCGTGCTCGAACCGGCCGCCAGTCAGGGGAAGGTTTACGTCATTCCCGCGAGCTTCGAATGGGATGACGTCGGCAGTTGGCAGTCTCTGCCAGCGGTCTTGGGGAAGGATGCCGTCGGCAACACGACGACCGGGCCGATCTGCGCCCTCGACTCCACCGGCTGCGTCATCCGGACCACGGCTGGTCACCTCGTCGCGACCATCGGGTTGCGGGACTGCGTGGTGGTGCATACGCCAGACGCCACCCTGGTGGCTCCCCGGGATGACGAAAATGCTCTCCGCAAACTGGTGGCCCTGCTCGAAGAGCGTGGGTTGTCGCAGTACCTCTAGCCCGCTGGCGAAAGACTGGCACCGTGACCGAACTTCCCCGACGCGGAGCTCTGCTGGGGCTCGACTACGGCACCAAACGGTTTGGTGTGGCCGTCTCGACCCCCGATCAGACCATCTCCTCTCCTCTGGCGATCTGCAACCGGGGCGAACCCGAGGCAGATGCCGAGTTCCTCCGGGCGAAAGTAGCCGCCTACAGTGCCGTGGGACTGGTGGTGGGCCTGCCGGTCCACATGAGTGGCGATGAGGGGGGCAAGGCTCAAGAGGCCCGCGAGTTTGGAGAATGGGCCAGCGCGGTGACGGGACTGCCCGTCGTGTACCACGACGAACGCTTCTCGACCGCGTTCGCCGAGTATCACCTGATGCTCGCCGGCCTGACCGAGAAGCAGCGGAAGTCCAAGATGGACAAGCTGGCCGCGCAGTTCATCCTGGCCTCATTCATCGAACGCCGGGGACCTGCCACCACTCCTCAGCCACCACTCAGTCGTTGAGCGGTCGTTGAGCGGTCCCACGCCGTGGGCGGAGGTTCTTGCTCCGCCTCGGCACGCACCGTCAACCCCCGCAAAGTCCCGTGGCGGTCATCTCTCAGCCTGCCGGCGGTCACGCCTGTGCCCGCGCCGTCGAGCCACTGCGGCGCGGAACTCACGGAGAGCGAGCCAACGCCGGCTATTTGACGGCGACCGCTTTGCCGGTCAGGGCGCTCTTCGCTTCGAGATGGCACAGCTTGAGGGCGTCGCGGGCAAGTTCCCCCGACAGCAGTGGGGGACAATGCCCCGCCTCGACCCCGTTCACCGCCGCCTGGATCTCGGCGGTGAACGCCGCACACCATTCGGTCCCTCCCTTCAGCACCGGATTGGTCGCCTTGCCGTCATTGGTGACCACGGTCAACGGTCGGTTGACCACCGGTTGTCCTCCGAGGGTGTTGAAGTCGAACAGCAGCGTGGCCTTTTCGAGGTAGATCTCGTAGCCGTGGGCGAAGGCCAGCCCCTTCGCGGCAATGCCCCCCATGGTGCAGGCCACAGCCAGCGACCGGTCGGGATACAGGTACTGGGTCTCAAGATGCTGGGCCCAACCTTGTTCGATGACCCCCCGCGAGTGCACCGCCTCGGGGACGCCGCACAGCAGGCTGATGAAGTGTGTGTCGTGGATATGCAGGTCCACCCCGGGACCCCCGGTCTTGGAGAGATCGGCCATGTCGGCCGACCAGTCGGGAGTACAGATCACCCGCCGAAAGTGGGCGGCCCGCAGCTTGCCGTACTTCCCTCCGTGCACCGTGTCGGTCACGAACTTGAATTCGGGAAAGAAGGGAAGCACATGGGCGACCATCAACATGCGGCCCAACTTTTGGGCGGCCGTCACCATCCGGTCGGCGGCCTTGAGGTCGACGGCGATTGGCTTCTCGACCAGCACATGTTTGCCCGCCCGCAGCGCCGCCAGCACCACCTGCTCGTGCTGGTCGTTCGGCAGGCAGACATCCACCAGGTCAATGTCGGGGTCTTTCAGCAGTTCGCGGTAATCGGCATAAGCGGCGACTTTGAGTTTCTTGAGGTCCACATGCCCGCCACGCGGACCAAAGTTCCCCTGGATGCTGGTCCAGTCTCCGGCCAGCTTTTTCTGGTCCCGGGTGGCGATGGCCACCACCTTGCCCCCCTTGACCTTCCGGGCCCCCTCGAAGTGAGTCATTCCCATGAACCCGAGGCCAATCAAGCCGATCCGCACCATGACACGCCATCCTGAAATCGAAGAGGGGAAGCTGGGCCACCACCGTGGGTCCGCGGACGATACCCGCCTGTAAGCGACCCCCGCAACTCTGGCACGGTGAACGATCTGGAAATGTGCGACCCGACCGCTTGTCGGCCCGCCAGTTTCCCCCGTAAACTCGGGAGGACTCCGGAAAACAGGCTTGGAGATTCGCAAAGCGTCACCGACCAGCGGGGAAGCAGAGGCTCCCCATGGCAAGATCAACTTCCGAACGCCGCGGAGGTGCTGTGGCGACGCCAGGCGAAAAACAGGCTGAACTCACTCCGCTCTCTGCTGGTGGAACCCATGTCTGCTTCGCTTCGCCGTTTCGCAGTTGTTCCTCTTGCGTTGTTCTGGCTCGGGGGGGGCTCTCTGCCCGCCGCCCAGGATCCGCCCGC
>CAIOTJ010000317.1 GCA_903861195.1 uncultured Planctomycetaceae bacterium | reverse complement strand
CTGTGTGATCGCGGCTGTGTGATCGCGGCTGTGTGATCGCGGCTGGGGCTGGCTTTGAGTCAGGCCAACCTTGGCGGGAGAGAGCCTGACGAAAAGTGCCGGCCGGAGGACCCCCGTGGGGATGAGCGATGCCCAGCGATGACTTGGATCGGCTGCTGGTGGCCCGCATTCGCCAGGGGGATCCGCAGGCCTGGAGCGACTGTATCGCCCGGTTTGAAGGCCGGCTGCTGGCGTTCGTCCAAAGCCGGCTGCGCGATCGGGCCCAGAGCGAAGATGTCGTCCAGGAGACGTTCCTCGGATTCGTCATCGCCCTCCCCAATTACGACGACCAGACCCCGCTCGAAAGTTTTCTGTTCGCCATCGCGGCCCACAAGCTGACCGATACGCTGCGCCGGCTGGGACGGCGGCCCACACTGCCGCTGGAGTTTCCCGACTCGCAGCGCAGCGGCGCAGGCGAAATTCCCGCGTCGGTCCGCATGGCCTCGAGCCTCGCCCTCAGCCGGGAACGCCGGGGGCTGGAAGCCGACCTGTTGACCAACGCCCTGCGGCAACTCATTCGCCAATGGCGCGAGCGGCGCGAGTTCGAACGCCTCAAGGTGATCGAGCTGTTGTTTGTGCTCGGTTGGCCCAACAAGCGGGTGGCAGCCGAACTGGGGATTTCCGAACAGGCGGTCGCCAATCACAAACACTTTGTGGTGGGAAAACTCAAGGAATTCATCCGGCAGGCGACGCAGGGGCAATCGGACGGCAGCGAATTGGGGCTGGCCGACTGAACTGGGACCGACGGTGCGGTTGGTAACGGTCCGGCGAAGGCTGACCTTGGCCGCGGGCAGGGTGGGGCTTCCCAGGAGCACCTCCGCGGGAACAAGGTTGTTTGTCGTTCCAACGGGCCGGTAGAATCGGATTCTCACCTCGGGAAGGTCCTGGAGGTCAAGCACCGTGTCTGCCTGTGACGGATCTGCGTGATGTTGAAACGGTTCGGAGTGCTGCTGGGACTGGCCGCGGGAGCGGCTGGCGGAATGCTCGAAGTCCGGGGGGCCGACACGGCACCGCTGATTGAGACGCTTCGGTCGGTCGATGCGGAAGGGAAGGGGGGCCCGGCGGCCGCCCAGGCGTTCCAGACGCTGTCGAAGGAGGGACCGCAGGCCATTCCTCCCCTGCTGACCGCGCTCGATGGGGCCAACCCCCTGGCGTCCAACTACCTGCGGAACGCCATTGAGAACATCGTCGCCCGCACCCGCAAGACCAAGGGAGCTCTCCCTCTCGCCGAGATCGAGGCGTTCCTGAAAGACACGCGCCACGAGCCCCGCGCCCGACGGCTGGCGTTTGAGATACTGGTTTCGACCGACAAGGCCAATTACGACCGGCTCGTCCCCGGGATGCTGAATGACCCCAGCACCGAATTGCGGCGGGATGCCGTGATCCAGGTGATGGAGCAGGGGAACGCCCTGTTCGACGAAGACAAAAAGGACGAGGCGAAGGCGAAGTACCGCGCGGCGATGGCGGCCGCCCGCGATGACGACCAGGTCAAGACCCTCAAGAAGTATCTGGAAGAGCTGGGAGAAAAGGTCGACCTGCCGACCCACTTTGGCTTCCTGATGACCTGGAAGCTGATCGCCCCGTTCGACAACACCGCCGGCAAGGGGTTCGCGGTGGCGTATTCCCCCGAGAAGGAACTCGACTTCACCAGGGAATACGAGGGGAAGGAGGGTGTGAAGGCGGCCTGGGTGCCAACCACCACCGACGATGAATATGGCATTGTCGACCTCGCCAAGGTGCTGACCCCCTTCAAGGGATCGGTCGCCTATGCCGTGGCCGAGTTCGACAGCGATGCCGAGAAGGCGGTTGACCTGCGTTTGGGGACACCCAATTCTTGGAAGGTCTGGCTGAATGGCAAGCTGCTGTTCGCCCGCGAGGAGTACCATCGCGGCATGAACCTCGACCAGTACCGGATGCGGGGGACCCTGAAGAAGGGGAAGAACACGATTCTGGTGAAGGTGTGCCAGAACGAGCAGACCGAAGAATGGGCCCAGCGTTGGCAGATCCAATTGCGGATCTGTGACGGGACGGGGACCGCCGTGCTGTCGGCCGATCGCAAGGCGGCCCCGGCCACCGGGGGGAGCGACTGAGCCCGCGCGCCAGTCCTTCGTCATTCTTCCCTCCCTGTCTGCGCATACTGAAAGCCTCACTGCCATGAAAACACTTCGTTCGCTCTGTCTGGCCAGCCTGTTGTTGTCGACCCAGATGGGGGCCGACTGGACCCAGTTCCGCGGGACCGACACCACCGGGGTTTCGGCCGACAAGGTGCCCACCCGTCTCGCCGAGAGCATCGCCTGGACGGCGGAACTGCCGGGCCGGGGCTTGTCGGGCCCGATCGTCGTTGGGGATCAGGTGATCCTGACCGCCAGCAGCGGGTTCAACCAGGACCGGCTGCACGTGCTGAGTTTCTCGGCCAAAAGCGGCGAGCTGAACTGGGAACGCCAGTTCTGGGCGACCGGCCGGACCAACTGTCATCCCAAGATGTGCAATGCGACGCCGACCGCCGCCAGCGATGGTCAGCGGATTTTCGCGTTCTTCTCGAGCAACGACCTGGCCTGCCTCGACCTCGAGGGGAACCTGCAGTGGTTCCGCGGGCTGACCCACGACTACCCCAACGCCAGCAACACCCTGGGGATGTCTTCTTCTCCCGTGGTGGTGGGGGACACCCTCGTGGTGCAGGTGGAGAATGACAGTGAATCGCTGGCGGTGGGGCTCGACACCGCCACCGGCGAGAACCGCTGGAAGCTCGACCGGCCCATCTCGGCCAACTGGACCTCGCCCCTCGTGCTGCCCGGTGCCAAGCCGGCCGACACCCTGGTCGTCTTGCAGTCGAGCAAGGGACTGGTGGCTCTCGAACCGAAGACCGGCAAGGAGAAGTGGAAGTATGCCGAGAACTGCTCGACCATTCCCTCGGCCGCCATCTCGAACGGCGTGCTGTTCGTCCCCTCGAAAGGGCTGACTGCCCTCGACGTGCGGGCGGCTGGCGAAGGACCGGTGAGTGTCTGGAATTCGGGCAAGCTGGGTCCCTCGACCCCCAGCCCCATCGCGATTGCCGACAAGGTCTACACCGTCGGAGGCGCGGGGGTGCTCTCGGCCGCCGACGCGAAGGATGGCAAGGCGCTGTGGCAATTGCGGCTGCAGGTGAAGCTCGAAGACCGCACCAGCGGCGGGCAGTTCAGCGCCACCCCGGTGGCGGCCGACGGGCACATCTACCTCTTCAATGAAGAGGGGGTGGGGCTGGTCATCAACACCAGCGGCGAAAAGGGGGAAGTGGTCGCATCCCACGATTTCAAAGAGCAGATTCTGGGGACCCCCGCGATCTCGAATGGGGCGCTGTTTGTGCGCAGTGACCGGCACCTGTGGAAGATCGGCAAGTAACCGGTCCCCCGTCCGCGGACCCGGGAGAGAGCACGTCCCCCCGGGAGCCGCGTGGAACGGTGGATCAGCTGACCCCGGCGGGGCGGGGGGCGGTCGCCACCCTCCGGCTGACCGGGAGACTGGGCGAGCTGGACGCCCCACCGCAGCCCTTGTTTTGCGCCGCTTCGGGTCGGCCCCTGGCGGAGCTTCCCTTGGGCCGGATTGCGTTTGGCACCGTGGGGCGTGAGCCGGCGGAAGAGGTGGTGGTCTGCCGGCTGCTGCCCGACGTTGTCGAGCTGCACTGCCACGGGGGGGATGCTGCCGTGCGGCGGATCGTCGCCGATCTGGCAGTGCGCGGATTCGTCGAACGCCCGACGGTGTGGCCGGGGGCGACGCTGTTTGAGCGCGAGTGTCATGAGTCGCTGGCGCGAGCACAGACGCAACTGGGGGCCAACCTGCTGCTGTGTCAGCAGGGGGGACTCTTGCGGCAGGCGCTGCAAGAGGTGGCCGCCGCCCGCCCCGATCTCTCTCTGGCGGCCCAACGCCTCGCGGCGATCTGGCGTTGGCGACGGGCCGGGCTGCGGTTGACGCAGCCGTTTCGGGTGGCACTGGTGGGACGCCCCAATGTGGGGAAGTCGAGCCTGATCAACGCCCTGGTGGGGTATGAGCGCAGCATTGTGTTCGATGCCCCGGGGACGACCCGCGATGTGGTGACCGCCGAGACAGCCCTCGCGGGCTGGGGGGTGCAGTTGGCCGACACGGCGGGGTTTCGGTCCACAGCCGGGGAACTGGAAACGCTGGCGATGGAGCGGGCCCGCGACTGGCTGGCGGAAGCCGACCTGGTGCTGTTGGTCCTCGATCGCAGCCAACCGCTGACGCAGGAAGATCGAGAGCTGTCGCAGGCGTATCCCGAGGCGCTGTGCCTGGTGAACAAGGTCGATCTCCCTTCGGCGTGGCCCGGCGAGAGCGATCTGTGGCCGCCGGACGAGCGCGGACCGCTGGCCCGGTCGGCCCCTTTCGCGGTGTCGGCGGTCACGGGGGAGGGGATGGAGGAGCTGCAGCGGCGGATCATGGCCTGTCTGCTGCCCGAACCAGTAACGGGCCCTGTCGCGATTCCCTTCACCCCGCGCCAGGTGACGCACCTTGAGCAGGCCCGGTTGGCACTGGACGAGGGAGATTGGGAGCGGGTTGAACGGGAATGCGTACGGGTTGTCGGAGATTGAGGTCGCGGTGATCGTTGAGGATGTTCGCCCGAATCATGCATCGGCTTTTCAGGACATTCAATGCGTTCGTTCATCGAAACAGGGAGACGATTGATTCAGTGATTCGGGCGAGGGTTCTTATTGTTCGCCCTACCAAGCAGCGCACCCATCCAAAAACTTCCCCGTAGGGGTTACTTCCCTTAGCCAGGGGTTGTCGCGCAGGCGACTACCCCAGGTGGCTATCCCCACCAGGATCTCTATCCTGAAGGGATTGCTTTCCACACCCGCCAAGATGTTTGCGAATCCCTCGGCGTTCATAACCTCACAGCGAAAGGAACCACTTTCAGGGTTCAGGTTCTGGAAGGGAACGCTTTCCCCGGGTAGCCGCTGAGGCGGCAACCCGGGGCTGAGAGGAGTAACCTCTACGAGGTAGGCGGTGGGTTGCCGAAAGGTTTCTGGAGAAGGCCGATGGTCGTTGTCCCAAACGTCCCTCACTTCTTGGGATCGAGGTTGGCATTCAGTTCTTCGGGAGTGACTTGCGAGGCGATTCCCTCGGGAGGGACCTCGGCTCCCGCCAGCCAGACGAGGGTGTTCAGCACGACTTTGCGGAACTGGTCGTTCCCCCAGTTGTCGTGAAAGTGACCGCCGGTGAAGCCGAAGCCCCGGATGCCTGCCGGGCGTTCGACCGTCCAGAGCATCGCCTCGGTCCGTCCCTTGTTCGCCTGGATGTGCGGATAGGGTCCCGGGGGATAGACGTAGGGACCATTCCGGACCTGGTCGGACGGGGCGGCCACGAGAATCGGGGTGAATTGAACGTCGTTCACCTTCGCGGCGACGTTGCCAGGAAGATCGTCGAGAAACCGCATGTTGAAGTACCACTCATCCTTGACGCGGAATGGTTGAACCCCGCGGGTGGTGGGATGTTTGGGAAAGGAATTGAACTCCGGTTCCCAGATCGGATTGCACGAGAACATGTGCTCGTAATAGCCCCCGATCCAGCGTTTCATCTGCTGCCCCGCCTGATCGGCCACCACTTCGACGCCAAAGTGCATCGCTCCGACGCCGACACCCTTGTTGACCCACTCTTCGGTCAGCTTCAGCCGGCGGCCGTTGTCCTTCACCAGTTCGTGCCCGGCTCCGCCATCCATGTAAAAGACGATGGCGTGGGCGCCTTCGAAGACCGACTCGTCCTGGGGCCAGCCGTTGAGCACGATGTGCGTCT
>CAIOTJ010000316.1 GCA_903861195.1 uncultured Planctomycetaceae bacterium | reverse complement strand
GGAACTCTCGATGCGAACGATGGACTACAGAAACAGCGGAACAAATCGACGGCTTGCGCACGGGGGGCCAGAGGGGGGAACGCATCAGTCGGGAGGGACATTTTCCGGCCGGACCGGGCGAGGTGGGCGTCCGGCACGCTGTCGGGGCTCGGGATACGAGACATGTACTCCCACCGGGGCGGGCCCGTGGGCGCGGATGCCGACCGCCACGCCCCCCATCGCCGCGCCGCCAATCGCCACCCCACCCAGCACGAACGGCGCCAGGGCAACTCCTCCCAGGGCGGCCAACAGTCCCCCCGCCAAACCTCCGACTGAACAAACTCCGAACGACAGGCCCCCAATCGCCAGGCCGCCGCGGGCAATACCGCCGATCGCCACCACCCCGTCGGCCCGATCCCCCACCGCCAGAATCGCCTGGGCGTGCCCATGATTTTCTCCCAGGTGGGCGTCGGGGCCGCAGGCAATTTCCCACAATGGCAGCCCCCAGAACTCGCTGGTCGACCGCCAGCGCACTCCGCGCCGCTGGCGCCGCCGGGCGAGGCGCGCGGCCCGCCGTGCCTGCCGCTCACTGTGCCGTTCGGCCCGTCGGGCGGCCAGTCGCTGCCGACGCTCGGTGATCCGCTGCCGTCGACCGTCCGGCACGGCCCCCTCAGCGACGCGCCTGGTGCGCGCACTGTCGGGATTCGCACTGTCGGGATTCGCACTGTCGGGATTCGCAGTGTCGGGATTCGCAGTGTCGGGATTCGCAGTGTCGGGATTCGCAGTGTCGTCCGGCGCCGTGTGGGTGGGCGCCGATCGGCCCGCGGCCGCACGGCGTCGGCGGCCCCGACGCGAGTGCAACTGCTGCCGCAAATCGGCCAGTTCCGCTTCGAGTTGCGCTTGGCGCCGCTCCAGTTCAGCCACGCGGTCCGTCATGGAGAGTGGTCCGCAGCGAGGAGGAAGGAATTAGTGTCGGAAATGCCGGCGGCCGGTGAAGATCATCGCCACCCCCAGCTCGTTGCACGCCGCGATCACATCGGGATCATTCCGGCTGCCCCCCGGCTCGATCGCCGCGCGAATGCCCGCCTGGGCCGCCAGGACCAACCCATCCCGGAACGGGAAGAACGCGTCGGAGGCAACCACCCCCCCCACGCAGCGCGGCCCCGATTTCTGCGTGGCGATCTGGACCGAGTCGACCCGGCTCATCTGCCCGGCACCGACCCCCGTCACCGCCCCCCCCTTGGCGAAGACGATGGCGTTCGACTTCACGTGCTTGCAGACCTTCCAGGCGAACTTCAGGTCGACCAGCTCCTCGGCGGTCGGCTGCCTCTCGGTGACGACCTTCCATTCCTCCTCGGGATCGGGCACATCGTCGGCCTGTTGAACCAGCAGACCTCCCGAGACGCGGCGATAGTCCCACATGCGGTCCCGCCGGGTCCCCAGGGTGGGGCATTCCAGCAGTCGGACGTTCGCCTTCCACTTGGGCTTGGTGGTGAGGATCTCCAGCGCGGCGGGTTCGAACCCGGGGGCCACCATCGCTTCGACAAACCGGTCGGGAAGACAGAGTTGTTCGGCGGTGGCGGCATCGACCGGCCGGTTGAATCCGAGGATCGAACCAAACGCACTGACGGGGTCTCCCGCCCAGGCCTGTTCGAGGGCGGTGGCCAGTTGCGGGGCGATGGCCGCGCCGCAGGGATTGTTGTGCTTGAGGACCACCGCGGCGGGGTCGGCGAATTCGCTGACCAGTTGGATCGCCGCGTCGAGATCGAGCAGGTTGTTGTACGAGAGCTCTTTGCCGTGCAGTTGCCGGGCGGTCGCCAAGGTTCCCGGAGGGGGATTCGGCTCGGCGTAGAAGGCCCCTTCCTGCTGGGGGTTTTCGCCGTAGCGCAGCTTGGCCCCCCGGCGTTCAAAGAGCGGGGCGAGGGTCTGTGGGAAGAGTTCTTCGGGGTGGAGGGTGCGGGCGAAGTAATTGGCGATGGCCCGATCGTAGCGGGCGGTCATTTCAAAGGCGTCGCCGGCCAATTGACGGCGGAGGGCCTCGGTCAAGCCCCCGCTGCGCAGGGCTTCGAGCACGACCGGGTATTGCCGGGGATGGGTCACGACCGCGACATGGGCGTGATTCTTGGCCGCCGAGCGGATCATGCTGGGCCCGCCGATATCGATGTTTTCGATGGCGTGCTCCCAGGAACAGTCGGGACGGGCGACGGTGGCTTCGAACGGATAGAGATTGCAGACGACAATCTGGAAGGGGAGGATGCCGTGGGCCTGCATCGACTGCCGGTCGGAGGGGAGGGTGGGTCGACCGAGCAGGCCGCCGTGGACGAGGGGGTGCAGGGTTTTGACCCGGCCATCCATCATTTCGGGGAAGCCGGTGTATTCGGAGATATCGATGACGGGAAGTCCGCCGTCGAGCAGGGTTTTGCGGGTCCCGCCGGTGGAGACGATTTCGAATCCCAGGGCCTGGAGCCCGGAGACGAAGGGGAGGAGATCGGTCTTGTCACTGACGGAGACCAGGGAGCGGAGTCGGGTATCACTCGGGGCGGACATGGGAGGGCAGACAACTCGAGAGAGCGAGATTCAGAGCGGCGGGAAGTGCTGAACAGTTGAACTCAACACGACCCGGTGGACTATGACAAGTTTGCGCAGCAACCGCCACCCGCCCCCCCCCGTGGCGACAAACTTCCAGTTTGTCGAGTCCCCAAACCCCGGTCCCACCCCGCACGACCTTTGGTTTCATAAAGCGGAGCATGAACCCATAAACAAACTCCAATCCATTTCCGTGGCGACGAGCTTACAGCTTGTCGAATCCCCTGGGGCCTCGGCATACCCCGCACGACGTTTGGTTTCATAAAGCGGAGCATGTGTCACTCCCTCCTGACATGGTCAAATCTTGATCACCAACGCTGTCTCGTCATCACAAACAAGATTTCAAT
>CAIOTJ010000315.1 GCA_903861195.1 uncultured Planctomycetaceae bacterium | reverse complement strand
CTGGCACCACCTTCGGGGTGCTGTCGTTGTTGGGGGGCGTGTTCCGGGGGTGTCGCTGCGCTCGACTCCCGGCTAGTTTCTGTGACCCCTCCGGGGTCGGTCGAGCCGGAATCGAGAGGGTCTGGGCGCTGGGCCTGTGTGTGGATTGAAATCCACGCCACCTCCGCAGCGTGGAACTTGTTCCACGCGGGAAAGAGGCGCATCGTCCGGTGGCCGACATTGTCTACCAGCGGCTCGGAAATCGGGATTTCGGTCAAAGACCGGGCATCCGCAGGACGCCCGGGAGCGGAGAGGGTGGGATTCGAACCCACGGTGCCCTTTCAGACACGCCGGTTTTCAAGACCGGTGCATTCAACCGCTCTGCCACCTCTCCGTGGGCCAGATTTTAACCCCGGCACGCCCCGCTTGGCCAGTGCAGCGGTCTCACGACCGATGTCTCGGTGTTTCCGGTATTCCTGTTATCTGAGAGGCCACTGGTGAAGGGAGGCATCGTGTCGACCTGATGGACGTGGGACCGACGGCTCTCGGGCCAGTCGGGTTCCATTTCACCCCCCGTCTCTTCGCAAGTTCGAGGTCTGGCCACCGACCGGGGGCAACCCTGTCAGCTCGAAACTCTTCCCCCAAACGCCTCATCGAAAACCACCCATTCCTCCCTGTTTGCCGAGGTTCCAAACGCCTCTTGACCCGCGCGGCGGTTCCGGGGTATGACCTCCGCCCCCTTCTCCCTGCGGTCTGGGAGGTTTTGCCGGGCCCGTGTTGCACGGCCCCGCCCGGCTCTCCTGGCCGAATTGCTTCGCCCCTCCTCCCCGGCTACGCCCCTCCCCATGAACCCGTGGTCGAATTTCGCCACCCAGGTGCGGCACCGGCTCGGGCTGCTCTCGCTGCGACAGCGGGGGGCACTGGGAGGCGTGCTGGGGCTGGGACTGGTGGCCGGGGGTTGGTACTTCGCCAGTCAGCCCGCCACTCCAGCGTCCGTCCCGCTGTGGGGGGGTCAGGCGTTGCCGACCGCCGAGGTCCGCACCGCCCAGGCGAAACTCAAAGAGGCTGGCGTCACCGATGTGCGGGTGGTCCGCGGGCAATTGTTGGTCCCTCCTGACAAAGTGGCCCAGTGCGAAAGCGTGCTCGAGTCGCTGGCCCCCGCCGCCGAGGGCCAGAGCAGCCGATTTGAAAAAGCTCTCGGCCAGGCCGCCTGGTCCGTCAGCGAAACCCATCGCCAGGAACTGCTCGACTCGGCCCGCGCCAGTGACCTGGTCGCGATGTTCAAAAAGGATCCGCACATCGCCGACGCCCGGCTCATGTGGAACCGCAGCCGCAAACGGAGCTTTCAGTCCGACGCCCGGATGACCGTGGTGCTGAACATCACCCCCCGTCCCGGCAAGCGCATTCCCGCCAGCCTGGCCGAGTCGCTGAAGACCGCCGTCGTCAGCACCTTCGGCCTCTCCAGTGCGCAGGATGTGTCGCTGATCGAGTTTGGCCCCGACGGCGCCCAACTGGTCCGGCATGCAGAGACCCCGGCTGTCGGCGAGAACCGCCCCCCGCGTTCGCTGGCTTCCCGCACCGACGAGATCGAACTGGCCGATCATTCCGTCAGTCCATCCAGTCCTCCCCGCACATACGCCGCCGAGCCCCCCGCCGGGCGCGAGGCGGCCCGGCTGGCGACCCTCGGCGCACCCGCCGTGTCGGACGCCACCCGATCCAGTCCCTCCCCGCGACGCTCCTCCACCCGCACCGGCTCCCGAGCGGTCGCCAACCCGCGTACGAAACTGCAGACGCGGCTGGAACAGCAGTTGGCGTGGATCCCCCAGGTACAGGTCGAAGTGGCGGACCGGGCTGTCGCCCAGCGGCGCGGAGAGGATCCGCTGCCGTCGGCCGCCGCCATGGACCAGCCTCTGCAGGTGACGGTCATCATCCCCAGCGTGGTCACCCGCTCGCTGCTGCAGCCGGGAGAACGGCCGGAGACAGCCACCGGTCCCAGCGGCAAGCCGCGTCGCTCGCGCATCGATGTCCGCCGCAAAGTGGAGCAACTTGTCCGCAAGGAACTGCAACTTGGTCCCCGGGTCCCAGCGCGGGAGTTCGTGAGCGTCACGTTTCAGGAAGACCCCGCTGCGGGTAATGACCTCTGGTCGAATCCCATCACCTGTTACCTCACTACGCTCGATTGGCGGCGCGTCGGCACCTGGATGGGTGGGGGACTGTCGGGATTGGCCGTTCTCGGCCTGCTGGCCCGGCGCCGGTTGCGCCGCAAAGCAGCCGCGGCAAAACCAGTCGACCCCCAGTCTGCGACGACCACCGGCACAGCCACTGGCACAGCTCCTTCGACACCCCAACCGGACGGTAACGGGAAACCGGAGACTGGTGAGGCCGCCCCGTCCCCGACGAGTGGTCCGCGTCGACGTCCGACCCCGGCGGCCGCGCCGGTCGACGAGGGGGAGGAAGAGTCTTCTCCGGCCGCCCCTGGCACGCGCGGCAAGACCGGTTGGACCGAGTCTTCGCGGGCAGCACGACATCGCAGCCCGTCCGACCAGGACGCCGCCGACGAAGCGGCCACCGGGTTCGACCTCGACTCGATTCGTCCTCCACGCGGCACCTCCGCCAGGGGGACACCGCGGCGAGGAGCGGGCTGGGACCCCGCCACCCCGGCCCCCGCCAGCTTCGCCCAACTGCACGACTGCTCGGCCGAAGAGTGGCACGAACTGCTCGAGGATGAACAGCCCCAGACCATCGCGGTCATTCTTTCTCAGCTGCCCGCCGCCCAATCGTCGTTTGTGCTGCGGATGATGCCGGCCGCCAACCGGCTGGATGTGGTGCGGCGGATGACCGCTCTCGAGACCCCGGCCGCCGCAGTGCTGCAGGAACTCGCCACCACACTCGCCACGCGATTGAGACAGGTGCGTGCCGCCCGGGCCACCCAGGGCGTGGGTCTGCCCGGAGGACTCGGTGCTCCCATGCTGCACACGGCCCATGGCACTCCCCCAGCCCCGCGACTGCGGCATCTGGCGATGTACACCCAGCCGGCGGGTGAGCTCGAGCGAGGTCCCGTCTCCTCCCCCAGCCAACATCGAGCGGGGCTGCCGCCTGCGGGAGGGACAGGAGCACGGGCGGGACGCGAGTTGCGCGCTGGCGTGGACCGTCCCCAGCCGGTGACTCCGGCCGTCACGGAGCGGGAATCGAAATTCATCGACCTGGCGATGCTCGACGACAATTCACTGCGCGAGCTGTTCGCCCAATTCGACAGCGAGCACTGGGCGGTGGCTCTGCGGGGTGCCGATGAGCCGCTGGTCGCCAAGCTGGTGCACGCCCTCGCCATCGGCGACGCCCAACAGTTGGCCGGGGCCCGGAGCGGGCTGGGACCGGTGCGACTGGGGGATGTCGATGCCGCCCAACGGGCGATCGCCGAGCGGCTGACTCCGCTGCGCTATCGGGGCCGGGCGGTTCCCCCCCGCGTTTCCCCTGCCACACCTGGGTTTGAGGAGCCTGCATGAATCTGTTGCGCACCACCGCCCGCGTGATCAAACGGGGCAGGGTCACCGAGCTTCCCAACGACAACACTCCCGCCGACAACCCGCGCAACTGGAATGCCGCTGGGCATCCCCACTCCGTGGAGGGGGTACCGGACGACCAGGACGACATCGACCGCTTCGTCCGGGCTGCCGTCGGCATGAACCTTTCGGGTCGCGAGCCTGTCGAGGCAGACCTCGCTGAGAATGCCGGGCAGGTCCCCCAGGTGCACGAGTCGGACCGCCACTCCCTGCAGCAACTGCGTGACGCGGCACAGGCCGAGGGGTATGCGGCCGGCTGGGAGCTCGCACAGCAGGAGGCGGCGGTCGAAGTCGATCGACTGGCCCGGGAGCGCGCGGTGGAGCTGGCCCGGGGGGAATTTGGCCAGATTCTCGACTCGGCCCGGCACCTCGTGGCCCAGCTTGAACGGCAACAGGCCGAGTTGCTGACCCGGTGGGAAACCGATTTGACCGTTCTGGCCGCCCAATTGGCCGAGCGGATCCTGCAGCAGGAACTGGCCCGCCGTCCCGCGCAGAGCGCCTCTCTGGTGCGGGAAGCCCTGACGCTGGCGGCGGGGCTGCCGGTCGCCTCGTTGCGGCTGCATCCCGCCGATCTCGAGTTGCTCACGACTCTGGGTAGCCCACGCCTCACGGGGCCGGGCTGCGAACTGATCGCCGATGCTCACCTGCAGCGCGGCGGGTGCGTGGTGGAGTTGGCGGGTGGGGAAATCGACGCCCGGATTGAAACGCGGCTGACCCGGCTGGTCGAGGAACTGACGAGTGAGTGAGAGCCGGTCACCACGGGCCGGGACGCGCTGGCCCCCAAGCCCCGGCGGCACAACGCCGAGCTGCCGTGACGGGCAGCACGAGAGCACTTCCGCGACTGACTTCTCGACATGAGCCTGACCCGCAACCTGTTTTCCCGCCGCCCATTTCAGGCCGAGGCTCCTCACGCGCCGCAGCCGAGAGTCGCCCGGCCGCATACTGCCCGGGGAGAACTGCTCGATCGCGTGCTGCCGTTGGGGCTGACCGGGAGCGTGACGCGGCTGTCGGGGTTGGCGCTGTCGGTGACGGCGTTTCCAGCTCCGCTGGGGGCGTGGTGCCGGGTCGAAAGACAGGGGGCCGCGCCTCTGCGAGCCGAAGTGGTGGGCTTTCAGGACCACGAGGCGGTCTTGTTGTGCGAGGGGGATCTCGCCGGGGTCCGGCCCGGCAGCCGGGTCGTATTGGAACGTTCCGCCCCCACATTGCGGGTCGGTCCGGGGCTGTTGGGGCGGGTGCTGGATGGCTCGGGGCGGCTGCTGGACCAGGGGCCAGCTCCTCACTTACCCGATCGGATGTCGTTCCAGCCGGCGCCCGGCTCGCCGCTTGACCGTCCACGTATCGACACACCGCTCGCGACCGGAATCCGGGCGCTCGACGCGTTCCTCACCTGTGGGCTGGGGCAAAGGTTGGGGATTTTCGCCGGCTCGGGGGTGGGGAAGAGCGTGCTGCTGGGGCAGATTTCGCGGCACAGTTCGGCCGATGTGAATGTGGTGGTGCTGATTGGGGAACGGGGTCGCGAGGTGCGCGAGTTTCTGGAAGACAATCTGGGAGCCGAGGGGCTGGCGCGGTCGGTGGTGGTTGCCGCGACCAGTGACGAATCGCCGCTGGTGCGGCGACGGGCGGCGAGCGTGGGGGCGGCGTTGGCCGAGTATTTCCGCGACCGGGGCCAAAACGTGTTGCTGGTGGTCGACAGCATCACGCGGCTGGCGTTGGCCCAGCGCGAAATCGGGCTGGCGGCGGGGGAACCTCCGGCGACGCGCGGGTTTCCTCCCAGTGTGTTCGCCCTGTTGCCGCGGGTGTTGGAGCGCAGCGGCCGGACCGCCAAGGGAAGCATCACCGGGTTGTACACGGTGCTGGTTGAGGGGGATGATCCGCAAGAGCCGATTGCCGACACGGTACGGGGCATTCTCGACGGCCATGTGATGTTGTCGCGGAGGCTGGCCGAGCGGGGGCACTTCCCGGCGATCGACCTGCTGTCGAGCCTGAGCCGGGTGATGGGGGATGTGGTCACGCGGGAACACCTGGGAGCGGCGGCGGGGGTCCGGCGGATTCTGGCGGCGTACGCGCAGGCCGAAGATCTGGTCTCGATTGGTGCCTACCAGACAGGAAGCCGGCGCGAGGTGGACGTGGCGCTTCGCGAAACGGACAATCTCCACAGGTTTCTCTGCCAGGGGCGCGACGAATGGACCGACTGGGCCACCTTGCAGAGGGAACTGGTCACGCTGGCCCGGCGTCTGGACGCCGTGGAAGACAAAAGGGGTCAGGTCCCTTTTTCGCGATGAACTGCAACGATGGGAACTCGGTCGACTGGGAAGCCTTCCTGACACAGGCATACCCCATTCAGGAACTCAAGCATGCAACGACGCCAGATATGCCTCTGTTTCGCGGTGGTCTTCTGCGGGGCGGTGACCTGGGCCGGACCGGATGAGCCCTTCCAAATCGATTTGTCCGGACAACTCAGCGTTCATGTGGAGAAACTGGAGGCGCTGACGCGGATCACAGAGACTCCGCATCGCATGGCTGATTCGACCGCGGCGTTGTGTAAAGTCGTCACGCCGAAATACTCCAACAACAATATTCATGAGGGAAACCTGGACCCCGCCTGGTGCCATGTGGATGTGACGAAGAATGCGAAAGAGACGATCTTGTCGGGCCAGGGGACCTATCCCGAGGGGGCGGTGATCGTCAAATCGAAGCTGGAGAGCAAAGAGAGCCCGAAGGCGATTCTGTATACCGTGATGCGCAAGCGGGAGGCGGGGTATGACCCCGAAAATGGTGATTGGGAGTACGCCGTTCTCGAGGGGCGTTTCAACCGAGTTTTGTCGCGGGGACGAATCGATTCCTGCATCGACTGTCACCAGAATTACAAAGAGACCGATCACGTGACACGGGCGTATCTCAAAAAGAAATAACAGGAACCGGTGCATGTCGACGAACTGGACGGTGTTGATCTCGGTGCGCGAACAGGAGCGGGACCTGCAGATGCAGCGGCTGGCTTCGGTCATGCAGCAACTGCGGGACTGTGAGACCGCCTGTGAAAACGCCCGGCTCGACCTGCAACGGGCGCTGACGGAGGCGCGTGGTGCGGGGTCCACCGGCACGCTCGATGTGCGCCGGTTGACGGCCCAGCGCGAACACATCCACCGGCTGCAGCTCGCGCTGGACCAGTGCGAGGCGAGCCGGTCCGAGGCGAGTGAATTTGTCGAAGCCGAACGTCGGCTGCTGCTGACCGCCGAGCAGCGTCTCGAACAGTTGGAACGGCTTGCTCGGCAGGAACTTGAAGCGGCGGCAACCAAAACAGCGCAGCGGCGGCAGCGAGAGCTGGAAGAGATCTGGCAGGCCACTCACACCAACCGTCGGTCCGCCTGAGCTGATGCGTGCCTGTGGATCTGGTCGACGCCGTAGTCTGCAGATCTGGTTCACCAATCGACGCAAGGTCGGTGGGGTCTGGTTTCCGAATGACCGTATCGATTGTCGGTCATGGATTGGATCGACGGAGTCGATACACGTACGGGCCGGGCTGACTCGTCAGTCGTCGGGCAGATGCTCGTCGCAATAGTCCAGCACCGCCTCGGCGTGGTCTTCTTCGATCAGGCCGAGGGCGAGGTGGGTGGCGAGGTACCCGAGGGCGAAGGCAAGCGGCGGATCACCGGCCAGCGGCGATTCGGGGTCGTCCGGGTCGGCGTTGTCGAGCACGTTGGCCAGGGCGACTTCCGTCACCCGCTCGGCCTCGGGGCCTGCTTCGGGGCGTCCCCGGGCCCGCAAGGCCAACAGGGGAGCGAGTTGATAGAGCGTTTCTTCGGTCAGAGGATGCCGGCTTCCCTCGGTCTCGGGAATGCTGTCCCGAGCTTCGCCCCAGGCACGGGTGATCTCGGCCAGCCACTCGTTCGGTTTCCGGGGGAGCTTCGGTTTCATGCGGAGGTGGACGCAGAACAGTGAGGGATGCGAAACGGGGGTGAGCACACCAGCCCGTTGCCGCGGCAAGGGTCGAACGGGGGGACTTGCCGGGCGTGGCCTCAACCGGCCGGACGTGGAGGGACCAGAGCCGGGGTGGAAGTGCGGCTGTCGTGCCCCTGATCCTGTGGGGGAGAGGGGGCACACAAACACCAGCAGACCAAGAGGTCGACTCCACGGGGTGGTGACGACCTCCCAGTCTGCATGAGTTCCAGACGCCGAAGGGTCAGTGCCCCTCTTCGTGCTCGCCCATCTGCGACTGCAGGTAATTCTGCAGGCCGACATCGTTGATCAGCGAGAGCTGCGTCTCGAGCCAGTCGACGTGCTCTTCTGATTCGACCAGGATCGAGGCCAGCAGCTCGCGGCTGCCATTGTCGACCATTTGTGTGCAGAGCTGGATCGCCTCGTTGTACGCCTTGACCCCCTTCGACTCGAGGACGAGGTCGTTTTCGAACTGCTCCTTCACGTCGGCTCCCACCCGGATCACATCGTACCGGGCAATCTCGGGAACCCCCTCGAGGAACAGGATGCGGTCGATCAGCTTTTCGGCATGTTTCATCTCACCGATCGACTCGGCATAGTGCTTGGCCGCGAGCTTCGAAAAGCCCCAGTTCTTGCACATCTTCGCCTGGCAGAAGTACTGGTTGATCGCGGTGAGCTCGATGGTCAGCCCGGCGTTGAGGGCGTCGATGACTTTTTGATGGCCTTTCATGCCAGATCCTTGCAGGTCGGTGGAGAGGTGGGGAGCCAGTCCGTCGCGGACAGGCCCCCCGGAGCGAGAAAACACCGCCCGCGGGCGGCAGAGAGTGCCTCAACGGGGCCGCAGAAAGTGGCCGCAGTGGCACCGTATCCTCACGATTCTAGGAGGCTGGCGCGACGCTTAGAAGTGAGTCGTGGAAAGGTCCGGCAGCCTGCTGGCCTGGCCAGGGGGTAAATCCCGACAAGTGCGGAGCTGCGAGGCCCTCGAGCGGATCAGCCAGACAGGTCGGCGGAACGTCAGCAGGATCTGCAGAATGATCAGCGTGAACAGGGCGCTGGTGATCACTCCCCTGGTGACTACGGTCGCCAAGGGACGCAGCCGTTCGGCCCCCGACCCCTTGCTGACCGCGATGGGAAGGAAGCCCACGCTGGCGACCAGGGCCGTCATCACGATGGTTCGTGTCGACCACCTGTTCAGCGGGGACTCACCGGGGACCAACCTGCGATTGGGCAGGGCGGGTTACGGCTGGGCTGGCTTCGACGTCCCAGGTTTTGACTCACCCTTGGCGGCTTTTCCCCGGTTGCCGAAATACGTTTTGATCCCATCGACATAGCCCGGGGGGACCTGTTCCTGCTCAATCGCCTCTTGCAGTCCCTGCTCGCCCTGCTTGAGGATCTGCTGGAAGCGGGCCTTGTCATCTCCCTTCTCGCCCAATCCCTTCCCCTTCATGGTCATCAGGGTTTTTCCCTTGGTGATGGGGGAGCGGGAGAGTTCCGTCCGGAAGCCAGTCTCGATCGAATTGTCTTCCGGTGCCTGGCCCCCTCGCCCCCGACCGCGGCCCCCCAATCCGGGACCGTCACCCTCGCGGTCCGCGTCCCCTTCGCTGTCACCATCCCCCTCACCGTCGTCACCCGCCTCCCCTTCTCCTTCTCCCTCACCTTGGCCTTGGCCCTTGCCCTTGCCTTTGCCCTTTCCCTTGCCTTTGCCCTTCCCCTTGCCTTCTCCCTCGCCGTCACCGTCACCGTCACCGTCACCGTCCCCTTCGCCTTCACCTTCCCCCTGGCCTTCTTGACCTTCGCCCTGGGCCATGGCAACCTGGTTTTCGTTGGGAAGCCCCAGTTCCTCGGCCAGTTGCTGGTAGTACTCTTCATAGTCCCCCATTTCGCTGAAACCCTCGGTCTCTTCCCCGTCGAGTTTCTCGCGCTGGTTGAGCTCCTTGGCCATCTGGACCATCTTCAGGGCTTCTTCCAGCTTCTCGAGATCAGTCACCTGCTGGGCGACTTCCTGCAGTTCCTGCTTGGCGAGTTCCATCGACTCGCGCAGCGCCTCCGACGCCTCTTCTGGATCGAGCCCTTCCATCTTCGACATCTCGAGTTGCTTCATCGCACGCTGGAGGGCGGCGTTGAGGGGCTTGGAGTCGACCCGATCCTTCGCGAACTGGTCGAGTTCCTTGAGCCGTTTGCGAATCGACTGCTCGATCTGGCTCTTTTCGACCGGGTCTTGGGTCTGCATCAACCGCTGCAGGTCATCAAGGGCCGAGTCGAGTTCCTTCTGCAGGCTGGCCGCCGAGCCCTCTTGCATCTCTTGCGTCCACTTCTGCATCTTCTCTCGATTGACCGCCGAGCCCAGGGTCTGTTCTTCGGCAGACCGGCGGAAGAGCTCCTTCAGCTTGTCGTTGGCCAGTTGCCGCCACTTCTCGCCCAACTGCTTCTGCTGGGCCGCGAGGGCCTTGGCGTTCGCCGTCTTCTCGAGCGGCTTCATCTTGTTCAGCGACGCCTTCAGTCCTTCAATCGCCTGCTTGACTTCCTCCGAGGCCTCTCCTTCTTCCGGCTCTTCGGCGGTCTTGAGCTGTGACTTCCGGGCGGCGGTGGCCTCGCGGCTGTCGGCCAGGGCCTGTTTTTTGTCGGTCAGCTTCTGGGCGGCGGCCACTTCGCCGAATGGGTCAAACTGCGGGAAATACCCCACGGCCAAGGCGGCCGCCAACAGCCCTCCCGCCAAGCGGGCCAGTGGTTTTTCGAACGCGAAGGGAACCACCTTGACGGACGGAATGCGCGGGGCGGTCTCCTCGGCCGATTGCGCGACGAGGGGTTGGTACTCTCCCGCCGCACGTTCGAGCAGGGCCGCCGTCAGGAACAGATCCTTCGTGCCCCCATACTGGTCGACCGCCCGGGCCGCGTCGAGCGTGGTGGGACGCTTGTGAAACAGCAACCCCAGCAGCAACCCCAGTCCGGGAACCATCGCCAGTGTCCAGGGGCTGAACAACGCCGACCCATACCCGGTGCACCGGCTGATCAGCAGTGCCACGGCATACAGCCCCAGAATGACCCCGGAAAACCATTGAAAGCTCTCGAAGATCGCCGCCACATCGAGCCGGAGGGCAACCCGTTTCAGCAGCCGGGGGGTGGTGGCGAGAGGAACCATGCGATCACCGAAAGAATGTGGTCGAGGGGAGGCTGGGGATGGGGAAACCGGTTGGGACCGCGCCCCGCCCCTGTCAGCCTGAACAATTGTAGGTCTCGGCCAGCGAGCCTCGCAACCAGAAACACGTGAGAGTTCGGCCGCTGCCCTCCAGATTCGGTGGCGGGACGGTTTTGTCTGACCGGCCAGACGAATACGATGAGTTTGAGGGGACGGGTCGGTTGGCCTGTCCCCGTGCCGAACTTCGGCGGCGGCCCACTTTCCTAATCTGACGCGAGCCCATGGGTTTTTTGATCACGCTGCGAATTGCCCTGCGGGCCCTGGGCAAAAACAAGATGCGGGCGGGGCTGACGGTGCTGGGGGTGGTAATCGGTATTGCCGCCGTCACCACCATGGTCTCGCTGGGGCAAAGTGCCAGTGGCCTGGTGCAGGGGCAGTTCGAACAACTGGGAACCAACGTCATCGTGGTCTTCCCCGGCTCACGCCGGCGGGAGGGGGTCCGGGAGGGAACGGTTCCCACGTTGACGGCCAAAGACGCTGCGGCAATCAGCCGGGAGTGCCCTTCGGTCCTCGCGACCAGCCCGATTGTGGGGTTCGGAGGACAGGTCATTTATGAAAATGCGAACGCCAGTCCGCGAGAGATCAGCGGCGTGGGGGCCGATCACCTGATCGTCCGGAACTGGAACCTGCGGTCGGGCGGCTTCTTCACCGACCGGGACATTGCGTCGGCGGCGAAGGTCTGCATCATCGGGCACACCCTGGTGGCGAAGCTGTTCCAGACCGCCAACCCGGTGGGAGAGACCGTGCGGATCAAGAACATTCCGTTCCGGGTCATTGGCGTGCTCGAGCGGAAGGGGGCCAACATGGTGGGTGAGGATCAAGACAACGTCGTCCTGGTCCCCTATACCACCGTCCGCAAGCGGCTGTATGGGTCGGAGTTCGACAATGTCAACGTGATCCTCGCGTCGGCCCGCTCGGTGGCGGTGGCTCAGCAGGCGCAGCAGGAAATCACGCAGTTGCTGCTCGAACGGCACCGCATTCCCCCTGGCGAACAGGCCGACTTCACCGTGCAGGACACGGCCGAGATCGCCAAGGTGCTGGGGACCATCACCGGGACCCTGACGCTGATGCTGGCGGCCATCGCGGCGATCTCGTTGGTGGTCGGCGGCGTGGGAATCATGAATATCATGCTCGTTTCGGTCACCGAGCGAACTCGGGAGATTGGCATCCGGATGGCGGTAGGGGCCCGGTCGGGAGACATCTTGCTGCAGTTCCTGGTCGAGGCGGTGATGCTCTCGTGCATTGGGGGAATCATCGGCTTTTCGCTGGGGGTCTCGGCATCGCTGGGAGTCACCGCGCTGATCAACTCGTTCACCACCGGCACCAAGTGGCCGACGGTGATCTCGATTCCAGCGGCGATTGTGGCCTTCATCTTCGCGGCCTGTGTGGGAGTCTTCTTCGGGTTCTACCCCGCCCGCCGGGCCAGCCAGCTCGACCCGATCGAGGCCCTGCGATACGAATAAGGCGGTTCGTGGACCTGGTCCTGAAAAACCGCGGCACCGCGCCGTTCTGCTCGAGCCGTGGTCTGCCTCCGCCGAGCGGGGTCCGGACAGAACCGCGGCGTCCTCGCAAGTGACGAGTTCCTCGGCCTCACCGCCGCGCGATCGCAAACGCCTCGATCTCAATCAGCAAGTCTTCAAACGCGAAGCCGGCGACCCGGAAGGAGGTCGAGACAGGTCCCGGCGTCGGGTAGAACTCGCGCTGGACCCGGTCGATGGTGTCGCGAGTTGAGGCGATCTGGTTCCAGTTCCCTTCGCCGTGGTAGTAGATGAAGAGCTTGATGACATCCCGCTCATCCAGCCCTCCCTCGGCCAACACGTTCCGGATGAACTGGAACACGTTGCGGGTCTGCGTTTCCATATCGCTTCCCACCGCGCGGGCCCGATTGTCGGCCGAAATCTGACCGCCAATGAACGCGTACGGTCCGATCTTCCAGCCCTGCGTGAACTGCGTGTTGGGGATGCTCCAGTCCCAGTGATTCGCCGGCTGCAGGCGTTGTTTGTCAGCCCCCAGCGCCCCAATTCCCTCGACCTGGATCAACTCTTCGGTGTGTGGGAATCCCTGGATTCGCAGGCCTGCCCCGGCCGCCGAAGGGACCGACATGTACCGCCGCCGCACATTCGTCATCTTCTCCCAGTAATCAGTCACTTCGCGCCCCTGGCCGAAGAACCGGAAGTAGGTGTTCTGTTTCATCAGGCTGTGCCGGTCGCCTCCCCCGGCCCGCAGCAGCGTGTCGAGATTGCGGAAGGCGTGATCGGTCTGAATCTCAATATCCCCTTCCCCCAGCACCCGCCCCTGGTCATCGAGGGACCGCTGCCCGCTGATGAACAGCAGCCGGCCGACCTTCCAGCCCTGCACCCAGGGCCCCGGCCGACTCCAACTCCAGTGCCCCGGAGGAGTCAGTTGTTCGCGGGGCTCATTCACCACTGCCCAGGCATCGACCTGGATCAACGCCCCCTCGACATCCAACCCAACGCGGATCTCGGTGGTGGTGGGGCCGGGATTGGGGAAATAGCCGCAACGGACCTCATCAATCTCGGACAACGCGTTCGCGACCGACACCGGATCGGCCGCCGAGTTGTAGCAGACAGTGTGTTTGACCACGTCGGCCAAGGTCGCCCCCGCCCCGGCGAGCACGCGGCGCAGGGTGTCGAAGACGAAGCGGGTTTGCCCGGCCAGATCGGTGGCGACGAGGCGCCCCTGAGCATCGACCGGCAACAGACTGCCGACGAGGATGAGATTTCCCACCCGCACCGCCGCCGCTCCCTCGCGCCGAACCGTGCCCCCCTCCGCTGGCCAACCCACAAACTGCGTCTGCATGACTCTGCTCGCTCCTGGTGAAACTCCCGAACCGTGCTGCGGTGCCCCGCATCGTAGAGAGACGCGACGACGAACGGGAGGGATCCACCGGAAACCTCACATCCCATGCGGAATCCACACCCAACCCGCAGCCAAATGTCACTCCGACTGAGCGACCGTCAACCGCACGCCGGACGATGTTCGATCAGCGCGACCTCGCCGACACTGTTCCCTTTTGCCGACGGTAAAATTCCGCGAGGCTCCCGGGCGTCTCTCCCCACCAGTACCGCAGCAACACCAGTTGATTGATCAGCGTGGTCCGGCCGACTCCCAGGTGCTGCCAGCGGCGGGCCGAGGTGTGGACGGCGGTGGGGGCCAGGGCGATGGGACCGTGCCGTTTCATCCGCTGGCAGAATTCGAGATCCTCCAGCAATGGCCAAGGCCGAAAGCCACCCAGACGGTGAAACGCCTCGGTCCGCAGGAACAGTCCCTGATCGCCATACGGACATTGCAGCCAGTGTGAGCGCAGGTTGGCTCCCCAGGCCACTCCCCGCAACCCCCACCCCGGCGCGTCGATTCGCAGACGGAACGCTCCCATGATGGCCCCCCCGGCCAACGTTTCGGGAATGTCTGTCCGGAAGCTGGTGGGGAGCCGGGTGTCGGCATGCAGAAACAGCAGCCACTCCCCCCGGGCCAGCGCGCCCCCGGCGTTCAATTGGCGGCCGCGCACCGGCCGGGTCAGCACCACCCGGCACCCGAGTTCGTGGGCGACCTGAGCCGTGCCGTCGTCACTCCCCCCATCCGCCACAATCACCTCACACCCCGCCTGCAGCAGCGGTGGAACCGTCAGCGGAAGAGTCCGCGCTTCGTTCTTGACCGGAATCACCACCGACAGCAAACCCGGTTGCAGTTCCGGCAAGACCGTCGGGAAGGCCAGTCTCTCCCGGCGGCAGACCAGCAGATCCTCGGGTTCATCCACGTCGGCCAGGGGGGCGAGTTGTTGCACGCCCAACCCCAAACCCCGGCATTTCTCGAGGGTGTGGGCCAGCACCCGCTCGGTTCCCCACTCGATATTGGTGAAGAGCGCGGGCTGCGGCTGCCGCAGGGCGATGAGGTAATACCCCCCATCCTCGGCGGGCCCCAGGACGACTTCGTGTGTCAGCAACCCCTCGGCCGCCTGCCGCAACGTACCTGCCGTCAGCCCCGGGCAATCGGTGCCAATCACCACCACTCCGTTCGCGTCGGTCGCGCAGGCCGACGCGACGGCCCGAATGAGCCGGTCTCCCAAGTCACCCGTCCCCTGCGACTGCGGGAGGAATGTCGCCGCCTCGGGAAAGGCGTCCCGGGGAAACGTCTCGGCTCCCGTGAACCAGATCTCGGTGGCCCAGCCCACGTCGAGCGCCTGCCGCAAGGTGTGGCGCAGCAACGCCTCGTGAAGACGACTGGCCCCTTCCGGACCCAAAGCGGGAATCAGGCGGGTCTTCACGCGTCCCGCCTCGGGGATGCGGGTCATCACCAGCAGGCGGGGGGGGCGACGCATGGTGTTATTCCAGGCTGCCGCCGCAACTCGACCCCGCCCCGGCCGTGCACCCATAGCAGTGCTGGGCGGTCTGGATCGGCCGGCGGGCGAGACGGTCGAG
>CAIOTJ010000314.1 GCA_903861195.1 uncultured Planctomycetaceae bacterium | reverse complement strand
GCGCTGCAAGGGGTTTCTGCTGGGAGCCACCGCGGGGCGTACCACGCTCAACGGCGAAGGGCTGCAGCATGAAGACGGTCACAGCCACCTGATGGCGGCCACGGTTCCCAACTGCCTCGCCTACGATCCCGGCTTCGCCTATGAAGTCGCGGTCATCATCCACGAGGGGCTGCGGAGGATGTACGTCGAAGACGAATCGGTCTTCTACTACATCACTCTGTACAACGAGCCATACGTGATGCCCGCCCTGCCCGAGGGGGCCAACGAGGGAATCCTCAAGGGAATGTACCTCTTGAAGTCGGCCGAGGTCCCTGGCTCGCGCTCGCGGGTCCAGTTGCTGGGAAGCGGTCCGATCCTGCGGCAGACCCTGCTGGCGCAGGAGATGCTGGCCCGCGACTATGGTGTCTCCAGCGATCTGTACAGCGTCACCAGCTACAAGGAACTGCGGCGCGAAGCGCTGGAGGTCGAACGCTGGAACCTGCTGCATCCGACCGAGACTCCTCGCCAGTGCTACATTCAGAAGCTGCTGGCCGGGAAACAGGGGCCCTTCATCGCCGCCAGCGATTACATGCACCTGGTTTCGGAGCAGATCGCCAAGTGGGTCCCCGGTCGCCTCGTGACCCTGGGGACCGATGGATTCGGCCGCAGTGACACCCGCGAAAATCTGCGGCGTCACTTTGAGATCGACGCGGCCCACATCACCTTCGCCGCCCTCAGTGACCTGCACCGGCGGGGTGAAGTCGACCGGGCGACCATCGAGAAGGCGCGGCAGGCACTGGGCATCGATCCCGACAAGAAAAACCCGGTGAGTGCCTGACCATGGTGCTCTGCCCGAGACCAGGCCACGCCCAGAACTGCGTGGCCTGGTCTCGGCGGATCGCCAGGTTGTGGGCTGAAGTCCCGGCCGGCAGAGGTCGGCGAGACTGCCCCCAACGCGAGTCACCAGAGAGTCTCGCACGAATTTCCCGGCCCCTGTCTTAAACGCCCCCGGCCAGGGGGTGGAAATGGGCAGCCGGCAACCCGAAACCGGTCTGATCCTGCCAGACAGATCCCCCCAGGTTCTCGCGACAACGGCCGGTCCGGCGAACACCGGAGCGAAATCCGTCCGCCCGGGAACTACAGAGAGGGGCCGTTCCGGGCTACAATCTGGCCGGCCCGGGTCGCCCGTTTCCAGATTTCCTGGCATGGGGCTCGCCACGATTGAGACTGCCGCGGGGCTTTTGGGTTGCAGACCCACCCCGTTTCCGTGAATTCCACGAGGTTGACAGATGGCGTTTGAATTCAAGCTTCCCAGTGTCGGGGAAAACGTGGACAAGGCCGACGTGGGAAACCTGCGCGTCAAAGTGGGAGACGTGATCGAGGCCCAGCAGGTGGTGATGGAGATCGAAACCGACAAGGCGGTGTTCGAACTTCCCTGCCCGCAGGCGGGCCGCATCACCGCCATCCATGTCAAACCGGGAACCCAGGTCGCGGTGGGAACTCCCCTGATGACCCTGGAAGCGGTCGGAGCCGCAGCCCCCACCCCCGCCGCTCCTCCCCCCTCCCCTCCGAAGGCACAGGCCGCGCCCCCGGCCCCCGTCTCACCCACCCCGGTCTCACCCACCCCGGTCTCACCCACCCCGGTCACACCCACCCCGGTCACACCGGCGCCGGTCGCCCCCGCGCCGCCCGTGACCGCTCCCGTGGCCCCCGCCGCGGCGGTAACCACCGCCCCGGCCACCACCGGGATGAATGGGTCGGAAGTCCCTCCCGCCCCCGCCGCCCCGGCCACCCGCCGGTTGGCCCGTGAGTTGGGCGTCGACCTGCACAAGGTGAAAGGGAACGGCCCGGGCGGCCGGATCACCCAGGAAGACGTCCAGTCGTATGTGAAGTCGGTCCTGACCAGCAGCCCGGCCCCGGTGGCCTCGGGAGGGGGCGTGGTGGCCCCGCCGCTGCCCGATTTTTCGCAGTTCGGTCCCATCGAGCGGCAGCCGCTCAACAAGATCATGCGGACTGGGGCGACCAACCTCAGTCTCGCCTGGAATGTCATTCCGCACGTCACCCAGCACGAACTGGCCGACGTGACCGACCTCGAGGCGGCCCGCAAACGCTACGCCCAGTCGCACGCCACCAAGTCGGGCGGGGTCAAGATCACCATGACCGTGCTGGCGATGAAGGCGGTGGTCACCGCCCTCAAGTCGTTCCCCAGGTTCAACGCCAGTT
Organism: uncultured Planctomycetaceae bacterium; assembly: GCA_903861195.1. Taxonomy (GTDB): domain Bacteria; phylum Planctomycetota; class Planctomycetia; order Planctomycetales; family Planctomycetaceae; genus UBA10511. The sequence goes on along the minus strand of CAIOTJ010000314.1, from coordinate 275 downwards.
ACGATCCCGCCACCGGCGAGGTGATCCTCAAGAAGTACTTCCACATTGGCGTGGCGGTCGACACCGAAAACGGGCTGATGGTGCCGGTCATCCGCAATGTCGACAGCAAGAGCGTGCTGCAACTGGCGGCCGAAATTGGCGATCTCGCGGCCCGCGCCCGCGACCGCAAGCTGACCCTGGCCGACATGCAGGGGGGCACCTTCACCATCACCAACCTCGGCGGCATCGGCGGCACCTACTTCACGCCGATTGTCAATTACCCCGAAGTGGCCATT
>CAIOTJ010000313.1 GCA_903861195.1 uncultured Planctomycetaceae bacterium | reverse complement strand
CGGCGGTGATGTTCCGCCGGGTCGGGATGAACCACCCATTGGCCGGGGGCATAGAGCAGGGCGACCTGATCGGCCTCGACGGGGGTCATCACACTGGGCCCGCCGACCGCCCGATTCAGCCGGCCGGCCACCTGGAGCAATGCATCCCGCACCTCTCCCGCCGTCAGCCTCCGCCGCGGAAACTGCGCCAGCAGACGATTTTGGGGATCGCGGGGATCGGGCCGGCCGCTGGCCTGGCGGTAGGTGGCCGAGAGGACAATCTGCCGGTGCAGCGGCTTCAGTTGCCAGCCGTGGGTCACGAGGGAATGCGCCAGCCAGTCGAGCAGTTCGGGGTGTGACGGCTCTTGCCCATTCCGACCGAAGTCGTTAGGGGTGCGGACGAGGCCAGCCCCAAAATGCCACTGCCACACCCGGTTGGCCAACACCCGGGCGGGGAGAGGGTTGGCCGGGTCGAGCAACTGGTCGGCGAGCCGGGTGCGGGGCTGGTCGACCTCCGGGGGGAGATTCTCGCGGGTGTGGGCGATGGGAATGAGCGACAGGAAACGGGGGCCGACCTGGTCCCCCTTCAGATCGGTCTGGCCCCGCTTGAGGATGTGGACCTCGGTCCGGTCGGCTTCGCGATTGCGGACACCACCGAGCGTGGGAAGCGTCGGCGGCAACAGCCGCTGGACTTCGGCGACCCGGGCTTCCAGCTCGTCGGCCTGGGCTCCGGTGTGGCTTCCCTGGGTCTTCCGCAATTCGGCCAACTGCCGATTGAGCGCGTCGGTCACGCTCTTCCAGCGGGCCTGGGCCTCGGGGGGAGCCAGCACGCAGTCGTACTCGTGGGCCGCCGCGAAGTAGGCCTGCAGGTGGTAGTAGTCGGCCTGCGGGATGGGGTCGAATTTGTGGTCGTGGCAGCGGGCACAGCCAATCGTCAGCCCCAGCACGGCATTGCCGAGGATGTCGGTCATCTCGGTGAGCACTTCGTGCCGGCTGAAGGCGAGTTCGGGATTTCCCGCGTTCCGGCGGACCGCCCCGAGCCGGTGAAAGCCCGACGCGACCAGCAATTCGCGCTGGGCCGGGGTCAATTGCGGAGTGCCGGTCTCGTCGGTGGTCCAGGGGCCGGCCAGTTCATCCCCGGCGATCTGTTCCCGCAGGAACTGGTCGAATGGTTTGTCGGTATTTAGCGACTCGACGACATAGTCGCGGAAACGCCAGGCGTCGGGGCGATGGCGGTCGTACTCAAACCCCTCGGTCTCGGCATAGCGGACCACATCCAGCCAGTGCTGCCCCCACTGCTCGCCATAAGCGGGGGAGGCGAGCAGGCGTTCGACGAGCCGTTCGTAGGCGAATGGATCGGGGTCGGCACAGAAAGTCGCGACTTCTTCCGGGGTCGGCAGCAGCCCGGTGAGATCGAGAGTCACCCGGCGGATGAGAGTCTGGCGATCGGCGGCAGGCGAGGGAGTCAGCCCCTCCTCACGCTGCTTCGCCTGAACGAAGGCGTCGATGGGGGAGAGCTGGACAGTTTCGCCCGCAGCGTCCCCGGCAGCGGGGACGGGGAGTACCGGCGCGACAATGGGCCGCAGTGACCAATGCGGGAGAT
>CAIOTJ010000312.1 GCA_903861195.1 uncultured Planctomycetaceae bacterium | reverse complement strand
TTGGGGTTCGATGCCACCCGCAAGGAACCGGGCGAGGTGGCCGGGGGGAGCACTCCCGAAGAATTGGTGATGTCGGCCGACATTCAAGATCTCGTCACGCGCCGCTGGGGGGACTATGGTTTGTCTCCCGTCTCTCGACCCGCCTGGTAGTGTCGACTCTTTCGAGGATCCTGAAGGGATGAACGCCCCTGTGTCTGCCCCTCCCGTCGACAAGTCGGGTGATCGTGTCCGCCAGATGTTTGGCGAGATTTCGTCGCGCTACGACTTTCTCAACCATTTTCTCTCGGGGGGGACCGACTACTACTGGCGGTGGCGGACCATTCGCGAGGCGCCCCCTCAGGGAACCGCTCCCCTTCTCGATGTCTGCACAGGGACCGGTGATCTGGCCCTGGCGTACTGGAAGGCGGGCGGGGGGCAGATTGCCGTCACGGGGGCCGACTTCACCCCCCAGATGCTCGACATCGCCCGGCAGAAAAGCGCACGGCTGAGCGAGTCGGCGCAACGCCCGCAGACTGCCATTGAGTGGGTCGAGGCCGATACGATGGCCCTGCCGTTTCCCAGCGACCACTACCAGTTGGTGTCGGTGGCGTTTGGCCTGCGGAACGTCTGCGACACGCGGGCGGGATTGCGCGAGATGTTCCGGGTCTGTCAGCCCGGGGGCCGGGTGGTGATTCTCGAATTCTCGATGCCCACCAACCGCCTGATCCGCAGTGCCTATGGATGGTACTTTCGGAACATTCTTCCCCGGCTGGGGCAACTGTTGGCCCGTAATTCCCAGCAGGCGTACAACTATCTGCCGGAATCGGTGGGACAGTTTCCGCAGGGAGACGAACTGGCCGGCATGATGCGCGAGGCGGGGGCCTCCGAGGTACGGTACCTCCCCCTCACCTTCGGAGTGGCCACCCTCTATATCGGTCGAAAGTAACGGTTCATGTCCAATTACGTGGTTGCCGTCACGGGAGCCAGCGGCGCGATTTATGCCGTGCGGTTGCTGCAGGTGCTGATGTCGGCGGGAGAGTCGGTTCATCTCTGCATCAGCAATTCGGGGGTGCAGGTGCTGGGAACGGAACTGGGGCTGATGGTCGACCTCCGCCGGTTTTCGATCCGGCAGTTGTTCCCTCAGGTTCCCGAAGACGCGGTGGAAGCCCCCGCCGAACTCCCTTTGTATGGGGGGTTTCGCCCGCTTCCCAATCCGATGCGGTTGGATCGGCTGAAGTACCACCGGTTCGACGATTTCTCGGCGGGGATCGCCAGTGGGTCGTTCCTGACCCGGGGAATGGTCATCTGCCCCTGCTCGATGGGCACCCTGGCCAGCCTCGCGGGGGGACATTCCGAGAATCTCATCCAGCGGGCGGCCGACGTGCACCTGAAGGAACGCCGGAAGTTGATTGTTGTTCCCCGGGAGACCCCCATTTCGAGCATCCAGCTCGACAATATGCGGCGGCTGGCCGAGGCGGGGGCGGTGGTCCTGCCCGCAATGCCCGGTTATTACCATGGGGCCCAGACCATTCCCGATCTGGTCGATTTCGTGGTGGCCCGCATTGCCGATCAGCTCGGCGTGGAACATCGCCTGATGAAGCGCTGGGGAACCGCGGCCGATCCCGCCTGAGCGATCTGGCGAAAGATCCGTCCCGCCGGACCGTGGGGTCCCGGAGCCCACCGCCGATTTGCGTCCCCTCCCGCGATCTGGTTCAATTTCGGCGTAAGGGGAACTGTCTGGGTGGTGTCGTCTCTGTTTGTCGGAAACCCCATGAGCAAGTTTGTCCAGTGTGCGGTGCTGTTGGTGTCGGTTTGGGGCCCTGCCGCCGGGGTGTTGGCCGCCGGTCCCGAATACCCGCTGGGAGTGACCGCCGACCCCCAGGGGACTGTCTACCTCGCCGACCGCAACCTGCCCGGGGTCTGGAAAATTGCCGAGGGGAAACTGTCGCTGGTCTTCCAGGCGTCGAAGAAATTCCGCACGCCGCTGAACGCCGTCCGCTGCCTGGCGGTGGATGCCCAGGGGAGGCTCTACGCGGGAGACTCGTCGACCCGAGAGGTGTACCGCTTCAACGCCCAGGGTCAGCCCGAGCCATTGACCAAGGGGGGCGTGGGAATTGCCACCGCCATCGCGTTTGACCCGTCGGGGAACATCATTGTGACCGACCTCGAGTTTCCCGGGCGGGTGCTGCGAATTCCCGAAGCGGGGGGCGAGCCGACCGAGATTGCCCAGGTCAACGCCCCCCGGGGCGTGGCGGTCGACGCCAAGGGAGAGATCTGGGTGGTCACTCACGGGAAAGACCGCCAGGTGGTCAAGATTGGTGCCGACAACAAGGTCACCACCGTGGTTTCGGGCCGTCCGTTTGAATTTCCGCAATCGATCGCCCTTGACGATCAGGGGAACGCCTACGTGGCCGATGGGTACGCCAAGGCGATCTGGAAGATTACCCCCGATGGCAAGTCGGCGAAGCTGGTTGAGGGCTCGGGACTCTCGCACCCCGACTGTGTCGCACGGCGGGGGGCGGGGCTGGTGGTGGTCGATCCGCGGGCTCTCAAAGACACCGCGGGGTCGACCGGGGTCTACGAGGTGTCGCTCGACGGCAAGCTGACTCCCCTCACCTATGAGGGGCCGTGAGTTGCTGGTGCGGGGGGAGTGGCGTGGTCCACCGGCTGGTGATTATGTCGGCCGATTCTTGCACCGCAGACCGACACGATGATTGAATACAATCGTTTCAGTTGGTGGCGGAACACCTTCTCGTGGCGCGGAACGGCGCTGCCGCTGGCCTTTCCGCGCATCGCCATCGCCACCGCGTTCTGTCTGTTGTTGGAGGCGGTCTACGAGCTCGGTCTGTACGAGCGGATGGTCGACGCGAAGTTTTTCCAGGGGTTTGATCCGTTGGCCCACAGTGTGCTGGGCTCGCTGATTGGGTTCCTGATCGTGTTCCGCATGAACGCCTCCAATGCGCGGTACTGGGAAGGGCGGTCGTTGTGGGGGCAACTGATCAACTGCAGCCGGAACCTGGTCCGGACCGGAGCCGAGTATTCCCCCCGGGGCGAAGAACTGGCCGGGCTGGTCGCGGGCTATGCCATCTGCCTGCGCAGGAATCTGCGGGGGTTCCGGGACACCGAGGAAACCGAGGTCTATTTGTCTCCCGAGGTGCGTGATGAGGCCGAGCGATTCGGCAATCCTCCCTCGGCCATTGCCGCAGGCATCTCGACGTGGATTGCCCGGGAAGCCCGGCTGGGCCTCTTGGATCCCATCCTGGTCCGGCATCTGGAAGCCGTGCTGGGGCAGATGGTCGACGCCCAGGGGGGTTGCGAGAAGATCCAGAAGACCCCTCTGCCATTCGCCTATGTGGCGATGATCAAACAGTTGATCTTCGTCTACCTGGGAACGCTGCCGCTGTTGATTTGCCCGCGGTTTGGCTGGTGGTCTCCTCTGATCATGGCCACCGTCTCGTTGGGTATGCTGGGTCTCGAAGAGGCGAGTGTCGAGATCGAAGACCCGTTTGGAACGCATCCCAACTGCCTGGACCTTGAGTCGTACTGTCTGACCATCACCCGCGACGCGGCGCAACTGGCCCTGTCGGCCGAACGCCGGCGGGCCCCCTCGAGTTCCTGACCGCGCCCTCCCGCGACCTGACCAATCCCTTCACCCCAACCGCCCCACCGCCATGGATGTGATCTATCGTTACGACCCGTTTGCCCCCATTGTGCCGCGGGAGATTCCGGATTCCGAAAGTGCCATCGACCGGCTGCTGCAGGGGAACCAGCGGTTTGCCGACATGGTCCACGCAATCCAGCAGCGGACCCTGGGGGAAGGAACGGGGGAGCCGATGGTGCTGCCGTTGTGCCCCGTGTCGCTGGGGCTTCCCCTGTTTCAAGGAGCGGTGCTGAACCAGGCCCCCTTCGCGCTGGTACTGGGCTGTTCCGACGCGCGGGTGCCGACCGAACTGGTGTTCGACCAGTGGCTCAACGACCTGTTCGTGCTGCGCGTGGCGGGGAATGTGCTGGGAACGGCCTGCCTGGGGTCGCTGCATTACGCGGCCCGCCACCTGGGGGAGAGCCTGAAGGTGGTGGTGGTGCTGGGGCACTCCAAGTGCGGGGCGGTGCAGGCGGCGGTCGCCACCTATCTTTCGCCCCGCAACTTCTCGGACATTGCCTACACCTTCGCTCTGCGGACCCTGATCGACCAGATCCAGATTGCGATCCGGGGGTCGGCCCACGCCCTGCGCGATGTGGCCGGGCCGTCGATCGCACAAGTGCCAGACTACGAATCGCTGCTGGTGACCACTGCGGTCTACGTCAACGCCGCCGTGTCGGCCCTCGAATTGCGACGCGAACTCGACCAGCGGGGTTTCGATCAACCGGTGGTCACGGGAGTGTATGAATTCGAGACCCTCAGCGTGCAGGCGTTGCCGGGGGTTCCCGGCCCCATCACCGAAGTCGGGACCCGGCTGCGGCCCGGACCGTCGAATCCCGATGAGCTGAGCCAATACGCCAAGGCCGTGGCCGAGGCCGCCCTCCGCGCGCGGGACAGTTCACCCCCCTCGACTGGACACTGACGAATTCCCTCCGGGTTCCCCCGGGGCACAGCCGGCGAACCGGGCGGAGACAGGTTCTCCCGTGCGGCTCTTGTGTCTGAAGTCGTAAGTGAGCGGCCGTCGTCCATTCGTCGGCTTTCGCCCGCCAGGTTCGCGGCCTTCGACGAGAGATCAGGCGGCCCGGTTCCAGATCGCTGGAACATCGCGCGACTCACGCTCTGGATCCAGAGGCAGGCCTGCGAACAGAGACAGGGAACTCTGGTCGGGCAACTCGCCCTGGATCCGTAACCGCAGGTGGGCCATCAGCCGCTTCACCTGTGTTGGCGTCAGCACGTCCGAATGATGCGAGGTGGTCAGACTGAGCAATCCGGGCAGGGTGGTCATGCTGATCATCAACGGCACCAGCGGCCCGGTTCCCGAGAACCGGTAGTAGCCATTGATCAGGCCCTGCTCGTACTCGGTCCCGAAGGTTTCGGTGAAATTGACGTTCGACAGGCAGCCTGCCAGGGGAATCAACGCCGGACCGGTCACCCGATTGATCCAGTCGGGGGCGAGATCCCACAGCCGCGACATGAACCGCATCTGCAGCGCGTAATGGGCGGCCCGGTCTCCCGCTTTGAGGATCCGGGTCTCTTCCGCGATGCGGGCCACCCTTTGGGTGAACGGTTCGGCGGGGCCCCCGACATCCCGCACGGTGAGCGAGCCCAGCATTTGCCCCAGCACCTGACTGTAGTCGTCAGACGCCCGCTGCCGCAGGTCGACCGGCATGCACAGCGCCAGGGGAAGCCGCTCTTGTTCCTTCTTCGCCAGCGACAGGGTCAACCCCTCAAACAGCGCCGCCAGGACCAGATCTCCCAGGGTCGCCCCCAGTGCCTTGGCGAATCCCTGGACCCGCGCCAGCCGCGCCGCCGTTTCGTGGATGCCACTGCAAATTCGCCGCGGCCCCGGCTGGATTGGGCGCGGTCGACGGAACTTCCGCAGGGAGAGCACGTCCGCCAGGCTGCGGCCCAGTCCCGTCAACGTCTCGCCCCAGTGCTGGATGGCGTTGTCGTCGGTCAGATCTTCAGGCTGGGGGTAGGTCAGGTCCAGCGCCAACGGCCTTGGATCGAGACCCGCCAGCCGGTGCAGCCAGTCGCGCAGCACCAGCGACACTCCGCGGGCATCGGTCACCAAATGGTGATAGACCAGTCCCAGGTACGTGTCCTGACCGGCCAGTTCGAACTGCACCCCGCGAATCGGCCAGTGGGTCCCCCGGGGAAACGGCTGATTCAATTCGGCGTTGATCGCCCGGCTCAACGACGCGTTGGTGGCTGAAGCAAGCGATCGCAGGTGCAGCGGGGGAGCCTCATCCCGCTCCATCTCGGCCAGGGTGTCCCAGCTCAGCGACTGGCCCCGATCATCCACCCGGACTTTCCGCAGCCCCAGGGAGGCACAGGTCTGCGCCAGACAGCGCTGGGTCGAGACAGGATCGGGATGAAATGCCAGGTTCACCAAATGCAAGGCATTGAGTGGCAGGTGCTGTTCCCATCGAAACATCATCCGCTGAAAGCCATTCAGGGACTGAACGAGATCACCCATCGGCGCATCTTGGTTTGGAGGACTGGCCGCGCTCACCACCCGAAACTCATCGTCGTTTCCCCCACCCTGGATGAGTTGACGAACGTCCCCGGGCTGACTGCGAGGCGAGGACTTGTGGCGACCGTGCCCTGATCGCTGTCAGCCCCAGAGGCGGCAACATCGGCAGCGGCGCCGCGTCCGGCAGCCCTTCGCGCGTCGACTCTCTGTACCCGATTTGACCGATCGTTCTGTTCCGGGTCTTGGGAACAACCGCGACTTTCCTCCGGTCTGAGAACCGGAACTTTCCACCGGTTCCGCTTCAGCCGGGGGCCATTCAATCGTGCAAATTGGCAGCTTGCGCCTCTTCGAATCGGGCGGAATGGCGCGGTTGGCGGGGGCTTGCCGATTCCCGGGGCGAAATCTCCCCGTGCCCCGCCCTCACGATCGAAACGAAGCGGTGGGAACGACCCTGCGGGAGGCCATTGGTCAGGGCTTCGTCCAGCGGCTCAACACTGCGTGGCAGCGCCGCGCCGCGTCGACCGGGTCATAGCCGGGCTGCCCAAACACCTGGCCACTCACCTCCACGCAGACCGGGCCGGTGTAGCGATGTTTTCGCAGCAGTTCGAAATAGAGCCGATAGTCGGTCCGTCCTTCCCCCGGCAGCAAAAACCGGAACTCCCGGGGGTCCCCCCGGGTGTCTTTCACATGGATAAGACGGGTGCGGGGCAGCAGGGATTGCAGCGAGTCCTCCAGGCCAATCCCCTGCAGTTCGAAGTGGCTGTAGTCGTACACCACCTGCAGGGCGGGAGAGGGGACCTGCTCGAGCAGCCACAACAGACGTTCGGGCTGGTTGACGGCACTGCTCACATGCGCCTTCAGCCCCAGCACCACCTGGTGTTCCTCGGCCGCCCGGGCCCAGTCTGCCAGACGGGCCGCCAGGCGGTTCTTCAGGGTGTCCCACTCCCCCGGGGTTCCACCCAGCACCGTCTCGATCAGCGGCGGTTCCCGATCGTTGAGATCGTGCGCGACCCGGGCGGCGGCGGCAAGCACCCCCAGCCCCTGCCGATGGGCCTCGTCGTTGGCCGCGAGGTTCAACAGCACCATGAGGGCCGACACCCGCAGCCGCAATTCGCCCAGCAAATCGACGGTTTGCCTCCGAAGAGCGGGGGCAAACGCCTCGGGGTGGGTGGGGTAGCCTGGGTTCAGACAGAGTTCGATGTGCTCATACCCCACCTCGGCACACACCCGCAGCGCCTGGTCGAGTTCCAGCTTGGGCATGCCGTAGAGGCTGAACCCCAGCGTGGGGCGACTTTCCCGAAGGGGCTCGCGTCCCCGGGCGTGGCGGGCGTTGTGCGCCAGGCAGAGCAGTGCGGCGAGCAGGCGACGACGATCGAGAAGCATGGCCCCGACTCCTGTTCCAGCAGGCGGAAGACAATCTACCGTGGGAGCGCGGTTCCGGCGGACCCCGCGCCGTGATGTGGGTCGCGATGCGCTACCGGACCTCGAAGCCGGTCCGCTGTTCCCGCGACAGCAGCCGGTTCGCCGCGGGATCGTCGGGGAAGCGTTCCGCTGCCGGATCCCAAACGAGGGGCCGTCCCAGGCGCACCGAGATGTTCCCCAGGTGACAGGTCGAAACCGTGGCGTGGGAACTGTCGACGTCGGAAATGGGCTTCCGTCGGGCCCGGACGCAGTCGAAGAAATTCCCCATGTGATTGAGAATTGCATCGAGCTTGCCCGCCCGGGGTGGACGGTCGAGATTGTCGAAGTCGTAGAGGGTGAAGTGTTCCCGCGGCAGCGGCTGACTGACCAGGGTCTCAATCGGCAGCCCGGTGATCTTGCCCCGGTTGACGAACAGCCGGCCCGTCTCGCCGATGAAGAGAATGCCATTGTCGCCTTCGTCGCGAACCGCCATGGTCACGCCATTGGCGAACCGGTAATCGACGGCGAAATCGAGGGGCACGTTGTAGCGGTCGGGACCGTCCGGCAACCGGCCGCGCCCCTCGATCGACACCGGTTCCGACCCAATCGCCCACTGGGCGATGTCGAGATGGTGGGCCCCCCAGTCGGTCAATTGTCCGCCGGAGTACTCGTACCACCAGCGGAAGGTGTAGTGCGCCCGCTCTTCCAGGTAGGGGACGTCCGGGGTCTGCCCCTGCCAGAGATTCCAGTTCAGGTTGCCCGGCGGGGTGCGCGGCGTAAACGGCCCCCCCACCTCGTTCTTCCCCAGCACCACTTCGACCCGCGACAGCTTGCCGATTCGTCCCGCGCGGACCATCTCGACCGCCAGCCGAAACCGGCTGTCGCTGCGCTGCCACGAGCCCACCTGCACCACCCGCCCCGTCTCGTGGACCACCTGTTTCAGCAATTGCCCTTCGGCCACCGTCAGCGTCAGTGGTTTTTCGCAGTAGACATCCTTCCCCGCCCGGCAGGCGTCGATCACCATCTTCGCATGCCAATGGTCGGGAGTGCCGATGGTCACCACATCCACATCGCGCCGGTCGAGCAGTGCGCGATAGTCTTCGCAGGCGAAGGGCGTGCTGCCAAACGACGCCTTGGCCTGGTCGCGCACATGCCGGTCGACATCACAGACCGCCACGACCTTTCCATACGGGCGGGCCTGGTTGGCGATGACCGTCCCCTGGTACCGCAACCCAATTGCGCCGATACCCAGTTCGTCGTTGGCCGCGCGGTGCTTTTCGGCGAAGGCGGCCGCGGGCGCTCCCGCCAGGCCAAAACCCACTCCCGCCGAAAGCCTCAGCAGATCACGACGCGACAGGTCGGCAGGCATGGGAGAGCTCCGGCAGGAGTGTGGCCGTCAGGCCTCGGGCAGATCGTCGTCTTCCCGACGGCGGGACGAACCCCCTGGTTTCCGCCGGGGAGGGGGGCTGTCGCTTTGGGGCCGCTTGCCGCGGGAACGGGTCGCGCCGCCAGTTGCTTCCGTCTCGTCCTCGCTGTCGCGCCCCGCCCGCCGGCCGAACAACGACTTTTCGATGTCGTCCACAGGCGCGTCGGCAGATTGGGGGCGACGCCGGGTGATGAAAATTTCCTCATCCTGCGGTGGCCGCGCCGCTGCCGCGGGTCGCGCCCCGCGCGCTGCGCTCGAACGTCCTCCCCCCGCCGCGGGTCTGCGTCCTGGGCCGGACCCCCGCCGGTCTCCCTGTGGCTTCCCGCCCGCCCCGGGACTTCGCCCGCCCGCCCGCGACGGTTGTTGACCCTTGCGATCGAACCGGCCCTGCGCCCCGGGTTTCTTCCGGGCCGCCCCCGACTTGGGGCCCCGCTTCGCCCCGCGCCGCCCCCCCTGCGAGAGCCTCTCGAGTTGTTGCACTTCCTGCGGATCAAGGCGGCGGTACTGCCCCACGGGCAGCTCTCCCAGCCGCAGCGGGCCCAGCCCCACGCGCGTCAACCGCTGAACCTTGTGCCCCACGCGGGCCAGCAGCCGGCGGATCTCGCGGTTCTGCCCCTCCGTCAGCACAATCTCCAGAACCGCGCTTTGCCCTTTCGATTTCACCATCCGGGCCGACTTCGCCGCGAATCGCCCTTCGCTGAAATACATTCCCTGCTCGAGCTGCTCGACAATCTCCCGCGAGGGAATACCCGCCACCTGCACGCGGTAGGTCTTTTCGACTTCGAACCGCGGGTGCGCCATGCGATGCGCCAGGTCGCCGTCGTTGGTGACCAGCAACAACCCCTGGCTGTTTTCATCCAGGCGGCCCACCGTGAACAGCCGCTCGTGCCCCTTGGGGAACAGGTCCTGCACCCGCGTCCGCCCCTCGGGATCGCGGTTAGTGCAGAGCACCCCCGTCGGCTTGTTGAGCATGTAGTACGACCGGCGATTGATCTTCAGCCGTTCGCCATCCAGACGCACATCCTGCGTGTCGGGATCCACCCGCGCCCCCAGTTCCGTGATGGTCTTCCCATCCACGGTCACACGGCCGGTGGTGATGTAGTCTTCACAATGCCGCCGTGAACCGGCGCCAGCCATGGCCAGCAACCGCTGCAGGCGAATCTCGTTTCCAGAATCCTCGGTGTCCATTCGGAAATCGTCGCAGATTGAGACCCGAAACTGAAGTTCGAGACGCCGGGATTCCGGTTCCGGCAGCACATTCGCCCCCTCCTGTCCCTCGGCGGCTCCTCCAGGAGCCCGCCGGCGCGGGAGTTCAGCCGCCAGCCGCCCCCGACTCATTTCCATCGGCCGGCCCGGCGTCCCGTACCTGCCGCGATTCAAACCCCGCACAGACCAAAACCGGCTGGGGAGGATATTTGGGAAGTGCTGCTCCGCCGGTCGCCCGTTGGCACATCAGAAACCGCGACCCCTTGCCCGAGACAATCTCGCGCATGTACCCGCATTGCTCGCAGAGCGAATGCCGGAACATGTTCGGTGACCGCGTCGAAGACAGAGACATGGTTGATGTTAGGCGCGGCTGCAAGCCGATCTGCTGCCGCTGCCCCGCCGCAATCTATGGTTGGTTCTGGGTTGTTGTGGTGTACATATGAGGTGTCTTCATGTCCCTCAGACCGTTTCCCTCCGCGGTCCCTCCCAGCCCGCACATTCGGCAGATCTTGAATTCTCGCGGCTTGGGGAGCACAATCGCTCCACGCAGCTGGCAGGCCAGTGGGTGGGCCGGGCGGCAGCGGAGCAAGCCCCTCGGGGTGGGATGGTTCTGCTCCCCCTGCGAACTGACTGACTTCACTTCAAAGAGGACTCTGGAATGCGGCGCTTCGGTTGGTGGAATTGCTTCGTGGCCAGTCTGTTGTGTGGTTTTCTGGGGACTGTGGCTGAGGCCCGGCCGCGGGGGCGCTGCCCCGCTCCCCGCAGCGCGGCGGTCCGCCCGTCGGCCCCCTCGCGCGTCTACCGCAGTCGCTGGGAAACCACTCCCGGGGCTCATCGCGTTGTTCGCGGGCCGGTTGTGGTCGGTCCGACCATGGTGGGCGAGACGGTGGTGAGTGAGACCTGGGACGGAGCATGGCCCGCCGGCGTCGTTTCGACTCCGGAAGGTTTCGGCCCGATGATCCGCCCCGAGGGAGTGGTCGAGTCGACCTGGCCCGCCGAGACGGTCATCACTCCCGGTTCTGTGGTGACGCCCGGTTCAACTGTCGGTCCCGGCTCCACTGGCGTTCCGGGCCCGATTTTCTCCAATCCCGTGGGGGTTCCCGGCAGTCCCGTGGTTCCGCCTCCCCCGGCTCCGGCCGCTCCGGCAACCAGTCTCCCGGCGACTCCCACCACTCCGGCGGTGAAGTCGACGGTTCCCGCGCCCGCGGCTCCGGTCGCGGCCCCGACGCCGGCTGTGGAGAAGCCCGCGCTGCCCCCCACCCCGGCGGCCACTCCGGTCGAAAAGCTTCCCCCGGCACCGGTCACCCCCGTCGAGCCTGCCCCTGCGGTGGAGAAACCGGTAGAGAAGGTCGAACCTGCGGTCGAGACCGAGACCGAGACCGAGACCGAGACGAGTGACGACAAGGATGCTCCTCCACCCGTGGGTGACGCGGGGGACGACGACGCTCCGATCGAGCCTGCCATGGAAGAGGATGACGCCGCGGTCGAACCGACTCCCCTGTCGGAGGAGTCGGACGAGGTGATGGAAGAACCCGCCTCGGAGGAGGCCCCGGCCCCCGGTGACACCAGCGAGACCACCACCGAAGACCTGCTCGACGAGACGGACGCCGCCGCCGATGAGGCCGCCGCCGAAACCGAAGAGGCCATCGACGTACCGCAGGAAAAGTAATCCCCCCCTGCCGGTTCGTGGGCACCCCTGGCGGGACCACATCGACGATCGCTGATTCACCCGCGGCGCAAGACACCTTGCGCCGCGGGCTGTTTCTGAAGGTTCTCCGGGCGGGGTTGGTCGTCGCTGTCTTTTCTGTTTTTGTCCATCCGTGCGGTGTTGATGACCAGTCTCCAGAGCCCACCGGAACAGGCAACCAGCCCGCTCGATCCACCTGGTGCGAGGGGCGTTCGCCGGGGCTGGTGGATCGTTCTGGCGGCCTGCCTGCTGCATCTGGCGTTGGGGCTCGACGCCGCCCGGCGGTGGAGCCCCACCCACGATGAATACTGGCA
>CAIOTJ010000311.1 GCA_903861195.1 uncultured Planctomycetaceae bacterium | reverse complement strand
GCTCCCTGCGACGTGGCGGTAATCGTGATCTGCCACAACTATGGGCGGTTCCTGGCCGAGGCAATCCACAGCGTTCTGGCCCAGACGCGGCCGCCGGTCGAGATCGTGGTGATCGACGACGCGTCGACCGACGAAACTCCCGCGGTGGCCACCCAGTTCGCCCCACGTGACGTCCGGTACCAACGGGTCGACGCTCGGGACGTCCACCGAGCCCGGGCCGCGGGGTTGGCCGCGACGCGGGCCAGTGTGGTCTGTTTTGTGGATGCGGAAGATATCCTGCCTCCGGATTGCCTTGAGGCGGGAGTGCCGCTGTTGGACTCACAGTTGGATAACCCGGCCGTGGGGATCGTCTCCTCGGATGAGGAGCGATTCGGGGACCAGACGAAGTGGATCGAGTATCCGGCCGAGCCAGGGAATCGGTTCCACCAGGAGAGCTTCGTCCGCCTTCCTGCTTGTCAAACGTCGCTCGGAGATTCCAGTGAGTCGTATACGACTTGAGGGGAGACACGGCTGCGGTCGGTGCTGCGAGGTTATGAACTGTCGCCAATAACGTCGGCCTTGAGGGCCATCGCTTGAAGAGATAAAGAACAACTGGCCGACCGCAGGATCGCGAGCCCGGTGAATGTCTATTTGTCGCCGCTGGCTTTATGATCTTCGGCTTACGTTGGACAGAAATGGTTCACATGAATCACTGGTGATTCTCTGACCCGAGCAGTTCAGCACTCTGCCTCAAGCTCCCTGCCAAGGAATTCCGATGCACAACCGATTGCGTCTCAGGGCCCTCGTCATGTTGGCCGTCGGAGGATTACTCGGCTACGTCGCGGCAACTGGCCCGTGGAGCATCAGCCCGGCGGCTCTCGCCCAACAGCCGATAACGCGTTCCGGCGACAAGGAATTCGTCGGGGCTCTGGACCGAACAGTATTGCCGATCGCCGAACCGAAGCCCGCTCCAATTACTGCTCTCGACGCCCGCAATGCCAAGGCTCCTCCACGGTTTGAAGTCAAAGTGCCAGCGGGTGCGCCGAATGTGCTGATCGTCTTGATCGACGACATGGGGTTCGGCCAGTCGAGCGCCTTCGGAGGCCCGGTGCAGATGCCGACACTGGAAAAGCTGGCGACGGGGGGATTGAAGTACAACAAGTTCCACACGACAGCACTCTGCTCACCGACTCGTGCGGCGCTGCTGACGGGCCGCAATCATCACGTCTGCAACATGGGCTCGATCACAGAGACCGCGACGGCCTTCCCCGGCCAGACTGGGCAACGTCCCAACAGCGTCGCGCCGCTGGCCGAAATGCTGCGACTCAACGGCTACAGCACCGCCGCGTTCGGCAAATCGCACGAGACCGCCGCGTGGGAGGTCAGCCCGTCCGGCCCGACTGACCGCTGGCCGACCCGTTCCGGCTTCGACAAGTTCTACGGGTTCATCGGCGGCGAAGCGAACCAGTGGTCCCCTGCTATTTACGAGGACATGACACGAATCGAAGTGCCCAACAATCCGAACTACCACTTGATGACGGACCTTGCCAACCAGGCGATCAAGTGGACGAATGCCCAAAAGGCACTGACACCGGACAAGCCGTTCTTCACCTACTTCGCGCCTGGCGCGACACACGCGCCACACCAAGTTCCCAAGGAATGGATTGCCAAGTACAAGGGCAAGTTCGATCAGGGCTGGGACAAGGTCCGCGAGGAGACTCTGGCCCGCCAGGTCAAACTTGGCGTCGTACCTGCCGGCACGAAGCTCGCGCCCAAGCCGGAGGCTATCAAGGATTGGGAAAACCTGAGCGCCGACGAAAAGAAGCTCTTTGCCCGCCAGATGGAAGTGTTCGCGGGTTTCGGGGAATACGCCGATTTTGAAGTTGGGCGTGTCGTGCAGGCAATTGAAGACCTCGGCCAACTCGACAACACGCTCATCTTCTACGTCGTGGGCGACAACGGTGCGAGTGCCGAAGGAGGCATGAACGGCCTGTTCAGCGAAATGACCTATTTCAACGGAGTGGTCGAAAACGTCCCGGAGATTCTCAAGCAATACGACGAATTGGGAGGCCCGAATTCCTACCCGCACTACGCGGCTGGATGGGCTGTGGCTGGGGACACGCCTTTCACGTGGACCAAGCAGGTGGCTGGAAGTTACGGTGGCACCCGTAACGGAATGGTCGCCCACTGGCCGAACAAGATCAAAGCCAAGGGTGAAGTCCGATCTCAGTGGCACCACGTCATCGACATTGCGCCGACAATTCTCGAAGCAGCGGGATTGCCTGAACCCAAATCGGTGAACGGAACTCCGCAAACGCCGATCGAAGGCGTCAGCATGCTGTACTCCTTTGCCGACGCGAAGGCCACAGACCGGCGCAAGACCCAGTACTTCGAGATCTTCGGCAATCGGGGCATCTATCACGAAGGCTGGCTTGCCCACACCGTCCACCGCGCACCCTGGGAAAGTACAGGACGACGCCCACTCCTCGAGGATCATTGGGAACTGTATCACGTTGACGAGGATTTCAGCTCGGCAACCGATCTGGCCGCACAAAACCCTGAAAAGCTCAAAGACCTTCAATCGCTATTCCTGACGGAAGCGGCCAAGTATCAGGTATTGCCGCTGGATGATCGCTTGTTTGACCGACTGAACGCCGAACTTGTCGGCCGGCCGGATCTGATGGCAGGCCGTACGTCACTGACGGTTTATGATGGCATGATCGGGATGACCGAGAACGTCTTTATCAACATCAAGAACCGGTCGCACAGCGTCACGGCTGAGGTGACAATTCCACAGGGCGGGGCGAATGGCGTAATTATTTCCCAGGCGGGCCGTTTCGGAGGCTGGAGCCTGTATCTGAAGGACGGCAAGCCGATGTACGCTTACAACTTCCTCGGCCTGAAGACGACCAAGATCATGGGAACCGAGGTGCTCCCCGCAGGCAAGGCGAGGATTCGCCTGGAGTTCGCCTACGACGGGCCGGGCCTGGGAAAGGGAGGCACGGGGACGATTCTCGTCAATGGCAAGAAGGTTGCCGAAGGAAAAATCGACCGCACGCACAGCGGCATTTTCTCAGCGGATGAAGGGGCGGATGTCGGTCAAGATGGTGAGACGCCAGTGACGGACGACTACAAGCAAGGCGACAACAAATTCACCGGTAAGATCCAGAATGTGGTCATCGAAGTCAGTCCGGTGAAACTGGCCGCCTCCAGAAGCCGAGGGTTTGCGGAAAGCTGAGGTTGCCCGGAAAGCCGGGGAGTAGATCCATTCGTTCCCGCCGGCGAGAGAACTCAAAAAGGTCACCATCCGGAGACGTCCGGCTTTCGCGGAACAGCGCGATGAATGGTTCGAAGGTGTTCCCGACCGGTTGCCCCCCAACCGGATGGGTCGTGGAAAACGCGAAGTCGTGACGCAGAAGCAGGCTGCGTCAATTCGACGGTCCCCAAACAGGCGCGCATTGGTTCGAAGAGTATTCCTTCTTGGGGAGGGAATTTTCGATGTCGACCGCGCCGACTTCCTCGCCGCTGTTTGACGAGTTGTCGACATTGTTTGCCGGGGGCCCCACCCCTGAGACGATTCTGGAGTTTCGCCCCTCCCCAGCTTCCATCGACCGTGCGAATCGGTTGCTCGGAATAAGCCGCAACAATTCGCTTGACGAAGACGCTCGCCAGGAGTTGGAGCAGTTTGCACAGGCGGAACGTCTGATGCGGCTGGTAGAGGCTCGCATCCGAGCGAACCAAAACAATGCGCTGGTTCCGCGATGAGCACCTATGTTCCGGTGCCACTGCGCCGGCAGTTCATTCGGATGGGGAGCCGCGATTTCGGACCTCAGGACCGCTTGGCCAGGATTGTCCGTGGGGCAGTCTGCGATCAATCGAGCGATATCTTTCGACGCGGATAAGCAATCACCAGTCTGTGCGACTTCAGCATCTCGGTTCCCAACAGGAGAAGCCGACCATCGTTTGCAAATACCTGGAGAGTGATTCGCTCGCCAAACCAATCAACGTCACAAGAGCTGACTTTCCGAGTGACCCGCGAATCGTTGTCAGCGCGCACCCCAAGGGGCGATGCGACGGCGAAGGTGGAAGACGGGTCCCCCTTCTGTCGAGCCCGAGCTACCCTCCCCCCTTTTTATCCCCACTTTTTACCCACAGATGCGCGTGACGAACCCAGGCTTTTTCACAGGTTGTCGCGATCCGTGCAGACGCCGTGGCGATTTCCGGCCGCCGCGGCTCGGAGCGCAGCAGGTCCGATGCCGCACAGTTGTCGAACATCGCGTCAATTCCTCCCTCCTCTGGAGTCTCGGCCTGCTCTTCGGTGAGGCGGAAGGCGGGCATGATGAACGTGCCGGTGCGGAACCGTTCCGGCTGTCCCGCCGTGTCAGCGGGTACCTCAAAACCGGCCACTCGGGGGCGCCCCAAAACCAGCCAGCAGATTGGTTTGAAAAGGGGTGGGTTTGGACTGATTGATGGTTGATTGAGGCACACGTTTTCCCGGGGGGCGCCTGTGGCTGATTTTCAGTTCGTCCCCAGCGGGGGCTCGGCTTGAGTTTTCCTGTCCGGGTTTTCTGGTTCCTGTCGTCCCGACCGTTACCCGCTTCATCAGCTGCTCCACCTCGTTGTTGTCGATCGGCATCAGGGGATCGTCGAAGGTGACCTGCAAAGCGGTCCAGTGCGATTTCAGATACTGTAACGCCTCCGCATGCTTGTCTTTTACTCCTGGTTTTTTCATCGCGCGGTCGGGCAACAGCTCACGCATCCGGCTCCAGACCGGTGCCGCGCACTCCTTGCGAAGATTGCGACGATCGGTAGGAGTCTTGGACTTTGTCGTGCCCTCGATGTTGCCAAGTTCGCGGTAGATTCCCTGGAGCAGCGCGAAACTGGGGACGGTTCGGCAGGGCATGCAGGATCATCCGGCGTGCGTAGGAATTTCACACCGCATGTTGGAAGTGACATCGAGCGCCTTCGGCCGACCAGTTGACTTGTGGGTCAGTTTTCATTTCGGCTTCGGGTCATCATCGGCGCTCAGTCAGCCAAGGAACGTGGCCAGGGTCACGATCGACACCAGTGGGTGGGTCGCCCGCTGGAGATCACGATCGACAGCTGGATTTACGTCAGCGAACGGACTATCACTACGGGACACTTGTGATTCCCACTGGGCTCGCTGCCGGCCACAACGCTGCAAGGACCGATCCATGACCACCCAGCAAATGAAAAAACTGCATCTGACCTTGCCGACATTGCTCGCAATGGTTTGCTGCTTCTCATCCACCACCGTCTCGGCGCAGGGAAAGCCGCTCAAGGTTTTTGTTCTCGCCGGCCAGTCGAACATGGAAGGACATGCAGCCATCAGCACTTTTGACTATATCGGTAAGGATCCGCTGACCGCCCCCATGCTCGAGGAGATGCGGAATCCCGATGGAACTCCAAGGATCTGCGACAAAGTCTGGGTCTCCTACTTGACCGGCCCTTATGACGGCAGTGCAAATGGCGAAGGGCTGGGGAAACTGACCACCGGCTTTGGCGCACG
This sequence comes from uncultured Planctomycetaceae bacterium, assembly GCA_903861195.1. GTDB lineage: Bacteria > Planctomycetota > Planctomycetia > Planctomycetales > Planctomycetaceae > UBA10511. The sequence goes on along the minus strand of CAIOTJ010000311.1, from coordinate 8,192 downwards.
CGGGGATCAACCGACGCGGGATTGCGGCAAGATCGGTCCCGAGTTCACGTTCGGAATCTACATGGAGAAGGAGCTGGCGCAACCCATTTTGATCATCAAGGCCGCCTGGGGCGGCCGGTCACTCAACACCGAATTTCGTCCACCCAGTGCGGGGCCGTACCAACTGCCCAAGGAGATTCAGAAGGTGTGGGATCAGCATCCTCAGGGTGCTCATGGGATCCCGAAACTCGAAGACCGAAAAAAATGGCGGGAGCAGAAGGATGCCGCCTCGGGGGTGTTTTACCGGATGATGGTTGAACATGTGAAAAAGGTTCTGGCCGATCCCAAGCGGGTCTGCTCGGCATACGATGAGGAGGCGGGCTATGAGTTGGCCGGTTTTGTCTGGCTTCAAGGTTTCAACGACCTGGTTGACGGGCAGACCTACCCCAACGGGAATTACGACGAATACTCGCGCTTGCTGTCGCACTTTATTCGTGATGTTCGAAAAGACCTGGCGGCTCCGAAGATGCCGTTCGTGATCGGCGTGCTGGGAGTTGGCGGTGAGACGGAAAATGCGGCATTCCGCAAGGCGATGGCGGCTCCGGCCAGCATGCCCGAGTTCCAGGGCAATGTGATTGCTGTCGAGACGGCTCCGTTCTGGGATCAGGACATTGCCGCCGCCGAACCAAGGAAGGGAGAGTATGACAATATCGTTGGCACTGCGCACACCTTGAAAGCGGATGGCAGTTTTAACAGCGAATGGAAATGGGAGCACTATTGGAAGGCAGTTGGCAAGCCCCTGCCAGAAGAACGGATCTGGCGTTTTGCGACACGGGATGCCACCGAGAAAAAAGACACGCTGAAAAAATATGATGCCCGACGGTTCCGCGACATCACGTTGCCAACAGCACTGGAGAATTGGTACCAACCCGACTTTGATGACAGCCGATGGTCGGAGGGAAGAGCCCCCATCGGAAAGGGGGTCTGGGACCACAGCGGAATCAGACTGAACAGCTTCCCCTCACCATGGGGGGAGGGTGAGTTTCTGCTGATGCGCACGAACTTTGACATCGACGAACTCAACCACGATTCGTATCGCCTCGCAGTTTTGGCCAGACAAGGCTTCCATGTGTATTTGAACGGGGCCAGGATTCACACCTACATCTGGTGGCAGGACAAGCCGTTCTACCGTTCGATCGTCCTCGACGAAGACCAGGTGAGGCACTTGAGGAAGGGGAGGAACGTTCTGGCGGTGTATGCCAACGACCAATATGTGGCTGAGTCGCCGGACCATTACGCGGCGGTCGATGCGTGGATTGAGGGGATCACCAAGGCCGACCAGCAAAAGCTCGACGTCGCCCTGGAGGAAGTCCTGTCGCCCAAAGACAGGGAGGCCCTCAAAGGGGCTTCCAATGGGGGTTACCACTATTTTGGCAGCGCAAAGATCTTCGCTCAGATGGGCAAGGCATTCGCAGAGGCCCTGCGGCCTTTTCAGAAATAACGGTTGCGGTTGGACCGATCTGTAGAAACACGTCTCTTACAAGCTGGCTGGCATTCCCGGACGACTCATCTCATGAACACAGAGTGCAAAACCATCGGACTGTTGGCCGCCCTTGCGGTGGCACTCACCAGCCCGGTTTATTCGCAGATTCCTGATCTCACCCAGGACGCGGCGAAGGTGGACCGGACGCTCACGTACAATCTGGGTGCGACGGGGCTGCGGGGCTGGATCCATACACGGGCCGCGAGCAATCTGGATGCCGCCCAGGGACGCACCACGCAGCGGAGTCGGCAGATCCTGGTGACCCATGTGGGATCCGGCACGCCTGCCGACGGGATTGTGTTGGTAGACGACGTGATCGTTGGTGTGGATGGCAGGCCGTTTGGTGACGACGCACGCAGGTCGTTCGCACTGGCCATTCAGGAGGCGGAAACGGAGTCCCGGGGAGGGGCTCTCAAGCTCATGGTCTGGCGAGCAGGTCGAGTGCACGATCTCGCGTTGAAACTCGCCGTGATGGGGACCTACAGCGAGACCGCGCCCTGGAACTGTGAGAAATCCCGACGGATCCTCGAGGGGGCGATCAAGGCTCTGGAGAAGGAAACCATGGAGCCCAACTGGGCCGGATCGATCCAGGGCCTGGCGCTCTTGGCCACAGGGAGACCTGAGTATCTGCCGAAACTGCGTGACTTCGCGCACGAATTGGCCAGGGACACACCCGATCCTGACAAGAAACCGGCGGGAGCCACTTGGGGCGACACCTGGAACATGGGCTATCGGCTGCTGTTTCTCTGCGAATATCACCTGGTCACCGGCGACCAGACGATCCTCCCCTGGATCGAAAAAGCGACCCTCAAGCTGGCCCGCGGGCAGAGCATGTATGGGACCTTCGGCCATGGCTTCGCCGCGCTGAGCAAGGACGGTCAATTCAATGGCTCCGTGCCACCGTATGGTCCTGTGAACATGGCTGGATTACCGGCCAACCTCGCCATGGTGCTTGCCAGGAAATGCGGCGTGACGCAGCCGGAGATCGACCGGGCCATCATCCGTGCCGCCGGGTTTTTCGGGTACTTCACCGACAAGGGGGCCATCCCCTACGGTGAACACGAACCATGGCCCTACCATGAAAACAACGGCAAGAATTCGCTCGCCGCAGTCATGTTCGCCGCGATGGGAAACAAGCCGAAGGAAGCGGAGTTTTTCGCCCGCATGGCCACGGCAGGCCACTCCTGTCGCGAGTACGGCCATACTGGGCAGGGCTTCAGCTATCTCTGGAGCGGTCTCGGTGCGGCCGTTGGCGGACCCGAGGCGGGGGCCGCTTTTTTCGGGCAGTGCTCGTGGCATCTGGATCTGGTCCGTCGCTCGGATGGATCGTTCACGTATGACGGCGGCGAACAATACGGAGCCGGGCAGACGCATGACAACACCTACCATGGAAACAGCAGTTATTTCGGGCTGAGCCCCGCCGCCACCTATGTGCTGACCTATTCGCTGCCCCTGAGGAAGCTGGTGATCACGGGGCGTGATGCGGATCCTGCGGGTTGGTTCGACAAAACGGAAGCCGCTGCCAGCGTGGCAGCCGGGCGTTTCGATCTGGATCGGAGCGAGTTGTCGACTGGTGAGTTGGTCGCCGCCTTTGGCAACTGGTCTCCGATTGTCCGCAGCTGGGCGGCGGAAGAACTTGCGGCACGGCCGGAGGCAGACTCCATGGTGGCCGAGCTCATCAAACTGGCCGACAGCGGCACTCCGCATCAAATGCAGGGTGCTTGCGAGGCATTGGGGCTGATCAAAACACCTGAAGCGCTTCCCGTTCTGGTCAAACAACTCGCCCATCCGGACCGGTGGGTGCGCTACAAGGCGGCCCAGGCGGTCAGAAAAATGGGGGGGAAGGCCAAGCCGGCCATCGAGAGCATCCTCCGGGCACTCGAGGCGACTGCGGAACCGTCGTGGCCAATACGTTGGGAAGACCCGGTGCAAATCGCCCATGGGCAGTTGGCCGCCGCTGTGTTCTCGGGCCCACTCGGAGACGAACTCGATCGAGTGGATTTGGGGTTGCGCAATCAGGCGATCCGTGCCGTGTCCAACAATCCGGATGGGATGGCCCGGGCGACGCTGGAGCATTGCTTCCAGAACCAGCTGGGCGAAGAGGATGTCATTCTTCTCGCCCCGATCATTCTGGCCGCTGTGGAAAGCCCCAGTCCGGCAGACACCATGTTCAACAACGTGATCCGCATGGCGGGCTTGAAGGCGCTCACCAAATATCATTTTGAAGAAGGAATTGCGGCAGCGGTTGGACTGGCGAAGACCCAGGGCGGGCATGGCAGCGAAAGCCGCACGGGCGAGATCATGCAAATGATCACCGGCTACGGATCCGCCGCCAAACCGCAGATCCCGGCGCTGAGGAAACTGATTGCCAGCTTGAACGCCGAGGTCGAACGCGGGGAGTTTCCGGGTGGTGAACTTAACAACAGGCGTGTCGGCGACGTCGAGAAGGCCATAAAGTCCATCGAGGCCGCCGAGAGCCATCCTCCGCTGCGCAGCATCAAATCAGCTCCCCGAAATCGAGCGAACAACTGAGGATCTGAATGGCGGGCATCGTGGCGGCTGTTGGAACAACGAGGCCGCGCATTGTCGGGCGGTGAACCGGGACCGGAACAACCCGTCGAACTTGCCCCGAGACGACAGTGTTCACAGAGCCGTGAATACCAACGGAACGGAAACGGGATCGCTTGTCGTGGACGCCCCGATGTGAGCGTGCATCACAAAACCAGCCACTCCGGGGCGCAATAAAACCAGCCAGTGGTGGAGGGGCAGGAAGTGGCGAAACATGGATTCCATGTCAGAGGGGTGGGCACTCTCAGGAGGTGGAGGTTTCTCACTGCATCAACCGCTGTGTCCGCCGGTCAATGCTGTGGGGACTCAACAACGGGTCGCCCGACCTGACGCCAGACGCAAGGAGGAGTCCCACCAGACGCTCGGCGGTCAGCTACCAGGGTGGAAAGGAGGGGAATCCGCGATCAGGCAAACCCAATTTGATCGGCCCGATAAACACAGGACAGACAACGGGTGGCCCCAACTGCATACATGCCGACCGGCTGACGACCGCGGTGCGATCTTATTGGATGGCTCTTTTGTAATAATACACAACCGTTTCCATGTCGTCTCCACGACTTCCGGCAAGAAACTTCATCGATGATCGAAACGCGATGGGATCCGGTCCGAAGAAGCGATAGAAGACGCCGTCCTGATCGTTACGGCCACGGTTCTGGTGGCTGGGGCATCCGATCCAACGCGTCTGCTGGCCGTTGAAGCCCCAGGTAAATCCGTAATCGTCCTCAACGTTGTTGCCTTCGATCGTGTAGGGCTCCGTTGTCTCGTCGATGTGGATCCGGATGCCGCCGGTGTGAAAGACCATATCGCTTTTGTTCTTCTGCAGATAACCGGTCACAAAGCCAGCGATGAAGCCGCCGCCTCTGACTTCCGCCATCTCGATGGTCTTGCCCCGAGGGGGAGTCTCAACGAATCGACGGTGCTCTGCGTGAAGGCGATAGGACGTCAATCGCGACTTCTCTGGATAACGATGCCAGTCGACAACGGTGCCGAGGAAGGCCCCCTCCCGGCCAAGAACGCGAATTTGGCATGACTTGAGGAAGGGGATGGGCAGAAACAGGTTGTACCCCGGCGTGCCGGGAATCAGCGGGTCCTTCTGACTCGCCTCCGGGTTTGGAAAGACCGCGAATGCGGCACAGTCGACAAAGTAGGGTTCCCGGTCCTGCATAACTCCGAAGAAGGAATGGAGAGGTGCGCGAACTTGCGGCTGTTCCGCTCCGTCGACCGTGATCTCGAGCGTCAGCTTGTCCTGATTATTGATCGTCAGAAACCAGGCATGTCGAATGCACCCCGGCCCCTGCAGATTCACCAATTCGGCAACGCCCGTATGATCGAGCCGCACCTCTTTTTTCGCACGCCGGGAATCGAAGTCCGTGGGCAGCGCGATGAGCGGGACCGCGGGATCCTGAAACGTGGTCGATTCGCCGGCAGGGGACGGCTCCGGCGATACCTGTTCCTGGCCCGCACTCACAGTGACGAAGTAAACGGCGAGGACGAATCCTCCACCGGCAATCCAGCGAATCAGTGACATTTCAACGGCTCCAATCGACGATGTTGCCGTCTGCCGCTCGGGGTTCGAGCGAAATCGGCTGCGGAAGTATAACGCGAGGGATGTTGCGGTCACCAGACGGCAGTCGGGAGTTCCGGCTGCGACTCGGGATCGTGCGGGCGGAAAGCCGGCACGGAAAGACGGAGGGGGAAGACGGAGCCGCCCTTGAACGCCGTAAAGCCGCTGTAAAGCTGGGGCCACCCTTTGTTGTAATGCAGCAAAAAAAATCACAAGCTGTGTGCGGATAACGTTTTTCGAAAATCTGTGATTAACTGGACGGATTTCGTGTGTGTACACGAGGCAGTGTGTGATATCGGCCGTACATGGTATCCACCAGAACCGGTGGTTTCCGCACTCTGCTCTCGTCACCGCATCCCCCCTTCGCCTTTCGCTCCGCCCCGGGTGGTTCCTGTCGCGATTGCCTCGTCAGTTCGTCGTTGAGCCGCAGGAGGTGGGGGTTTCTCACTGCATCAACCGCTGTGTCCGCCGATCAATGCTGTGCGGGTGGGATCCGTTGACCCAGCGGTCGTACGAACATCGCAAAGTCTGGCTGCAGGAGCGGTTGGTCTTCCTCGCCTCGGTCATGGCGATTGATCTCGAAGGCTTTTGCACGATGGGGAATCACCTGCATCTCATTGTCAGCAATCGGCCCGATGTGGCGGGGAAGTGGTCTGCCGAAGAAATCGCCCGGAAGTGGCTGCAGTTGTGTCCGCCGTACAAACCCGGGACCCGGGAGGTGGCCGAGACTCCCTCGCAGGCGGACCTGGATGCGATCCTCAAGACTCCCGCCCGGGTGGAGCAGTTGCGTCTGCGGCTGTCGAATCCCTCGTGGCTGATGCGGTTTTTGACCGAGAAACTGGCCCGCGTCGCCAACCGGGAAGAACGGACCACCTGCCGGTTTTGGGAAGGGCGCTTCAAGATGCAGCGGCTGCTAGATGAATGGGCGGTCGCCGCGTGCCTGGTGTCGGTCGATCTCAACCCGATCCGGGCCGGGATGACCAACCTGTCGCCCCGCGCTGTCGCCCCACCCCCGGCATCTGTCATCCCGACAGGATGGAATCTTGCCTGGGTGCGTAATCCAGGCAAGCCACGTTCGGTGCCAACACCGGGCCAGGATCAACAAGTTTTTCTGACTTGCTCTGGACTCGGCCGTATTTCGCAGAGTCGGCCGAGTTTCGTCTCCCTCGTGAACTCGACGACAAGCTGCCGCCTCCGGCCCCACGAACCGCGGTCCACGGTTCTGGGAGTGACACAGCATTGGCCGCCGTCGGTGGACGGCGGCGCGAGATGCCTGTCTTGGGGTTACAGCTTCATATTGAGCCGCAGCCCGCCGACGATCGCGTCGGTGGCGATCGCGCCCGCTTCCGGGCGGATGAACTGCAGGTCGGGAGTGATGTTGAGCCAAGGGGTGACCTGGAAGTTGTAGAAGGTTTCAATCCCGGTCCCGTCGCGCGGTCCAAACAGGAACTGCGGAAGCGCTCCAAACTCGTTGCTGGCGCCGACGTAGTACCACCCAATTCCGAATGTGTCGCCCCGGTCTTGCCGCAGTGGGCTGTCGCCCCCGATGCCGCAACTCAGGAAGTATCGCAGCGGCGTGGGATTCCCGTCGCTGATCGAAGCGCGGCCGAACAGTCCGAAGCCTTTCTCCGGCTTGCCCGCGTAATTCACCAGGTATTGGTCGAAGCCGTAGTAAATCGTGTAGGCATCAGGCAGGGTCGGAAATCCCGGGACGGTTGGTTCGGGGTACACGCCCGGGGGAGGTTCGGCGAAATTCAGATTTGTCTGGTCGTGATGTTTCCACATCGCTCCCACGTGCTGTTCGCCCCGACGATCAAAAAAGTTGGTCTTCACTTTCACCTCTCCCCCCACGATGACCCCCCGGGAAAAGAGATCGTCCAATTGGAACACGTCCCTGGTTCGATCCTGCGGATCGCGAACGTACCCGACCACAGCACCCCACTCCTGCGGAGAGGCAACGCCCGCGGTGAATGAGGTATACGGCAGCCCCAGCAAGAACGCCGGGTTCGCGACCAACGCCTGATTCACGAATTGTTCCGTGCCGTCACCCCCCGCGAAGATGTCCTGATCGGCTCCGCCGAGCACATCACTCTTGCCGGCGAACACAACGAAATTGGGGGACAGCGGCTGCGTGAGCAGGAAGTTGGTCAGAAAGAGTTCACCGGGTTTGTTGGGAGCCGGTGGAAGTGCGGCTGCAAACACAGCCGGCGAAAACGCACCGGTGTTCAGAGACACGTTGCCGTACTGGCCGTACCAGTGCTCGGCGCGAACCAGCAACGTCCCGTGGGGGAGGCCGCCGAATTTATCGAGTGCGAAGATCAGGTCGTATTCGCCACGGCCCGTATACTTGAACGTGTCGCCAAAACCGAGAGCGGGAAGAGAGGGCCGCTGAATCCCGCCGTCCACCCCGAAGAAAAACTGCGTTTCGCGTCCCGCGAACCGAATTCCGGATTCCTTGAGGCTCGTGCGGAGCCCCAGCCAGTCGCCGGTGAGCGTCGGACTGGTCCAGAGATCCCAGCAGTCGTCGGCCGGCACGGC
>CAIOTJ010000310.1 GCA_903861195.1 uncultured Planctomycetaceae bacterium | reverse complement strand
GAGGCGATTCTGAAAATGAAGCTCGACTCGGCGTTTGACATCCTGGGTCAGCAGCAGATCACCCGGTACATCGGCCATGCCGAGGATCTGGTCGTGCACCAGCGAAAATTCGACATCCGCAACAGCCCCACCCGCGAAGATTTCCCCCTGCATCAGCAACGGCAACTCGATCCCCCCCTGCGCTGGGGGGATGAAGAACCCGATTGGGACGACCGGTTCGATCAGGCGGCCGCCGACACCAGCCGGGTCCCTCACCGGAATGAGCTGGCCGCCGAGACGCCGGTTGAGCCGGCCGCCGCCATCCCGGCAGCGGCCGCCGCGTCGGGCAACCCCGCCGCCATCCGCACCGCGCCTCAATCCGGCAATGAGTCGGGGACCCCGGCCGGGAACCCACTCCGCTTTATAAAACCAAACTTCGCCCAACGGGTGGCTGCCGAGGCGGAATTGGGGGCTTGGAACCGCTCGGCCGACCTGGCCGAGGCGTCGGACGAGGTCGACGGGTGGGAAGACGGGGTCGCCACCCCGGTCGGTCCCCTCGCCGGCGCGGTCTGAGGCGTTGCGTGGTCCGTTTCGCGGAAATCCCCCTCGGGGGGACCGCCCCGGGTGCGCGCCCCACTGCGGGCTGAGGGGGCGGCCCTGCCAGTGGCACACCGCGCGGGTCTGTGTGAACCAGCTTCCGTAGGGGCGACCTTCCGGGTGGGGGCGCGCCGGCCGGGAATCTGGTGAGTTCGATCTTTTGAGCAGGAGCAGGCGTGATGGCGAATCTGTGGAACTTGGGAAGTGTGCGGGATTCTCTTCAAAGGGTGCGGCAGGGGATTGCCCGCCGGGCGCAGCCCCCTGGGAAGAGGGCCACCCGTTCCAGCGGAGTGCGCGAATTCCAACTCGCGTTGACTGGCAACGGAGTTTCCTTTAGCTTCCCGCCCCCTTCCCACAACCTGCCTTGCTCTCCGACGGCTTCCCCTCGCGAAGCCGACCTCGGGAGCACCTCCTGCCTGTGTTGGTTCCTGCCGCTGCGGTGTGACGGATCGATTGCGGTTCCGTTCCCCCTCACAAGTCCTGCCGGACCCCCCTTCCTGTTCCCCTCCTGTCTGCTGTTCCCCATCCTGTGCCGCGCTCTCCAGCCGCTGGCGCGAGGCGTTTCATCGTGACTGCCCCCCCCCGAATTCCACCGGCTGCCCCGGCCGCCGGCCTGGCGGAGTTGCCCCTGATGCTGGCCGATGTGCCGCAGGGGGTCACCCGGCTGTTGCGCGATGTGGGGGTGCCGACGCGCGACTGCGATGAGCCGGTTCCTCCCGGCGGCGCGGTCGGACGGTTCGTGCTGATCGACTCCCGGCACCGTGGTGCCGCGCAGCGGATCCGCCGGGCGATTGCCGAATCGCACGAAGTGCTCGATGTGCGCGACCTGGCGGGGCGCTGCGATGACCTCGAAGAACCGACCCCCGGCACCCGGCATGGTCGCCGGTGGTCACCCGCCGCCCGCCGCTTTGTGGAGCGATTGAAACAGACGCTGGAAGCCCGCGGGGGAGTCTGGGCCCGCCTCACCGACTTCCAATACCCCTTCCGCAGTGTGCTGTGTCTGGCGGTGGAATATCCCGGGGACGGGTCCTCCCCCGGGAGCGAATCTCCCGACCTTGGGGGGGAAATCTCCCGCCTCATCCACTCGCTCGATCCGCACACAACCCAGCTGTTCCCCCTGGCGCAGTCTGACGGCGGGATCGCCCCGGCTCTCGCCGGCTGTGATCCGCTGCCCGAAGTCGGATGGCGGATCACCCGCGAAGATTGTGCGTCGTCGTCCCGCAAGACAGTGGCGGCCTGGCGCGAAGCCCAAGCCCGCGCCGGTCGCCTCGGCCACGTTCCCCACAGCCTGCTGGTGGCCGACAGTGCGAACAACCGCCGGGGGGGCCACGGTCCCTCGCCGCAGGCCCTGCTCGACCTGGGTCTGCATGTGCGGCTGCAGCGAGATGAATCGGGACCCTGGGTCGGGGCGGGACTGGGGGTCGGGGCGGCACTGGGGGTCGGGGCGGGACTGGGGGTCGGGGCGGGACTGGCCGCAGCGCCTGTGCTTCCCTGGGTCGATCTGGGACTGGCACCCCTCCCCTCCGTGGCGGACGCCCCGCGCCGGGTGGCTGAACTGTACCGCGCGGGACAGCCGGTGTTGGTGCTGGCCGAGGCGGGCACGCCGGAACTTGCGGCCGAACTGCGGGCGCTCGACGAGGCCAGCCAGACGTATCCCCTGCTGTGGCGCACGTCGCTGGCCGCCTGGGCCCATTGGTGGATCGCCCGCCGCAGCGTCGAGTTCGCCGTGTGGCGCACACCGGCCGGCCTGGTCGTGCGGGCTCCGCATCCCCTTCCCCCGGGAGACTGGGGCTGGGAACTGTGGCGGGGAAATCACCACGCCACGCTGCCCCTCACTTCGACGATCCAGTCGATTCCAGAGAATGGACTTCTCCTGGGGCTGGCGGGTGAGCGGCATCCGGGGGGACTCAGCATGCCGCGAGCAGGGGCCGGAATCGAACCGGTTCCCTCCCGCCCGCGGTGGCGGGGCCTGAAGGCGTGGTTGCATTCGTTGACCCTGTTTCGTGATCAAGGGAAAGGAGTTGTCCCATGAAGCGCCTGGTCTTGTTCGTGGCTGCCCTGGTGATTGCCGTCAGCAGCCAGGGATGCTGTAGCTTTGACTGCTGCAATCCCTGTGGAGGCGGAGGAGGGGGCTGCAGCCCGTGTGGAAATCCGTGCGGTGGAAATCCGTGCGGTGGGAACTCGTGTGGTCCCGGCTATGGGGCGAATTATTCTCCCCCGCCCGCCAACATGACTCCCCCGGCGGGTGCCTACCGGGCTCCGTACCAGAGTCCGATGGTCGGTTCGGCCCGGCCCGTGTCGTATTCGTCGTACTACGGAGCGCAGCCCTCGGTGGCGGCATTGCCCCCCGGCCCGCTGTCGACCTTTTGATCTTCGATGCTTTGATCGTTTCCGGTCGACGGCGCGATCATAGTTCCACCGTGGTCTCCGCAACGCAGGCGGGGGCCAGGACCTGGCCTACGCGCCGCGCCGGATTCGGGTCGCCGACGGGGCGGGATGGGTCGGGTCAGTCCGTCGATCGTCAGTTGGCTCAATGCGGACGCGGTGCACCCCAGACCGCGTGACGTGCTCGCCAGGCGGTTGCTGAAGCGACCCCTCACTCTCTTCGAGAGTGCCCGGCGGCAGACCGCGGCTGGTCTCCGCCCCTCGCATCTTGCCCGGCGGGCCAAGGCGGCCCAGTGCGGCCATGCCGGTCGGTTTTTGCCACGCCGGTCGGCCCATGCCGGGCCACGCCGGTCCGTCCCCCAGGTGGGACCAGCCGGCGTGAGGGGAGTGCGAACAAGATCACTGCGAGGTTCCGGGGCTGGGCCGGGCGGCCGTTGGTGCCGTTCTGACCCACACGGTGCTTTCCGACAGGCTGGCCTCCCACAGGCGGGTTTGGCGGCCGGGTCACGCCGGGGCCGAACATCGCCCCCCTTGCAGGGCGCGGGTTGGCCGGGAACTCGACCCTGCTTTCCCCGAGGCATATACTTGGGTCCTCCATTCGCCCTGTTCGCCCCGGTTTCTCCCCGATTCCGCGGGCCTCTCCTCCAGTGTGCTGTTGATGCAGATCGTTCCCCACCCCCACCCCGCCCTCCGGTTCCGGTCGGTTCCCGTCGTCCGCATTGATGACGCTCTGCGGAAGATCGTGCGGGAGATGTTCGAGTTGATGTATGCCGCCGAGGGGATTGGTCTGGCGGCCAACCAGGTGGGGCTCCCCTACCGGCTGTTCATCCTCAATCTGACGGCCGATCCGGAAGAATCCGACCAGGAACACGTCTTCATCAATCCCGAGATCACCCAGCGGAAGGGGAACCAGGAGGCCGAAGAGGGCTGCCTGTCGCTCCCCAAGCTGTACCACCAGGTGCGGCGGGCCGACGAAGTGACTGTTGAGGCCTACGACATCGACGGCACCGGCTTCGAAGTGACAGTCAAAGATCTCGCGAGCCGGGCGGTGCAGCACGAGCTCGACCATCTCGACGGCGTGCTGTTCATCGACCGGCTGACCGAGGCCGGGAAGCGCGAAGTGGCCCCCAAGGTGCTCGATTTTGAGACCGCGTTCCGGCAGGGACAGGCCAGCGGCAGCATTCCGTCGGATGCCGAGCTGCAGGCCGAACTGCACCGGCTGGTGACCCTGCAGTCATGACCCCCCTCCGCCTGGTGATGATGGGGACGGGGGAATTCGCCCTCCCCACGTTCGAATCCCTCTACACGACTCCGCATCCGGTCGTCGGGTTGTGCACGCAGCCCGACCGCATCGCTCCCGGGCGCAAGACGCAGCACCCCAATCCCCTCAAAAACCTGGCGCTGGCCCGGGGGACCCCCGTGCTGCAGCCGCCATCGGTCAACGCCCCCGAGGGGCTGGCCAGCCTGCGGGCCCTGAACCCCGATGTGCTGGTCGTGGCCGCGTATGGGCAGATCCTCTCTCCCGAGCTCTTGGCCATTCCCCGCGTGGCGGCCATCAATGTGCATGCCTCGCTGCTCCCCCGGCACCGCGGGGCCGCCCCCGTGGCCTATTCCATCTGGACAGGGGACACCGAAACGGGGGTCAGCATCATCCAGATCCTCCCGGCCCTCGATGCCGGACCGGTGCTGTCGATCGTCCGGACCCCCATCGATCCCCGTGAGACGGCGGGCCAGCTCGAAGACCGCCTGGCGGTGCTGGGGGCGGCGTTGATTCCTCCGGTGCTCGACCGGCTGGCCGCCGGCCCGGTGACGGGCGAGGGGCAAGACCCCGCCCTCGTCACCCGCTGCCCGAAGTTGAAGAAAGAGCAGGGGGAGATCGACTGGAGCGAGACGACCCGGCAGATCGACTGCCGGGTGCGGGCAATGCAGCCCTGGCCCCAGCCCTATTCGTATCTGCACACCGCCGATCACGCCCCGCAGCGACTGCTGATTTTGGCCGTCCGCCGCGTCGCCGACGGGGTGACCGCTCCCCACGGACAAATCGTGCGGGCCGACCGCGACGGACTGTGGGTGCAGGCGTCCGACGGCGTGGTCGAGATCGTCACTCTGCAGCCCCCGGGAAAACGGGCGATGTCCGCCAGCGAATTTCTGCGCGGTCACCCGCTGACCCCCCAGTGCCAGTTCGGTCCCGAAGGAGTCGTCTGAGTCGCGCTGCCACCGCAACACACAGCGATTGCGATGGATGGCGAATGTGACCGCCAGGGCGACACGCCATCTGGATCCTTGATCGGAAAAGCTCGGCAAGATCTGTCACGTCAAACCGACCCTTGCGAAATCGAGGCAATTGTTGACGGTCTGAATCCGAGTTCATTCCTCGTGTGCGGCTGCCGATCTGGATCAGGAATCGACGCTTCATCCAACACGGAGAGATCACCAGCCCCATCGCGCACCGGCTTGTACCGATGCCGTTCCCTGAAGGGGAACTCTTCGATAGCCCAGGGTTCGCCGCACCGCGGCTACCCTGGGTAAGGGACATCCAAAGGCCGCCGGAACCCTGTAGGGGTTCGCTTCACCCACGGATGGCGGAAATCGGTTTGTGTGTCGGATTCCGCAAGAGATTTGGCGAGTCGAATTCGGCCCGCGATGCATCCCGTCGGCACGCTTCAAGCCATCTCCTTCAGAGATGAAACGAAACCTCGACCCCCAACCCAGGGTAGCCGCTGCGCGGCGAACCCTGGGCTATGAAAGAATGTCCCTACAGGACATGGCCACGATCGATGTCGTGTTCGGGAGGATGCCGGAACGTCCGTTGTCATGGACGGGACTCTTGCGGGTCCGCAACTCAATCTCCTGAGCCGTCGATGACGGGATCCATCGGTCAATCGAGCGGCACGGATGGAAATCCCGTCCGTTTGTTTTGACCCGCCGCCATCAGGTGGGAGCGACAGATCGTGTTGGTCCGGACCGAATCGCGGTTCCGTCGTGCGCACGCCGACAAGTCCCAGCCAACAGCCCCACGAACCACGGTCCACGGTCCACGGTCCACGACCGACGCGCATTCACCCCGCCACCCACCACCCGCCACACGCCACCCACGCGGTCACCCCGCGTCGCTCCCTCGCATCCCCCACCGACGCTATTCGCCCTGCACCGGTGTCACCAGGGTGCCGATCTGGT
>CAIOTJ010000309.1 GCA_903861195.1 uncultured Planctomycetaceae bacterium | reverse complement strand
TTTCCGGCGGGGCGGGGGCGGGGCGGGGGCGGGGCGGGGCGGGGCGGGGCGGGGCGGGGGGCCAAACGCCGCCGGGCCGGTCATTGGTGACCGGCCCGGCGGGAGAACATTCAGACTCTTGGCGACGGCATCAGCCGGCGATGTACTCGCGGTTGCCATTCAACCCGGGCAGCGGGACCGGGTAGGTGCCGTCGGGCCGGGCGACCACGGGGGCCGCGGAGGCGAACGTCAGCTTGTCGACATCGGGAGCCAGCTCGTACTTGAAGTCGAGGGCGTCTTCGAAGGTGACGGTCTTGCCGGTGTGGCACGCCATGCGGCCCATGGCGGTGACGAGGCTGGCCTTGGCGCCCCGTTCGACCTCGTTGTGGGGCCGGTCGAGGCGGATCGATTCGAGCAGGTGATCCCACTCGAGCTGGTAGGGGCTCGGCTCGGGCTGCTTGGCGGCCCAGACCAGCGACTTCTTGCTGCCGATCCGCTGGTCGGAGAAGGTCGCGCACTTCGACGGGGCGTGCCCGGCGGTCGAGATGATGGCCGAGCCCTTGGTCCCGTGGGCGTAGCTGGCGAACTCGTTGTTGCACCCTTCCATGGTGCGCCCTTCGAGATACATCTTCGCCCCGTCGGCGAAGGTGAACTCGGTCGAGTACGAGTCGAAGTTCTGGTCGACGTAGTCGCCGCGGTAGTGGCGGCCCCCCGAGCCCTTGGCCTCGACGGGCCAGGCATCCTTGAACCAGCAGCACTCGTCGATGTTGTGAATGAGGAAGTCGCTGTAGCCCCCTCCCGACGCCCACAGGAAGGCGTGGAAGTTCTGGATCTGGTACAGCAGTTCGGACATGCCCTCGGGCTTCTTCTTGGCGAAAGCCACGCCGGTGGGCCCGGCCATGCGGTAGGCCCGCAGCAGCACGAGGTCGCCAATCTCGCCTCCCTTGATCCGCTGGAACATTTCATTGCGGGCGTCGCAGTGACGGCACATCAGCCCTACGCCGACCTTCAGGTTGCGCTTGACCGATTCCTCACCCAGGGCCAGCATGCGGCGGGTGCTGGGGCCGTCGACCGAGATCGGCTTCTCCATGAAGACATTCAGCCCCTTGGCGATCGCGTAGGTGAAGTGCACCCAGCGGAAGGCGGGGGGAGTGGTGAGGATCACCACGTCGCCCGGCTTCAAGACGTCCATCGCCTTCTTGTAACCGTCGAACCCGATGAACTTGCGGTCTTCGGGGACGTCGACCTTCGAGTCAAACCTGGGCTTGAGCTGGTCGTAGCTGGCCTTGATGCGCTGCTCGAAGACGTCGGCCATGGCCACCAGCTTGGTGGGGCCGTTCTTGCTGCTCATCGCGTCGCCGGCCGCCCCGGTGCCGCGTCCCCCCGCGCCAATGAGCGCCAGTTGAATGGTGTTGTCTTCGCCGGCGTAGGCTCCGGGAATGACCAGGCTGCTGAGAGCTCCGGCGACGGCGGCGCGGCCCGAGGTTTTCAGCAGGTCGCGACGGGACAGGCTGGGGGGGGAAGAATCGTTCATCGGCGCTCTCCAGGGGGGAAACACAAACGGGGGGAAGCGGATCAGACGCCCGGATTCTAAGGGGTGCTTCCGAGGTTTGGCAATTCCCGCAGCCACGCGGTCCGGCGTCTTCTCCGAGGGCTGGCGACCAGCTATCGCGGCGGTTCGGCGAGGGGCTATCATCAAGGAACGATCAGGCAGCCGATTGCCATGGGGGGCCGACGGCTGCCCCGACGGCTGCCCACTTCGGTGTCCCCTTGTTTTGGGAGTTTCCATGAACTGGTTCGCCGAGAATCCCTGGCCCCCCGCGTTGATCTGTCTGGCGGCGGCCGGGCTCGCCGTCGGCTGGGCCCAGTCCCGCAGCCAGGCGCGCGACCGGAAGCTGGGGTTTGGCGGGGCGCTGGTCGCGATTCTCGCTGCCCTGGGGATCTTTCCCCTCGAGCGGTCGATCGTGACTGATCGCGAGCGGATCGAGGGCGAGGTGCGGCAACTGGTGGCCGATTTCACCGCCCAGGACGAAGACGCCACGCTGGCGCATTTCTCGCAAGGGGCGGTGGAATGGCGGAAACAGGTGCAACTGGCCCTCAAGCTGGTGAAGGTCCAGGGAATCGACGTCAAAGATCTCTCGGTGAAACTCTTCGGGGAGGGGACCGGAGCCACCTCGCTGTTCCGCGCGAATGGACGGGTGACCTTCAGCGGCATGGATGCCGGGCATCAGCCGTCGCGATGGAAACTCACGTGGCAGAAAGAGCAGGGGGAGTGGAAGATCGTCGACGTGGTCCGGCTCAATCCGCTGAAGGACGAGCCGATGGGCATTCTCGAGAACCGCGCCCAGTGAAGCGTGCGCGGCGTTCTTCCGCTCAGCTCTCGCGCAACTTCGTCTTCGATGTGTCGGGGGCGAACAGAATCACCACCATGCCCAGGGCGTAGATCAGGCTGGTGACCCGGCCCGCGGCGGCGTAGTTCTCGCCGAACCAGGAGGTCAGGGCCCCGGTCCCCAGGACCCCCATCGCCGTCAGGATGCGGCCGAAGTTGAACGAGATGCCCGAGCCCGAGGCCCGCGCGTGGGTGGGGAACATTTCGGGCAGGTAGAGCGGCAGCCAGCCGAAGAAGACGGTCGAGATAAAGCCCACGGCAAACACCATGGGAGAGAACATGGGTGAGTTGGGGGTGAGGGTGAAGTAGATGAATTCGCTGAGCAGCACGGTGAGCAGGCTGATCAGGAAGTAGGTCGCCCGGCGTCCGCAGGCGTTCGCGACCCAGCCCCCCAGCAGGCTTCCGAGCGAGCCTCCCCCCGCCCGCATGATCGAGGTGAAGGCTTTGGCTTTGGGGTCGACTCCCCCCAGCACCTGGTCGGACCAGGGGATGAGCCAGGCGGTCACGCCCCAGCCCCCCAAGAGGGGGATGGCCCCGAGGGCGATTCCCAGCAGGGTCAGCCGGAGCAACGGCGGGCGGAACAGGTCTCGCAGGATGGCGGGTTGACCGGTCCCTCCGCGGGCCCGTTTGTCGCGGGCCGCCAGCCAGGTGGGAGATTCGGGCACCACCAGCAGCACGGCGAAACCCAGGCACACCGGGGCGGCGGCCACCAGGAAGATCCACCGCCACGAATCGGCCGTGATGGGAATGATGTAGCCCACGATGCCCATCGCCACGATCCCCACGTTCGCGGCGGTGCCGATGAGTCCCGAGAGAAACGGCCGCGAGACATCGTCCCAGGCTTCGGCGGCGAGGGCCACGCCGGTGGGCCACATGCCTCCCACCCCCATGGCGGCGAGGAATCTCAACACCAGCAGGTGCCACGGGTCCTGCACCCAGTAGGTCAGCCCGGCCACCACCGAGTAGCAGAGGATCGAGAGCCCCATGGCCCGCACCCGTCCCGCGCGGTCTCCCAGCCAGCCAAACACCAGGCCCCCCAGGGCGGCCCCCAGCAGGAAGCTGCTGTTGTGGTACGAGAACCAGCCGGGGGCTTCGCGCTTGAGGGCCTGTTTGAGTACCGCCGGGGTCAATTCGGCGGCGGGGGTGTCGGCGATGGGAAGGCGACCCGAACGGAGGAAGTCTTCGGTCGCCGGGCGTGAGGCCAGATTCATCAACGACATCTGGACCCCGGAGAACAGCCAACCCAGAAAGGCGGCCGCCAGGATGAGGTAGCGTCCCGTTCTGGTCAGGGTGCCGGGGGGACTCGCGTGGGAACCGGTTGCCGTCGTCATGCCAGGCCGCCTCGCAGCAGTCTGCGAATCCCCGGGAACGCAGAGCGCCCGCGTTGCCGGGCCGGGGAACCGCTGGGGGAGCATAGCGATTTCGCGCGCGGGGTGCCGCGCCGCGGGCCCCGTCCTTCACCGGCCCCTGCGTCGCACGGCGCCGCGGGACTGGCAGAGTCCCGGCCGGCAGGTCGTGAGCTTCCCGCTCCAGACCGTGGGGCCAAAAACAAAATCAGCCCGGGAGAGGCTCCCGGGCTGACTGATGAAGCATTCTTCACACGGCCGCTTCCGAGGGGAAAGTGGCCGACCGCTGGCGCATCAGGCCTTGCGCATCGCGTCCGACAGAATATGCGAGGTGCTGGGGCGCATGATGCGGGGGTCGACTTCTTCCCCCTTCAGCAGCGTCTCGCGCACCTGCTTGCCCGAGATCGAGATGGGCTTTTCGTCTTTGTGCAGCTCGGTGAGGTCGACCCGGCCGATCGACTCGTAGAAGGCGGCGAAGCCCACCTTGAGCGGATGGATCTTGAGGTCACCGCCGAGCTTGCCGAAGATCTCCTGGGCGTCGAAGTCTCCCCAGATGGCGGTGCCATCCTTGTAGGGGGCGTCGGCGTGCTTGCGGCCGATGACGATGTCTGTGAAACCGTTGTTCTGGCGGTAAATGCCGTGCATCACCGCTTCCTTCGGTCCACCGTAGAACATCTTGATGTCGAGCCCCAGCAGGATCACCCGGTCGGGAACGCTCTCTTTGCGCGGGCCCCAGAGGCTGCCGTCGCTGTCGCCATCACCCAGCGAGCGGTTGGCGATGAGCGCCTCGTAGGTCTGCATGCGGATCTCAGCATTCACGTCGTCCCCCTTCACCTCGCCGATCAGCGGGTTGAGGCAGGCCCCGGCGTTGTGCCCCTGACGGAGCAGGGTTTCGAGCCCGTAGACGAGGGCGTACTCGTGGGCCCGGTGCAGCGGGTTGCGGGTCTGGAAGGCGACCACGCGGTTCCAGCCCTTGCTGGCCAGCAGGGCCCGCACTTCCTTGGGGGTCAGCACGTACTTGCCGAAGTTGGGGTTCTTGGGCTGCGGCAAGGCCCAGATCTCACCCCCCAGCAGGTGGGTCTTGTCGGCGTCGTTGACCAGCACCATGTCGGCCCCGGGATGATCGGTCCGCTCGGTGAGGTAGACGCTCTTGAGATAACGGGGCTTGTCCCAGGCGAAGACGTCGCTGATGGTCAGCGTCGCCACGATCTCGCCGGCGGGGTTGGTCAACGCCACGGTCTGACCGGGCGTGAGGGTCTTGCCCACAGCCTCGGTGACCGGCAGCGACAGGGGGATGGTCCAGGCGTACTTCTTGCCGCCGCGCTCAATGCAGGCGTGATCCAGCACCTGATTGAATTCGGCGCTTCCCATCGGACCGGTCAACGGGCTGAGGGTGCCGTCGGCCCAGCGGTAGACCGACGACAGATCGGCGGCCGAGACCGGCACCTTGACGAGGCCGGCTGCTTCCTTCTGGAAGGTCGCGACCTTGTCGGCCGGAACAGTGCGATTGACAGGTTCGGCGAGACCGCCGTGAACAGGAACAAGCGACATCGAGTGACATCCGGAAAACAGGGAGACGCAGACGACCGACACTGGCGGTCTGAAAGCCGAAATCAAACCCGACTCCGCCCGCAGCGGCGGGATGGGAGGAGCTGATGGAAGCCATACCGGAAACTAGGGGAACTCCCCGGGGGCTGTCAATAACGTTTACAGCCCGACCCAAAGTCTCCGCAGTCGCGTGCCCGCCTCCCCATCAGAATCGGCCCGCTGCGGAAGAAACCCGCACGGTCCCGGATGCGAGACACACCGCGGGCCGCTGGCGCGCTGCGGACTGTGTTAACCCAGCAGACGCAGCCCTTCGGCCGTCACCTCGAAGGGGACGATCGAGTCGTCGCAGGCACTGCCGCGGTGCTTGGCGACATGCAGCGCCCGGCCCATCTTCGATCCGTCGCGGGTCTTGCCCATCAGGATGATCGTATTGGCGTTCGTCAGCACGTCGCCCGAATCGAGCCGGCGGCCCAGCAGGTCGTCGAGCATCACTTCGTGCGTCGTGTACAGCAGCAGGCAACCCACCTGCCGATGGTCGTACGGATGGCGGTTTACCTGGTCGACGTTCTTCAGGAAATTCTCGCGGAACAGGTCCCGGGCGACCCAGTCGTGATCTTTGTGCAGAATCTGGTGATAGATGTAGTCGAACAGGTCGAACTGGAACGACTCGCTGGGGCGGTCGGTCGGCTCGACGCCATCCATCACGCACCGCCGCACACCCTGGGTGAAGTTGCCGTAAAAGAACCAGATCGCCAACTGCAGTTTCTTCACCAGTTCGAGCTTCCACGCCTGCCAATCGTCGAAGTCGAGATCGTTGCGGGTCACCCGGCGGCCGGTGCGCTCGAAGATGTGCAGGTAGTCGCGCCGCACGAGTTCGCGATTCCAGACATCGGCCGGATTGACCGTCACATCGCCGCGCTGGCTGGTCATTTCCCAGCCAAACAGCCGGCGGGCGTAGTCGACCTGGTTTTGCGAGTCGCCCCGGGAGGTCATGTCGAAGATGATTCCCGGCTCTCCCTCTTGCTGCTTCCCCGCATGGGTGAAGTGCACCCCCAGTTGGGTCTTGCCGATGCCCGTGGCTCCGGCGACGACTGTGAGCGTGCCGGGGAGCAGACCACCACCCAGCAGTTCATCCAGCCGTGGCAATCCGGTCGAAAGCCGCCCCGTTCCCTGTTGTGCTGCGCTCACAGTGTCAACCACCGGTCCCGGGCGACAACCGCCCATTGGTCTGTCACCTGGCCTGCGCTCACCACGTACACCGCCCGGTGCAGGGCGATCGTCGGGCAGACGTGCCGGGGAACCGCCAGGATCTCGTCCCCGGGTTGAAAGCGTCCTGCCTCGCTGGTTTTCACCACGAGGTGCTCTTCGTTCTGCAGGACCTGCTCGCCATCGGGCAGGTCGGGCAGCGTGAGCCGGCGGCCTGCCGGGGGATCCGAGGCCACCGCCTTGTAACCGAGGTCGAACGTGACCCGGTCGTCGGTCGGCCGGCTGATGACCCGGGTCAACAGCAGGACGGCCGGGGGAAACACCAGATCGGGAAACGTCTCGGTATAACCCGCGTCGTGAAACACGCAGGTGCCGGGGCTCAGCTCGATTTCGGCCTCGGTCTTGGTGGCGTAGACCGGGAATGAACCGGTTCCGCCGCAGACCATGCGGGGCACGGGGAGCCCCAGGTTCTTGAGCGTGTCGCGCAGTTCGATCACCCGGCCCCACTCGGCATTGATGGCCGCTTCGCGCTCGGCCCGCGATTTCTGATGCTGGTGACCGTCGTAGACATGCAGCCCGGCGGGAGTCAGCCCCGGGGTGCGGGCCAGCAACTGGTACAGTTCGACCGCCCGCGGACCGGCGGGAACACCGGTCCGATGCTGCCCCACATCGAGATCGAGCAGCACCCCCACGCTCTGCCCCGCGCGGTGCAGCGCCGCGCCCAGTTGGGCGATGGGGGTGGGATGATCGGCCGTTACCAGAAACTGAACGTCGGGATACTTCTGGGTGAAGGCGACGACCCGGGCGATGTTCGCCCCCACGATGTTGTACGCGAGGAAGATGTCTTTGACCCCGGCGTCGGCCAGCATCTCGGCCTCGGCAATGGTCGCACACTTGTGACGGGTGATGCCCCGGGCGAGCTCGAGACGAGTCACCTGGGGCATCTTGTGCGTCTTGCAGTGGGGCCGCAGGCGGCCCACCGAACCGGCGACGGCAATCATCCGGTCGAGATTCTCTTCGAGCACCTCGCGGAACAGCACGAGGGCGGGGGTGATCAGGCGGCTGGTGTCGGCAATTCGGTAGCGTGGGTCCATGGTGGCCCCAGACTCGAAAATCGCCAGCCGCTTGTCAAGCTGACCGCCTTACCGGGGGCAGTAATCCAATGGCTTCTTGCGCGGGTAGTCGAGGCACTCGTCGTCGCAATTGTCGTGCTTGTGGAACAATCCGCGCCGCCGCCGGGCTTCCCATTTCGCGAGCTGTTTCTCGGGCGAATCGTTCGCATAGCCATCGCTGTAGGCCCCGTCATCGTCGGGGGCGATGCCATGCTTGGCGCGGGTGCGCTCGCAGCAGTCGAGGTCGGCGAACCAGGGACCGGGGGGCCGGTAACTCGGCGACTGCTCGTACACCTTGTGGCAGTGCAGGCAGAAGCTGCCGCAGCTCTTGTCGCCGCAGTCGCCGCAGGTATGGCAACCCGACAGACCGGCAATCAGAGCGAGGCCCAACAGCATTATGGCGCGAGACATCTTTCCCTCCTCCCTGAGGGGCGGCAACGACTTGGGGCACCCTGGCCGGCCGGTTGGCTGTGGCAGTGTCCTTCCTGCCAGCATCCGCGCCCGGCCCCCCCTTCCCAGAAGTTCTCTGGTCCAGACGCGGTCTGGCGGGGTGCAACCCTTGTCTTTCTTTGGTATCGGCGGTCGAATCTGAGGGGATTGACAGACTCGCCCGGGGGCACGATTTCCCAGTTGGGGCAAGCTGGGAAAAGTCGGCAGGTTGGGAGAGGGGCGGACCGCATGATTCTCGAAAGCATCGTCACCACCGTGGGACCGGGGGGAGAATTGAACGTCGCCCCCATGGGGCCGGTGGTTGATGCCGGCTTGACCCGGTTCCGGCTGCGGCCATTTCAGACGTCGACCACCTTCCGCAATCTGCAGGCCCACCCGGAAGGGGTCATTCACGTGGTCGACGACGTGCTGCTGATCGCCCGGGGGGCCATCGGGGCGCTGGCCGAGCCTCCCACCCGGCCCGCCGAGGTCGTACGGGGCCGGGTGCTGCAGGACGCCTGCCGTTCGTTCGAATTCCGGGTCGTCTCGTGCGATGCCAGCCAGCCGCGTTCCGAAATCGCAGTCGAAATTGTCCACACCGCAACCCACCGCGATTTCTGGGGATTCAACCGCGCCAAGCATGCGGTCCTCGAGGCGGCCATTCTCGCCACCCGCCTGCATCTGTTGCCTGCGGAGGAGATCCAGGCCGAATTCCGCCGGCTGGAAGCTCCGGTCGAGAAAACGGCCGGTCCCCGCGAACTCGAGGCGTTCGCCCTGCTGCAGGAGTACGTCGCCCGGCACCTCGCCAGCCAGCCGGCCAGGTGAGTCCCTGCGTGGCGGTCGCACCCCTCTGGCCCGGCACCCGCCGTTTCGCCAGATTTCCCGGCTCGCCAGATTTCCCGGGCTTGCCAGATTCGCGCTGACCTCATGCCCTGGTTTCTGGTAGCTTCCCCCGCGCCGGGTCACGGTCGACCCGGGCCAGAGGAAATGCCCCGTGACAGGGTGCGAACGGAGTCTCGCCCGATATGTCTGTGGATCGCGATGGTGGCGTGTGCCGGTGGCTGTGGGCGCTGTGTTGGCTGGGGGGCTGCCTGCTGACCACACCCGTCTGCGCCCAGCGTGCTGCGCGCGAGCTGGCCGATTCTGTCTTTACGCCGTCCCCTCTGCAGGACGATGCACAGCTGCACGACGTGCATCTGCTGCCCGGCGGGCAGGCGTGGGCTGTGGGAGAGCATGGCACCATCTGGCACAGTGTCGACGGCGGAGCGCGGTGGAAGCTGCAGCCCAGCGGCACGTCGGCTCCCTTGCACGCCGTCTGGTTCATCAACCGCCGGGAAGGCTGGATCGTGGGAGGAGAGACCGAACCGGTCACTCACCGCAGCCTGGGAGTCGTGCTGCACACCACAGACGGGGGCCTGACCTGGGACCAATTCTGGCCCCGCCCCAGTGAGCAGGATGAGCGCGGTTCCCGGAAAACGGCGGCTGTTCAGACACCCTCCCCTGGGGGATCATTCCAGTTTCAGCCCGCGGCGACCGGCAAACAGCCGGTTGCGACCGACGCGAACACCGCGGGCGGCTCTGCGGGAACAGCGGCCGACCCCACCTCACCGCAGACCACCGATTCGGGCCTGGTCACCCATCTGCCCCGGCTGCGCCGGGTGCGGTTTTTTACTCCCAAACTGGGTCTGGCCGCAGGGGCCGCGGTCGATTCCGATGGGGGTGCCGTCTATCAGACCGAAGACGGAGGGCAGTCGTGGAAGCTGCTGGGGCAGGGGGCGGAAGCAGAATGGCTGGCGGGCGACTTCGCCAATCCCGACAGCGGCGTGGTGGCGGGAGCCCGCGGATCGACCGCCCGCCTGCACGACCGCACGCTCGACGCGAGCCGCCGTCCCAACATCGGCGACCGGGGTCTGTACGACCTGGCCATGCTGACCGCCCAGCGCGGTTGGCTGGTGGGGGACGGGGCCCTGATCCTCACCACCACCAACGCGGGGCTGGTCTGGGAAGCTCCGGAGAATTCTCCTCCCGCCGGGATCCGGCACCTGTTCGACTTCCGGGCGGTGGCCTGCCGCGGGAGCCATGTCTGGGTTGCGGGCGAGCCGGGAACCTTCATCTGGCATTCCCCGGATCAGGGAGAGTCGTGGCACGCACAGCCGACGGGTGTGGTTGCCCCGTTGACCGCCGTGACCTTCGCCGATGAAGAGACCGGCATCGCGGTGGGGGCGTTCGGCCAGATCCTCCACACCGCCGATGGAGGTGCCACGTGGACCGTGGTCCGTGGGGCGGGGCGGCGGGTTGCGTTTTGGCAGTTGCACGGGCATTCCCGTCAGGTGCGGCTGGCGCTGGCGGTCGAGTTCTCGGGAGACATGGGCTATCGCAGTCTGGTCGAGGTCCTGGCCCGCGAAGACACCGGACAGGCGGGGGAGTTCTCGCGCGACTTTCCCCTGCGGCTGGCCGAGGCGACGACCCGGGCGGGGGGCTCGGCCGCCCACACCGCCTGGCAGTTCCCCCTGGCAATTCCTGGTCTGGAACGCGACCACGACCGGTTGCTGAAGGAATGGAACCGCCGCAATGAAAACCGGTTTGAGGAACTCTTGAGGCTGCATCTGGTGCGGCAGATTCGTACCTGGCGCCCCAGTGTGATCGTGCTGGATGAACCGCGTGATCCGCTGGCGAAACTGATGGCCGCGACGGTGACCACCGCGGTCGAGCAGGCGGCCGACGCGACCCAGTGGCTGTCGCTGCATGAGGAAGCGGGGCTGGAGGCGTGGAAGGTGAACCGCGTGGTGCAGCGCGTGGCAGTTGGAGAGCATGGGCCGATCGAGATCGAGCGGCACCGCCTGTTGCCCCACCTGGGAATCTCCAACACCCTGGCCACGCGTCAGGCCGAGAGTCTGCTCTGGACCGATTCTGTCATTCCCGATGATCGCCCGGCCTGGAAGGTGATCTGGCCGAGCCGGTCTCCCGTCGCTGGTTCCGACCGTGGAGGCCTGCTGGGGGGGTTGGGAATCACGGCGGGTTCCGCCGCCCGCCGGCAGCCGCGGTTGATTGACGAAGAGTCGGTGCTGGCGGCGAATGAGCGCGCGAAGCAGCAGCGCAACTTCGCCGCGATTGCCGAGCGGGCCCTGGGCGACCGGGCCCAGGCGAGCCAGTTGTTGGCCGAGTTGCCGCAGGTGCTGCGCGACCTGCCCGATCCCCAGGGGGCCGCCTCGCTCGCCCGGCTGGCACAGGACTATGCCGGGGCGGGCCAATGGGAACTGGCCGAGCTGACCCTGCTGGAATTGGTACGCCGCTATCCACGTCAACCCGAGGGGTTGGCCGCGATGCGGCAACTGGTGCAGTGGTGGTCGAGCAGTGAACTGGCCTGGCGGCGATTGCGCCGGGCCGCGACGAAGCAGGTGCGGCTCGCCTCGAATACCGACGCCACCCGTCAGGCGCTCGACGAGGCGTTCGAGATGCTGAGTCGCCAGTCGCAGAACAACAACCTGGAGGTCTTCGGCACGGTCTTCGAAATGGATGACACTCTTCCCGCGAAACAGAAAAAGACAACGGGCCGGGTGGTGACGGCCGGTGGGGACGGACTGTCGCTGGTGGATGCCGGTGAACTGCGTGACTACCAGGGTCAATTGCGGTACTGGCATTCGCAGGCGGCGCGGATGGCGCGGGAACTGGCGGGGCGGGCCCCCGACCTGGCCAGCCAGCCGGCGGTGCAACTGCCGCTGGCGTCGCTCTACCGCTCGCAGGGGTTCTACACCCAGACCGACGAGATCTACAGCCGGCATACGGGGGAGGGGAACCCACCCCTGTGGCGCCGCGCGACGGCGGTCGAAGAGTGGATCACCTCGACCATTGCTCCGCCCGAGTTTCCCGCCTCGGTCTGTGCCACGACCAGTGAGCCGCCAGTACTCGATGGCGTGCTGTCGGATCGTTGCTGGCAACAGGCCAGCCCGCTGTTTCTGACGCCGCTGGCAACTTCCGGCACATCGCTCGCCACCACCCCGGCGGAAGACGCCGGGGCGCGTCCGCTGACGTTTCTGTCGCATGATGGCGAGTATCTCTACTGGGCCGGTTCGCTCCCCCGGCTGCCTGGTTCGCGCCCCGATCGCCCGGGGGCGAAGGGACGTCGGCACGACCTCGCCTCGGACGATCTCGACCGCGTGGTGTTGCTGCTTGATCTCGACCGCGACTTCCACACGAGCTATCGGTTCACGGTCGATCAGATCGGGGAGACTGCCGACCTGTGTCTGGCCGACGGCCGGTGGAATCCGAAATGGCACCTGGCGATTGCCGCCGACGAAACCCACTGGCGGTTCGAGGCGGCCATTCCCTGGCGCGAGCTGACTCCGGTCGCTCCGGGGCCGCTGACGCATTGGCTGGTGGGGATGGTGCGGGTGGTTCCCGCCGTGGGGGCCGCCAGTTGGGCCCAGCCGGCACTGCCCATTCCGCACCCGCAAAGCCTGGGACTGCTGCGGTTCGAATAGAAAAAGGTGTCAGGAACCTTTGTTCTTGACATCGACATCGGAAGCGCGATAGCCTGACTTGCATGGGAAGACCATTGCGAGCAGCCGTCGGCGGGATGGTGTATCACGTCCTCAATCGGGCGAACGCCCGGATGCCGATTTTTGAAGAGGAGGGGGATTATCTCGCCTTCTTCAGGATTCTTGCCGAGGCCCGGGAACGGGTCGACATGCGGGTGCTCGCCTGGTGCGTGATGCGTAATCACTGGCATCTTGTGTTGTGGCCCCGTCAGGACGGCGATCTCTCGGAGTTCACCGGCTGGCTAACGCTGACCCACACTCAACGGTGGCACGCGCA
This sequence comes from uncultured Planctomycetaceae bacterium, assembly GCA_903861195.1. Classification (GTDB taxonomy): domain Bacteria; phylum Planctomycetota; class Planctomycetia; order Planctomycetales; family Planctomycetaceae; genus UBA10511. The sequence goes on along the minus strand of CAIOTJ010000309.1, from coordinate 695 downwards.
CCGTGGGTCGGCTGGGAGCGGCCACCTGTACCAGGGGCGCTTCAAATCGTTTCCGATTCAGGAGGACAATCACTTTCTGACCGTCTGCCGGTACGTCGAACGCAACGCGTTGAGGTCGAACCTCGTGACACAAGCCGAGGCGTGGCCCTGGGGAAGTCTGCACGCCTACACGCAAAAGGGGCCGCGTGCCGACCTGTTGACTGCCTGGCCGATTCGGCGTTCCAGCAACTGGGTGCAGCACGTCAACGCTCCGCAGACGGAAGCCGAAGTGGCGGCGATCCGCAAGGCGATCCAGCGCGGGTGCCCCTACGGCGATGGGCATTGGACACAGCAGACGGCGGCGGAACTGCAGCTGGAATCGACGCTGATTCCCCGCGGGAGACCAAAGAAATCGCGCCCCGCCGGCCAATAAAGGTTCCTGACACCTTTTATCCGGCGGGATCGATCCAGGCGATGGACTCTCCCGGCTCGACTGGGAAGTCGACCGGTTTGAGGGGGCCGCGGATGCGGCCCCGGCAAGGGGCGGAGAGATCGCAGGTGGCCCCGCCGATCAGCAGTTCGGCGACCGGTTCGTCGAGTTCGACCCGTTCTCCTTCCAGGGCGTACCAGCTGGAGATCCGCACGATTTCTCCGGGAGCGCCAAGATCGGGAACCAGCAGGGGAATGGCCATGGTGCTCGCTGCGGACGGTCGCTC
>CAIOTJ010000308.1 GCA_903861195.1 uncultured Planctomycetaceae bacterium | reverse complement strand
GGCGTCGAGCCACCACGGATTGCATCCAGCATCACCCCGTTCCAGTAGGTAATCTCATCGGCCTGGGCTGGCGTGGCGCTCAGGGGGAGAGCCAGCGGGGCCATCAGGCAGGCGAGTCCCAGCAGTTTCGGAACGCTTTCGCGCAGGGTGCTCCAGACTCCCAGGCGCCGGGCACTCTCGGACAGCAAGGTCAAATCGGTGGAGTTGAGCTTCATAATGGACCAGTTTTCGATGACAAAGAGACGCTGGTGAGAGGGTTTTCGCTTCATTCGACATCAGCTTTCACCTGAGAGGCGACGGGTACTGATGCACACTTCACTCCAGGCAAGGTGCCTGACCAACGCGGCATCGTTCGGGCAAATCGTTCGGGCCACCCTTCGATCAGCCAGACGCATCCCAATCACAACGCTTGGTTTGAACTCGCCGTTTTCTTTCGGACAGTCTCATCGTCCGACTGCGTCCGATTCAAATCGCTTCGACCACGAGAGGCGGGTTTGAGCGGTCTGAAAAGCACAATTGGATCTTTTGTGAAACATTCCCCAGTTTGCCTGTCTTCCCGGTTTGATCCGTTGTCGACGCCCCGGGCTGACAATCGTGTCGGAATCCCGAACTCCTGATGCGAGGCTGGCCTCGAATCAGTTGCCTGTCAGACCTGCGCCTGCCCTGGGCCTCCAGTCAGCCGCAGGGCGTCCGACCTTGAACAGCGTTTCGAACAGGGGGCGGTATCGGGTTGCGAGCATTCCCGGCTGTCCGCTGAGCCGCCCGGCGAGGTATTCGGCACCCACATCGGCATAGCAATTTCCCCGGCCGCTGAATCCCGCGAGGCCATGGATCTGACGACTGGGGTCGAATTCGCCAATGACCGGGAGACCGTCGGCGGTGAACGACTGCAGTCCTCCCCAGCGGTGGGTGATGGGGACCTCGCGCAGATGGGGAAACAGGATCGCGAACTGGGTGTCCAGCCGGGCCTGATGTCCGACCGACGGGCGGAAGCCTTCCCGCTCGAGTCGTTCGCTGGGGCGACCGTCGGCTTCAAACTGTGGAAACAGGCTGTCGGGCGTTTCGCGCGTCCGTCCTCCGCCAAACAGCAGGCGCCAGCTTCCATCGGGTTCGATGATCTCACGCCACCAGGCGAGGGGGGTGCCGAAGCTTCCCCGGCACGGGCGTGCGTCGAGAGGGGCCGTCACCAGCACCTGCCCCCGCTCGGCCCGCAGCGCTGGTTCGAGCGAGCGGACAAACTGTGGCGCGAGGGCATTGACCGCGAGGAAGATATGCCGGGCGTGGACGGCATGCCCGTTCGCCGTCCGGGCCACGGCTCCCGACCCGGAGGGTTCCACCTGCACGATGCGGGTCTGTTCGAAGAGTCGCACTCCCGGGCGGCGGGCGATTCCGCGTGCCAGCCCGGCAACGTATTTTCCCGAATGAAACTGCGCATCGGTCAGGTAGCCAAACCCTCCGGTGTAGAGAGGATTGCCACCCCGGTCGCGGGCGGCGGATGGATCGAGCCATTCGACTTGAAAGCCATCTTCCGCGAGCAGCTCGCAGTCGGTGCGGTACGCCCGCAGTGTGTCCTCATGGTCGGGCATGTCTTCCCGGGCCAGAAACCAGAACCCCTCGACCTGGTAGTCGCAGTCGACCTCGTATTCGGCGAGTTGGGCCCGCATCAAGGCGTGGTTGTCGAGCCCCAGCTGCCACAACTGCTGTGCCGCTGTTCGGGAATGGCGGGCGATGCATTCCGCATAGCCGAATCCCGGGCCGTGATTGAGCGAACCCTGGTTACGTCCCGAGGCCCCATCACCGACCCGCCCCCCTTCGAGAATCACGACCGGGATGCCGCGCTGATTCAAAAAGTGGGCCAGCTTCAAACCGGCAATCCCACCGCCGATGATGGCCACCTCGGTCGAGAGGTCGCCGTCGAGCGCTGGAAACTGTGGACGCTCGAAATCGAGCCAATAGGGCAATCCCCAGGGGGCAGTCGCAGACATCGGGGCTTCCTCGGGACTTGAGAATGCGGTGGGGGGTTGGGCTCTCGGCTGTTCCCCATGCTGAGTCCCCCGGAGTGAGCTGGCAAGCGATCCGCCGAGCTGCCGGGAAGTTGCCTGTTTTGACCAGTCTGCCTGTCTTGTGCCTTGGGTAGCAGCTCATCTTGCGATTCTCGTCGTGTTTGTCGTACAAGCGGGCCGAAGTTGGGAGAGGGAGACTCTCCGGGCACACCAGGGAAACCTGGGCGGAATTTCAGACAACGGATTGGCTCCAGGGAGGGGTCCATGACTCACATCGCCAGACGCGGCATTTGGGCAGTTCTGCTGATCTTCGGGCTGGTGTCGGCGGTCCCCGCGGCTCCCCCGGCCAGTCCCGCGGGAACCACTGCCAAGCCGACGGGCACGGCCCGCAAGCCGGTCCCGGCTGACAAGGGCCCGGCCGAAAAGACCGTTGCGGGCAAGACAGGGCCCGAGGGGGATAACCGCCCCGCGGGTGGTGCGGCGGCGCCCAAGTCGGCCGCTGGCGGTTCCGGTGCCGCTCAGGCGGGCCCGGCGAAGGCTGACGCGAAAAAGCCGAATCGGCCATCGAGCGGCGCCACGTCTCCGCGTGCCGCGGAAGATGACCTGGACGATGACGACGATGCAGACGAAGACGCCGACGAAGACGCCGACGAAGAGCTTGACGATGACGAGCCGCTGAGTTCGGCTCCTCCCCAGCCCGGAACGGCCGAGTGGTATCTGGCCGAGGTGTCGAAGCTGCGGCTGACCCCGCTCGACGACAAGCAGGCC
>CAIOTJ010000307.1 GCA_903861195.1 uncultured Planctomycetaceae bacterium | reverse complement strand
TTCGATAGCCCAGGGTTCGCCGCGCAGCGGCTACCCTGGGTAGGGGACATCCATATCACGGCTGAACCCTGAAGGGGTTCGCCTCACGCATGTTTCACGGAAACCGGTTGAATGGTCGGTTTCGGCAACCGGTACGGCAGGTCGATTTTGGCCCGGGTTGCATCCCGACGGCATGCTTCGAGCCATCCCCTTCAGGGATGAGTCGAGCCTTGGGATCGCAACCCAGGGTAGTGCTGCGCACGAACCCTAGGCGATCGAAGAGTTCCCCTTCAGGGAACGGCTTCGACAGAGGTCGGTCCGCGATGGAGCCGGAGATGTCTCCGCCGGTGATGTCTCCGCCGGTGATGAAGTGGGAATTTCCAATCCCGAACGACTCATGCGGCGACGTCCTGCTACTTCGCCTTCACATCGTACACGAACAGCGTGTCCTGCTCGCGCAGGTACAGCCGGCCGCCGATGACCACTGGATGCGACCAACTGGGGCCGTCGGCTTTGGGGAGCGTGAAGGTTCCCTTCACCTGGTAGCCGTCGGTGGCCGAGTCGATGAGGGCGATCAGCCCGTTCTGGTAGCGGAAGTACAGCCGGCCGTCGGCATAGACAATGGCCGCCGATCCCGAACCCGGACCGCGCATGTTGCCTCCCCAGACGGTCTTGCCGGTTGAGATCTCGACGCAGATGGGGAAGCCTTCGTTGTGCTTGTGTCCGCAGTAGATGTAATCCCCCAGCCGCACCATGCCGCCGTGGTGATTTTCGAGGGACGACGCCTTGAGGAAGTACTGTTCCTCGGCCTTCACGCCGTCGGCTTCGGGGGAGAGCTTCAGCAGGACCGAGCCCGTGCCATAGCCCGACGAGCAGAAGACCTTGTCGCCATCGATGATGGGGGTGGGGATGCTGGCGGTGCCGTTGGCGACCTTGGCGTACTGCCACAGCAGCTGGCCATCGGACGCCCGGACTCCCACGACGCCGGTTCCCGCCCCCAGCAACTGCACGTACTGACGCACCTTGGCCCCTTCCGAGATGACGGGGGAGGCGTAGCCAAACCCGCTGCCGGCCCCGTTGGGAATGGCGGTCTTCCAGATGAGGTCGCCGGTGTTGCGGTCGAGGGCCACCATGGTGTGTTGGGCGCTCCCCGGGGTGGCGATCACCTTGTTGCCATCGACGAGGATCGAGTCGCAGTATTGCCAGGTGGGGACGCTGCCGCCGAAGTCCTTGGTGTAACTCTTGCGCCAGAGAACCTTCCCGTCGGCCACATTGGCGCAGATGAGGTCACCCTGCGAGCCGACGGCGAAGACCCGGTCGCGGTCGACGGTGGGGGTGCTGCTGGGGCCGTCTCCAGCTTCCGCAATGCGGGCCTTCCAGATCAGTTCGCCATTGTCGAGCCGGCGGGCCTGCAGGTATTCGCCATCTTCGAGCTTGCCGGCGGTGAAGAGCTTGCCCGCGTCAATCACCACGCTGGCGAAGCCGCGACCCAGGCCTTTGGCCTCATAGGCGAGGGGCGGGCCATTCTCGGGCCACGCTTGCAACAGCCCCTTGTCGGGCGAAACGGCATCCCGGCGGGCGCCCCGCCACTGGGGCCACGAGACCTCGTCGGCCGCCGCGCTCCCGGAGGGCATCGCCCCGGCCAGCACCAGCACCAGACCAAACACCCGCCACATCCACCCGGTTGCCAGACGCATGGGTTTTCTCACGAGTTGGAGACTCAAGGACACGTATGTACGTGTTGACGAGTGTAATTGGCGAAAACCCGGCTGCGTAGGGAGTACGGAGGCCGGCCAGAAGAATGCACATGGTTTTCAGGTCATTCACTTCACGCACCCAAAAACTTCCCCGAAGGGGATACTTCCCTCAGTCTGGGGTTGTCGCGCAGGCGACTACCCCAGGAATGGCCCCACCACCATCACCCCTATCCTGAAGGGATTGCTTTCAAGGCCGCGTGTGATGGCTGCAAGTCGATGATTTCGAACCAGCCCCCGATGAAAGGAACCACTTTCAGGGTTCAGGGCCTGATGGGGATCGATCTTCCCGGGTAGCCGCTGGGGC
>CAIOTJ010000306.1 GCA_903861195.1 uncultured Planctomycetaceae bacterium | reverse complement strand
CTTCGCCCGCGAAGAGATCACCAAGGTGGCCGACCGTCTGGTGGGGGGCGTCCGTGAGCAGCGGGAGGTGTTCCGGCCCGCTCCCATTCGGGCCCTCGATGACCGGGCCCGGCTGCGCATTACCCCCCGGCACTACGCCTATCTGAAGATCTCGGAAGGGTGCGACCGCACCTGCACCTTCTGCGCCATTCCCAAGATGCGGGGCAAGCACGCCACCAAGCCGATCGAGAACGTGGTGGTCGAGGCCCGCGAACTGGCTGAGGACGGTGTCCGGGAACTGATCATCGTCGCCCAGGACACCACCTATTACGGGATGGACCTGTATGGCGAAACGCGCCTGACGCAACTGCTGAAGGAACTGGAGCGGGTCGACGGCATCGACTGGATCCGGCTGCTGTATCTGTATCCCGAGCACATCTCGGACGAGTTGATCGACACCATTGGCCAATCGTCGCGCATCATCCCCTACCTCGACATGCCGCTGCAGCACATCAGCGACCCGGTGCTCAAGCGGATGCAGCGGCGGGTGAACCGGAAGTCGACCGAGACGCTGGTCCGCCGGCTGCGCGACAAGATCGACAACCTCGTGCTGCGGACGACGTTCATTGTGGGATTCCCCGGCGAGACCGACAGCCAATTCGCCGAGTTGCGCGACTTCGTGGCCGAGGCCCGTTTCGAACGGATGGGGGTCTTCACCTATTCGCTCGAGCCGGGAACACCGGCCGTCAAGCTCGACGGCCACCTGCCCGACGAGGTGAAGGAGGCCCGGCGGGACGAGTTGATGACCCTGCAGCAGGAGATTGCCTTTGCCCATGGCGATTCGCTGGTGGGGTACGAGCTCGACGTGCTGCTCGACGCCCAGGTGGACGACACGACCTGGGTGGGTCGCACCTTTGCCGACGCTCCCGAGATCGACAGCCAGGTCTATGTGGAAGGGGAGGGGCTGGTGGTCGGCGAATTCGTACCAGTGCAGATTGAGGCCCGGGACGATTATGATCTGCTGGGGGTGGCAGTCGATGAAGAGGACGCGGAGGAAGGGTGACCGCCGCGGAGTCTCCTCTGCTGAAGATAATCTGCGACCCTTGAGCCTGCCCCCGTTGTCTTTTCCAGCGAATCGCCGTGTCACCCCCATCCGCGAGTCTCGAATCCCCTCCCGCTTCCGGGAAGGCTGACCGCGACGCCTCGGCGTGGCACCGGCAGTGGAACGTCGCCAACCAGATCACCCTGTCGCGGCTGGTGCTGACGCTGGGTTGCCTGGCGTTGATGGATGCCCATCAGTGGGGGTGGGCAGCCCTGGTATTTTTCGTGGCGGCCACCACCGACTTCGTCGACGGATACATCGCCCGCAAGTACGGACTGGTGACCGTGCTGGGGCGGGTGCTCGACCCTCTGGTCGACAAGATGCTGGTGGGAGGGGCCTTCATCTTCCTGTCGGCCGTTCCCGAGGCGCGGATCTCCCCCTGGGTGGCAGTCATCGTCATCGGTCGCGAGTTGTTCATCACCAGCCTGAGGGGGCTGTTGGAGGCGGCGGGCAAAGACTTCTCGGCCGCCTGGAGCGGGAAGGTCAAGATGGTGCTGCAGTGCGCAGCGGTGGTGGCCGTGCTGCTGGAGTTGGCCACCGCTCCCCCCGCCGACTGGCCCCAGGCTCATCCCATCTTCTACTGGCTGAAGGTGGGGCTGATCTGGGGGGCCGTGATCAGCACGCTGTGGAGCGCCTGGGTCTACATCGAGCGGGCGGCGAAATTGTTGCGGCCCGCGGACGAAACCTGATTTCACGAGGATCCTGACAGATGCTCTGCATTGCCGTCGCTCCCGAATCGCGCCGCCTGGGGAAGGTGGACCTGTTCAACGCCGCCGGGCAGTGCGACCTGATCGAATTGCGGCTCGACCGGTTGGGGAAAGAGCCCGATCTCAAGGAAATGCTGGAGGGCATCTCCAAGCCAGTCTTGATCTCCTGCCGCCGCCAGGCCGACGGCGGCGCCTGGACCGACAGTGAAGACGACCGGCTGGTGCAGTTGCGGACGGCGATCATCGCGAACCCGGCGTATGTGGAACTCGAGCTGGACATCGCAGGGAAGATTCCGCGGTTTGGGAGCGTGAAGCGGGTGATCAGCCACACATCGCTCGACAAGCCGCTCACCAACGTCGAGGCGCTGATCGACCAGGCGAAGCAGGTGAATGCCGACGTGGTGAAGTTCGTCGCGCCGACCCCCACGCTGGACGCCGCGTGGCCCCTGCTGGCGGCGGTGGCGAAGAAGCGCGACCTGCCGGTGGTGGGAATGGGGCTGGGGCGGGAAGGGGTGATGTTCTCGCTGCTGGGGCAGAAGTACGGCGCTCCCTGGGTGTACGCGGCGCTTGAAAAGGGACTGGAGGCGTTTGCCGGTCAGCCCACCGTCACCGAGATGGAAGAAGTCTTCCACTACCGCGAGATCAATCCGCAGACACGGTTCGTGGCGGTCGCGGGGTTTGGCCCGGCCGAGAGCACGACGGTGCGGGCCTTCAACACCGCCTTCGCCGCCCAGGGGCTCAATGTGCGCTGTCTGCCGCTGGAAATCGGGATCTCGGGCAAGGCGCAGCAGATGCTCGACAACCTGAACATCAACCTGGTGGTCTGCAATCCCGCCCTGGCCGAACGCTCGCTCAACCTCGCCGAGAAAATGGAAGAGAGCGCCCGCAAAGCCCAATATGCCGATCTGCTCGTGAAACAGGCCGACGGCTGGCAGGCGTTCAACACCGGGTGGAAGAGCGTGTTGCGGGTGCTCGAGGCGGGGCTGGGAGCCCGTGCCGCCGAGGACCGGCCGCTCGACCGCCGCAATGTGCTGATCATCGGCACGGGGGGACTGGCGAAGAGCGTGGCCTATGGCGTGCAGCGCCGGCAGGGACTGCTCAGTGTGACGGGGGCCGACGATGCCGAGGCGCGGCAATTCGCCCAGCTCAACAACGCCCGGTACATCCCGGTCGCGAATCTGTACGACACGCTGTGTGACGTGGTGGTGTTGGCCGACGTCCAGCGGTTCGATTCGATGACGGGACTTTCCAGCGGCACGGGGCTGAAGCTGAACCCGGCCTTCCTGCGCACGAACATGCATGTCATCGACCTGACGCAATTGGTCGGAGAGAGCCCGCTCACCCGCGAGGCCCGTCTGCGGGGCGCGAAGGTGATTTCCGGTGAAGCGGTGTTTGCCGACATGGTCAGCCAGACCTACAAGGCGATCTCGGGGAAGGACCTTGCCCCCGCCATCATCGAACAGGCGCTCGAAGCCGAACGTCCGATGGACGTCGCAGCGGAGTAGGGCGCGAAGCAGGTGCGATGTGAGGATGGGTATGGTGGGATGAAGGCCCCAAGCCGATCCGGATTTCACGTCGTTCTCGAATCACGGGTGGGTGCGGATCAAGCCTGAAGGGCTTGGCTATCATAGCCTGGGGTTGGCACGGCACGTGCCTACCCCAGGTGGCCATGCCCCTCCCTACGCTCAACTCTGAAGGAGTTGGCTACACGGCGCGCGGGATCATTCCCACCAACGATCATATGTGCGATACCAAAATCCTGGCATTCAACGCATTTCGTCTTTACCCGATGGTGGGACCGCGTGGGGCCTGGTTGTCTGTGTTGTTGCTGTCCAACGACGGGACTCCGTAGACAACTCCTGCAGAGTTGGGCCGATGTTGGGGGGCGGTCACCTGGGGTAGCCGGCGCT
>CAIOTJ010000305.1 GCA_903861195.1 uncultured Planctomycetaceae bacterium | reverse complement strand
CTTCTGCATCCGGAGGCGGATGTTTCGCCAGGTGCCCGGGTCGATCTCGCTCGCCGTCACCACGGCGTGGTCCATCTGAGGATTCGCGGCCAACACCCGCTCCCCCGTCCGGATCTCGCCAATCGGCTTGGTACGGTACCTGCCGCTGGAGCTGGTCGAAGACTGTGCGGTCGGTCCGGAGAACGCGCCGGCCCCGGCAACGGCCGACGGATTTGGTCCGGCCTGCGGGACCGGTGACCGGCTTGCCGTCCACAGTCCCATGGTCATCGCGAACACGATGGCCATCGAGAGAAACATGCGGGCGATCCCCGCGAGCACGCCGTGTTCATCACCGAGCCCGTCCTCGGAACCCGCAGCCAGCGCACGAACCACCGGCGTTGGAGCCCCGGCGGCCGACGGACCGCCATGGCTCGCGGCACCGCAGGGGAACGAGTCTGGGTGAGCACCGGAATCCGTTTGCCCGGCCAACACACTGCCGAGTGACGAATCCGAACGGAACCTGTGGCTGCTTCCTCCGACCACAGCGGCCGCCGCCAACCCCGCGCGAGACAGCGGGCGGGCGAACTCGCACAGCATCGGGCGGAGTCGGCTCATGAGGGGCATCGCGGCGGACGGGACGGCCGGTTGGACAGAACAGTGGTCATTCTGTGCCGTGGTTGAGGACTGGTCAACCGCGTGTGCCGGGTCGTCGGGGTCCACCATGGACGGCTCGGGCGGAGCGTCACGATGATTCATCAGATCCGCAGTGTCCTCAGAGACGAACAGCATGGCCACCGATTGGGGACTGGCAGTCGCATGGGCGGTGGAGCCGGAGCTTCCCCAGCCTGTCGAGACTCTACCCAAATGCTTGGACAATCGCGGGTCTGGTGCACCACAGCGTGATCCCGGAGCTGAACCTTCCGAGCTATCGCCACGAGGCGGCGAAGAGATCACAAGCAGGCCCGTTGGAGGAGTGAACGAAAGGCCTGACAAGTCGTCCGATACGGGACCAGAGGCTCAGCGCGCCTGGGGGAGAGCAAAACTCACGTCGGCCGAAATCGGCTCCCGCTTCGACCTCCCAACCGCAAAAGAGAAAACCGAAGAGCTTTGTAATTGTCGCTCAAGGAGAATTTCATTTGTCACCGAAGACACCCGGCTTCTCAACTGCAACGTCCTAGTTTTGCCGCAAATGAGCGACAAGAGTCAGTAGACCATGTTGTCGAAAGTCCCATTTCACCGGATGCCCCCCGGAACCTTCGATTTGGTACGAGTCGTCCTTGATTGAGTTATCGCAGTTCCGCATCGCGAAAGACTTCTTGAGCTCGTCTATCGCAGTTTCCATCGGCTCATCATTCGAAGCAGATTCGATGAATCGAAGGTACGCCATCCAGTACTTTTCCTGTCCCCGTAATCGCAACTTGCTGGCGCGATAGCCCTCCCTTCGCAACATAGTTCCCACGCCACGGGCGTACTCTCGCCAAAAAGGCGTGCTGAGTTCACCGACATCTTTACGTTCGGCAAACGCAACGAACAATTCACCAATTGAAAACGCATTTATGCACCAGGCAGCGTGGGCAAATACGAGGAGATGATAACTTCCAGCAATGACAGAACCTGGTAAGCGTCCGGCGGTCACCTGATCGCCAAGAACTTGCAGAGTCTCATAATGTCTTTGCATGACTACCAGAAAGCTCTGATCATTTAACCACGCCACACCACTTACGGCATCAACATGTTGACTGACTGCTAACTGTAAATAACCCATCAAGGCCGATGAAAGGCACTTCGAGACCCATGCTGGTTGCCGCCTTCTGTGCCAATCGTCTGCGGTTTGAATACTCTTCTGAATGGAATCGATGGTCATCATTTCTGAACCTCACGGAATCAATGTCGCCGCACCGGGTGTCTTGCCAAAGTTGACATTTCGTTGGAACAGGATCGGATCGAAACGGAAGAGTCTGTTGCTCCGCAAGAAGCCACCAAACAATTCAATGTTTCCAGCTTGGAGAGCGTGCTGCAAGTCGAACCGACCGGCTCTTTGCAATCGGCTATCGAAGAAATCGAAACTGCCCTGGCGAATGCCAAGTCGATCAACTTTCAATGATCCCAAACTTCCAGACGCTTTCGCCTCAGCCAATGCAAACCGACTTGCGTTGTGGCCAGTCCCCGAAAACACGAGGTCCATTCCCTGATTCCCGCTGAACTTGACACTACCATCCAGCGAATAGCCTTGGGCTTCAACTCGGCGAATCGTGAACTTGATACCATCACGCTCCGCCTTGGTTAATAGGTTCCCATTCGTATCCGAGAGTGCGTCACGAATGGCCGCAATTCTCGCAGAAGAAATTCCTGGTGTTAGAACCCCCCCCGGATACGCATTATGCACCAGCACCCCGGCGGTCGAGACGAAATACACATGCTCGGCGTCGACTTCGAGGTTGAAGACCGCGACGGGGGGGCCGCGGCGGGGGGTGATGCGGGTGACCTGGCGGAGGGTGCCCGATTCGGTCCGGAGGTGCTCGCCGATGGTCAGCGAGCCGGCCGGGACGAAGTCTTGCCGGTCTGCGCTCCAGAACGGGTGGTTGGCTGTGCACCCGAGGGGGGTGTCGAGCCCCTCGATCTCCAGGTCGAGGACGTCGGCCACGACACGTGCTGGATCCACCTGGCCCTGCCGGAACTGGGTGCCGTCGGCCCCGCCGAGGTGCTGGAGATCGAGCCGTGTCCTCCGCTCG
>CAIOTJ010000304.1 GCA_903861195.1 uncultured Planctomycetaceae bacterium | reverse complement strand
TGGGGAGGGAACCCACCTTGGGTTTGACGGCGCGGACGGTGGGAATCATTCCTCCGAATGCGTGCCGGCCGTATGCCGCGTCACTCCGCTTGACGGGGCCAACGATCGCGGACGAACATCGTCGAACAGTCTCCGTCACCGATCATTCGCCCTGTCCGTGGTTCGCACCCGATGCCCACCCCCTCCGCGTCGCCCGCTCCCGCGCTGATCGACCACCCCCTGTCGCGCGGCCGGGCTCCGGATTGGGCGGCTGAGTGGGGGGAGGACCGGTTTGGGCCGTTGGCCGTGTTGGAAGTGCCGCACCCCAGGTTGGACGTCGCGCAGCAGGTCTTCCGGTATGTGCCGCCGGGGACGTTTCTGATGGGATCGCCGACGGGGGAGCCCGAGAGAATGGATCGTGAAGGGCCGCGGCACGACGTCACGCTCACCAAAGGGTTCTGGATGGCCGACACGCCCTGTTGCCAGGATCTGTGGGAAGCGGTGATGGGGAGGAATGCCAGTCGGTTTGTCGATCCGAGGCGGCCGGTCGAGCAGGTGTCTTGGAACGATGTGCAGACGTTTTTGACGACACTGAATGAGTTGCAGCCCGAGTTGCGGGCCGGGTTGCCGACGGAGGCGCAGTGGGAGTACGCGTGCCGGGCGGGATCGGCGACGGCGCTCTATCCGGCTGGGGGGGCTGATGGATCGATCGCGATTCTGGGTGAGAACAACGCCCCGGCGTTGGATGCCATCGCCTGGTATGGTGGCAACAGCGGGGTGGCTTGGGATTTGGACCCGAAAATCGGCGCCGACAGCTCGAAGTGGCCAGAAAAGCAGTACCAGCACACACGAGCGGGCACGAGGCGAGTGAAACAAAAACTGCCGAATGCGTGGGGTTTGTACGATCTGCTGGGCAATGTTTGGGAGTGGTGTGCCGACGCGATGCGCGACTACACCGATCAGGCGCAGGTTGATCCGGGGGAAGGTTGGTCGACAGGCGAGTCGCGGGTCATTCGCGGCGGGGGCTGGGGCCACAACGCCCGCCTCGTGCGGTGCGCGCTCCGGTACCTGCACCCCGTCGACGACCAGTTCATCAATCTGGGCTTCCGCCTCGTCCGAGTTCAGGAATCGTGAGCTCCAGCGCGGGCCGGGACGCGGCCAGGGGCGAGCGCACCCCCGCGACCGGAGGGAGCGCGGGGTCGCCTCGACACGGGCAGCGGCCCGCGGTGGGCGCGTGGTGTTGGGTTGAGCGGGGGGGCTCGACAAGCCTTCCGGCTGGTCGCCACGGGCGTGGCGTCGGCTTTCCGCCTGCGAGGGGAACCTTTGCGCGTCGACTGTGTCGAATGGGGGAGCGGATGGAACCGGCCACCCAAACGGTGTCATGGTGACCAAGATCGGAACACGTTTCGATTCCTCGTGTCCGATCCACTGGAGAGATTGTCTGAGGTGGAAGCCCACCACAGAGTTCGGTTACGAGGCAAAACGGCATTGCCCCCCACGGCCAAGATGGCGACAATTCCTATCGATTTGTCGCCAAGATGTTGGATTTTCCACACGGGCTCGCTACCAAACCGAACCGAAGCTTGGTGGGGCCGGGAGTTGTGATTCGTGAGGTCCCGATACGCCGTCCAGACGTTTGATTCCTTCTCCGCCGCGGACGAGGCAACTCGCCGCGAGTATTGGAGGATGACCATGCAACAACGCCTGGAG
>CAIOTJ010000303.1 GCA_903861195.1 uncultured Planctomycetaceae bacterium | reverse complement strand
GAAATGGACTGCGAGAAAACCCCCTGCTGGCCCGGCTGGTCACCCGGGGGCTGGGGCTGCCTTTGGTCTGCACCCACCACTGCGAAGAAGCCGCCGTCGGCTGCGCCCTGACGGCCGGTGTGGCCGCGGGACTGTTTCCGGACCTGGCCACCGCCAGCCGCTCGCTGCGCCACCAGGATGTCATCACGGAAGCTGTCTGATCGTACCCCAGACATACTTCCGCCTTGATCCTTCCGCCCTTCGCCCCGCGTCTCAATTCGCGTCGGCCACCGCTGCGTCCCGGCCACGAATCTGACGAAACTGCGGGCTGGAGACAATCACCTCGACCGCCGCCGAAAAGCGTCCCTCGTGCTGGTCGAGAGCAGCCTGCATCTCGGCCAACAGCGGTTCGTCGGAAAGTTGCACGCCGCGTCCCAGCGAATAACCCAGCAGCTTCTTGCAGAACTGCCGCTGGATGGCCGACCGGCGATCTTTCACGAGGTACTGCCGCAAGCCGGCCAGACCATCGAACCGGGTGCCATCCCCCAGGGTCGACACCGCGTCAATCGGCCGGCCCGCCAGATCTTTCTCGCGCCGCCGCCCGATCGGATCAAACCCCTCCAGGGCGAACCCCAGCGGGTCAATCCGCACGTGGCAGTTCGAGCACCGCGGATCGTTGCTGTGCTGCTCGACCAACTGCCGAACCGTTTTCTCTTCCTGCGCCTCATCCTCGGGCAAGACCGGGACATCCTTCGGAGGCCGGGGCAATCTCTCACCCAACAGCACCTCCGACACCCAGTTCCCCCGCAAGATGGGACTCGTTCGCGATGCCCCCGACTGCTTGGCAAGCGTTGCCGGCAGCCCCAGCACGCCCCCCCGGCCCAGGGCTTTCACCCCCGCCAGCCGGCGGAAGCCCGCGGCATTCGGGTCCCCTGCCGGGAACAGCGACTGCACTTCGGCGTCGGGCAAACCGTAGAACTTCGCGAGACGGACATTCACAAACGTGTGGTCGGCATCGAACACCTCCCCCACCGAGCCGTCGCGCTGGAACAGGTCGGTCAAGAACACAATCGCCTCTTCGTACATGTCTCCCCGCAACTCGGCAAACTCGGGGAAGTGCCGTTCGCTCTTTTCGTCGAGCGTGTCGAAGTCATAAATGTGCAGCCACTGGCAGGCGAACTCGGTCGCCAGCCGGCGAACCCGCCCATCCTGCAGCATCCGCCGGGCCTGGGATCGCAGCTCGTCGGGCGAAGTCAGCCGGCCCGCGGCCGCCGCTTCGCGCAGGCTGGCGTCCGGCTGTGACGACCACAGGAAGTAGCTCAGCCGGCTTGCCAGTTCATCGGCGCTCACATCCCCCGCCGTCGCCCCTTCTGGTGCCTTCTCGAGTCGGTACAAAAACGCCGGTGAGACAAATAGGCGCGCCAGGGTGAACCGGAACGCCTCATCGTGCGGCAACTCCTGCTCGCGCAGCCGCCGGTAGAGCGCCCGCAGCTCCTGCTCTTCGTTCTTCTTCAGCGGCCGCCGGTACGCCTGCCCGGCGAAGGCGATCAGCGCCTCCAGTTGCTTCGGCTCGGCATCGACCAGTTCCTGGCGGAACGCCGCCGCCCGGTCGTGAATCGGTTTCCGGTACGGCTCGAACAGCCCCGGATCGCTGTCCTGGGTCGCATACTCCATCAACTGAGCAAAGGCGTCCACCAGCGTCAGGGCGTCATGGGCCACGAAATGCAGCTCGTTCCACAGCCGATCCAGCTCGGCTTTTCCCCGTTCATCGAGCATCAGCCGCTGCAGCGGCTCATCTTCGCGATGGAACAGCGTCAGCGTCACCACCTCGTCGACCGGCACGATCTTCGTGTAACAGAGCGCCGCCGGGAACAACTCACGGAACCGTTCAAACGCCTCGGCAAACTGCTTCTGCGTCGCTTCGCCGGCAAACACGATGGGGGCATCCACCCGCACCTGGCCCGACGGCTCCTGCTTCCCGGCGGCCATCGCGAACTGCGCCGCTCCCGACGCATTGGGGGCGGGCAACACCCTCGCCACCGCCACCAACTCGGCTCCTTCCGCCAGGTCAGCGGGGAGACGGAAGGTGACCGCCGACTTCGCCGGGGTCACCAGTGAATTCGCCCCAACCGCAACCCCGTTGGCCGCGGTGCCGAACCGTGCGGCAGGCAACCCGTAGCCCGACTCGACCGGCACATTCGTCGCACTCTGCGAACCAGCCGCCGACTTCCAGGCCGCCGCCAGCAACGGGCCTCCCAGCGACACCAGTTGCCGCCGCAACACCGCGTCGGGCTGCTGCGGATCGGCCGGAGCCTCACCCGTCAGCAGTTTCTGCACCTCGGCCGCCAGCCGGTTCCGCTCCCCAGCGTCGGCCGCCCCTTGCCACTTCGCCAGCAGCGAACCGGCGGGAATGACCGGGCCCTGCGCCCCGGGAGCCACCGGCTCACTGTAGAAGTGCCACACCTCGGCATTCCCCTGGCGGTCGGCATGCGGATTCCCCGCCTGAATATCGGGCGACACATCAGCCGTCAGGCTCCAGACACTCTGCTTCTCGCTGACCGGGGTAATCTCCAACTCAAGATCGGTCAGGTCGCACGAGTGATTTGCATCGCGAGGACCAATCAACAGCGAGATCAGATCTCCCGGACGGACGGCGAGTTTCTCGACCGGACCAAACGGCACCGGTTTCCCCCCCTGGGCGATTCCACTGGCCAGCTTCTGCCGGGTCGCCCCCCGCCGCAGTTCCACCGACCAGGTCACCCCATTGCCGCACTCCGGATGGGCGTGCGTCACCGCACCGGCCACCGTCACCACACCATCGATCGGACTGCGCCAGCCAACGCACGAGGCCACCGTGGGGGTGGGATGCACCACCACGCCATGTGCCTTCATGTTGCCCGGAATCCGCACGGCATTGCCGCTGGAATTCGCCGCGATATTGGGCAACTCGCCCGTCGACCATCCCTTCACAAACTCGTAGCTCGTCCCCTGCCTGTTGGTCAGCAGGGCCAGTTTCAATTCGCTGCTGCCGCCGACCCCCAGGTAGTCGAACCAGGCATTCAGCGATTCCAGATCCACCTGGTGCTTCTTCGCGAGAGCCGCGCGGTCCACCTCCCCCTGGGTCGCCCCCGCCTCGGCGGCGGCGGTCAGGGCGGCGGCGGTCGACCCCAGCAGCCGGGTTCTCCGGGCCGACATCTCGGCCACGAAGCCACGCACCGCCTTCAACGGCAGATCGGGGCGTCCCGGGGCCACCAGCCGGGGTTCCAGCCACTCCACCAACGGAGCGCCCGTTCCCACCGCCAGATCATTCGACACCAGCGACACCTCGACATCCGAGCCCGCGTCCGCTGCGGGAATTTTGAACTTCATCTCCTGCTGCGGCACCAGCGGCTCCACCGACTGCATCCACGACTTCATGTGCCCCACACTGCGAAACTTCACCAGGGCGTTCTGCCACTGCGAAATCTCGGCCGCCAGCGCCTGGGCGTCCGCCGGCTGGGCACTCTTCCACCGCTGCT
Source organism: uncultured Planctomycetaceae bacterium (assembly GCA_903861195.1). Classification (GTDB taxonomy): domain Bacteria; phylum Planctomycetota; class Planctomycetia; order Planctomycetales; family Planctomycetaceae; genus UBA10511. The sequence goes on along the minus strand of CAIOTJ010000303.1, from coordinate 202 downwards.
GCACCCGCTGCAGCAACAACGTCGGCTGCGGATCGTGCAGCGCCTGCCACAGCAGACCCAGGTACTTCGCGTTGAGCTTCTGTTCCTCTGCGACGGTCGCAATCGTCGTCCGCCCCGCCTCCAATGCCTCCCGTTCACTCAACGTCGCGGCCAGGTACTGTTCGACCGGCAGACGCCCCCCGTCGTTGGTGTTGAACACAAT